>CAZYLK010000277.1:0-5307 GCA_964648365.1 uncultured Phycisphaeraceae bacterium
CCGACGATCGAGCCCGAACCCCGTCCCGTGCTACCACAGATTCTGCGGAAGAACCAAAAAAAATGCACCGGATGGCGATCAGACGGTGACCCCTCACGTCGCCGTCCCCCGCCGCCCGGTGCTTGGGAGGGAGGAAATGAAGTTTATCTTCGCGGCGGCGCGCTTGAACGCGTGACCGCGATGTGTCGGCCGCCGGTCGCGCCGGAGGCCGCGGATTGAAAAAAGGACGCTTGGACTTCCGCGCCGGGATGCCGTTCGCCGTGCTGCCTCACGGCTCCCCTCCGGAACTACGGCGAACCGCACCCGACGATCGGAAGCCAAGCGTTTCCCCGCAAAAAACGTCGCTTGCCCAGGGGGGCTCGGCAAGCACGTCCCCGCAGACTCAACTGCTTCTCACTCTGAGCGATTCCGCCGGACCGCGAATCGGACTGACCTTCTTTCGACCTTCGGCTCGTGGTCCGGTTGACGTGTACGCCCTCAAGAGAGCAAGCCCGGTGCCAGACGCCGAATTCCATCCCGGAATCGACGCAACGTGATGTGCAGCATTGATTTACGCGGTGTTGGCAGGCGACAGTCGGATCCCGGCGGGCCTGGCCGCGCGATCGCAATATCACCCAGATTGGGTGTATATCCCCGAATGACTGAGTCGCCGAGAGGCGCCCGTCCGGCATCCTCCGCGGAAGCGGCGGCGGGCGTGGCGTCAGGGGCAGCGAGCCCGGGAGCGGAGCCGGTCGCCGCAGGCGAGGTGGACGCGGCTGACGTGCCGTCCCGGTTCCAATCCTAACCACACGGCCGTCGCGCGGCCGTTGTCGTCGACGATGGCCTCGATCGGCGTTTGACCTTCAAGCTCAAACACCACCGCCGTGGTGGGGAAACCGCCTCGAAGAATGGTCTTGTACTCGGTTCCCTCGTTGGTCGCGTTGCACACCGCCTTGAAGCTCTCGTCCCCGCTGCAACGGTTCAGAGGACATTCGACCGTGTCGAACAGCACGTCCCCGCACGAGAGTTCAATCTCGACGGCACACTGGCCGGGCCTTACTCCATCCCACCGCGCGTCCACGACGCCCTCTTTGTCGAATCGCCCGGCCACGTCCGGCTGATCGTCGAGTCGGAATGTGACCTGTGCCCCTTCCATGCCGCCACGTGCCTGGGCCCGGACGACGTTGACGCCGCGCTCCGTTTCACAAACCGCCTCAAGGGTCTCCTCGTCGGAGCAGAGCATCCAGTCCAGCGCGCTGCTGACCAGCGCCTGCGCCGCGGGGGTGTCGTGCTGGTCCGGATCCAACGTCCACACCAGCAGCCGGCCCGCGTCGATGCGGCCGCCACGGATCAGCGGCAGCGGCGGATTGGAGTCGTCGATGGCCAGCACCGGAAGGAGCCCCATTGGCAGCGCCCCGTGATAGGACGAACCCCAGTAGGACAGGCACAGGAAGTGCGGATCGCGCCGGCACTCTTCTTCATGAGGAAACGGGCGAAACAGCGGATGCTGCGGGTCGGCGTGTCGCACGAAGTCGCCGAACAGGCGCTGGCCCGGCTGGAGCCCGCGCACCAGCACCGGCGGCAGAAAGGCGTATTCATCTCCGTTCGCGGTGGACGCGCCGCCATACGCCTGAACACCGACGATCAGCCGGCCGCCGCCGCGCACGTACGCCTCTATGTCGCCAGCCCTCGCCGCCAGGGCGGTCGCGTAGGCCGGCGTCTTCTTCGCGTTGTAGTTGTCGGACAGGTAGACGACGTCGAACGCGGAGAAGTTCACCGTCGCGATGTCGATGGCGTCGATCTCCGTCGTACGGTGCTCGCCGAACCGTTCGATGATCCGGTTCTGCCAGTCCTGCCCGATGACGAAAGTCAGGATTTCCGCGGCCTGCGCGCACGGCGCCAGGCACAGGCAAGAGGCGACAACGATCTGGCACGGCCCCACACGGCGCATGGGTCAATCGTCCGAATCGAGGCTGGGGGGATCAGCAGCCTCTATACGACGTGTGGCCCGGTCGTCCGGCCGGTGATTTCACCGGCGAGAAGCCGGCGCCACACAGAGAAAGCCAGCCTTTCAACGGCTGTCAGCCTGCCCGCGGCACGGTGCGACGTGGCGTGCTCAGCGTCTTCTTCTTTCCCCACGCGTCCTGACCGGGGCGGTGCCGCCACGGCACCCGGCGCTCCGGTGCGCGAACCGCCCTCGGCACAACGCCACCTATTGTAGCGGGGCGAGTGCCGTTTTCTCACCCCGCCGGGTGAGATTCGGACCCGCATCGCTTACGATTTTGACTTCTTCTGTACCCGATAACGCAGCGCGTCCCGTGTGATTCCCAGAATTCGGGCGGCGCGGCTGACATTGTGCTTTGCGTATTCCAGCGCCGCCTGGATGATCCGCTGTTCCACCTCCTCCAGGGTGGGCTGGCCCGCGGCGAAATCCAGCTCGATCAGATCCTGTCCGCCGACCCGCACGGCCACACCGCCGGGATCAGCCACCGGCCGGATGGGCAGGTGTTCCCGGCGGATGTAGTCGCCGTCGAGCATGAGGACGATGCTCTCGACCACGTGCGACAGTTCCCGGACGTTTCCCGGCCAGTCGTAGGCCCGAAGCGCCGCCAGCGCGTCCGGCGTGACGCCCCGCACGTCGACGCCGGCCCGCTGGGCAAACTCGGCGACGAAATACAACGTCAGATCCTCGATGTCGTCGTCGCGCTGTCGCAGCGGCGGAATCTCGATCGTCACGACGCACAGCCGATGATAGAGATCCTGCCGGAATTCTCCCGCGGCGATGGCGGCGTGCAGGTCGCGGTTGGTGGCGGCGATGACGTGGACGTCGACGCCGCGTTCGGTGGTGGCGCCGACGGGGCGGATGGACTTCTTTTCGATGGCGGCCAGGAGCTTCGCCTGGTTGGACAGGGGCAGGTGGCCGATTTCGTCGAGAAAGATCGTCCCGCCCTGGGCGACCTCAAAGAGCCCCTTCTTGCTGGTTCGCGCGTCGGTGAAGGCGCCTTTGACGTGGCCGAACAGCTCGGACTCGAACAGTTCCGAAGGGATGGCCGTGCAATTGACGTAAACGAAGGGCCGCGCGCTGCGCGGGCCTTCGTAGTGAATCGCGCGGGCAATGAGATCCTTGCCGGTTCCGGTCTCGCCCGTGATCAGGATGGTGGGCGGCGCCTCCGACTGCATGGCCGGTCCGGCCGCCAGGCGGCGGATCTTCGTCTTGATCTGCCCGATCGCGGCCGAGCGCCCGACGACGCGGTCGAGCGCGCTGTCGCCGCGCTCGCGGTCGCGCAGATAGCTCAGCGTGGCTTCCAGCTCCCGCCGCCGCAGCACGCGCTCCAGAACGAGGTTGAGTTCGGTCAGCCGGCCGGACTTGGTGATAAAATCCTCCGCCCCGTCTTTGATGGCCCGCACGGCGGTCTCGATGTCGCCGTGGGCCGTCATCATGACGATGGAGCTGTCGACGTGGTGGGCCTTCAGCGCGTGCATGACGTCCATGCCGCTCATCTGCGGCAGCATCAGATCGAGCAGCACCAGGTCCGGCTCCGTGGCCAGCACCCGCTCGACGCCCTCCTCGCCGGTCACGGCCAGTTCGACCGCGTGGCCGGCGAACTCGAGCGAGTCACGCAAGTTGCGGCCGAGGACAGGCTCATCTTCAATGATGACGATTCGGGCCAAGCCGAAGGACTCCCCTTGCGTTCGCACCGCCGCGTGCAGCAAGCCCACGGCGCCGGCGACGCCGTGGCCCCCGCCGGACGGTAACCCCCCGCCGGGCATTGTAGGGCGGGCCGGCGGCCTCACAACCGACGCAAGGAAACAAGAGCGGCCGGCTCCGACGAGCCGGCCGCCCCCGTGCTTATCAAGCGCTGCGTCGTGCAGCATCAGCAAAGACCCGGCGCCGGCTGTGCCGGCGGGCCGGGGCTTTCGAGATTACGAGCACTCTTCGCGCTTGCCCTTGATCTTCTTGCAGAAGCCGTCGCCGCCGTCCGGGCAGTCGATCTGCTTCACGCTGATCTTCTTGCCGCAGTCCTTTACGTCTTCGCACGCACTGCCGTCAGAATAGAGATCGCCCTTCTGCGGGCAGACGTCGCAGCCCTTCTTGGCCTTCGAGTTCTTCTTGAGGGCGTACTGGCAGGAGGTACCGCTGCTGCCGCCGGTGCCGACCAGGACGAACGGGCGATCGCTGGGCAGGGCCGAGCAGCCGTCCGAGTTGGGGAACCAGCCATTAGTGGCGACTTCGAAGTACCGGCTGTTGTCCGTGTCCGGATCGTACGGCGCGGACGTCGGCATCCACGGGCCGGAAGCGGCCTGGCCGCGGGTGGCAAACTCGATCCAGTACGTACCGGCCTCGAGCGGGTCGAGCCAGCTCATGTCGAACGTCACGGTCTTCAGAACGCAGGCTACGTTGAGCAGGTCGGTCGGCGCCACGCGATTGGCGTGCGAGTACTGGCTGGTCATCGCCAGCCGGTTGGTGACCATGTCGCCGGCAATGACGGCGCCACCGTCACCGGGAACGCCGTCCCAGATCTGGATGTAGATCTCGGTGATCAACTGCTCGCGGGTGGAGTTGGTCTGGTAGATCCAGGTGATGCCCTGCGCGATGTCCCACGTCTCGCCATCGGGCACCGTGAAGTCGTCCGCCTGGTGGAACGCGGTAACCAGCGTGTTGTTGCCCCATGTGCAGTTGGGCGCCTCGTAGGCGGAGGCGTCCTCGCCGTCGAAGCCGACGCCGCCGAGCACGAACACGTTATCGGCGCCGTTGTTGAACAGCACGCCGTTGTCGCCGTTGGGATCCAGGCCACCGTTGCACCAGCGGGCGCCCCCATTCGGATCCTGCTCGCAGGCCGCGGCGGCGTGGGTGCAATCCGACTGGATACAGGGCGTGCCGCCGCCATCCTGGGCGAAGACGCTGCAGACGCAGTCCGCGCTCATACCAGGATCGACCGGGTTCGGCGCCGGCGTACTGAACGTCGGCGCGCCGCCGCCGTTCGTAATCTCGTCGTCTGCATACTGCGGCTGATCGGCCCGCACAAGGCTGGCCAAGGCCATACACGCCACGATCGCACTAACCTTCCTCAACATCACAAAATCCTCCCAGGAACAGAAACTTGAAACGTCGGAGCCCCGCGCGACGTCGCGAAGGATTGCAGGCATGCACGCTCCGGGTCGTCCAAAGGCGAAATTGAAATCCCCATCTGTACCGGCGGGACACCCCGTCGGACGTACCACGGTGGCGGCGGGTTGCACGACGCGAGTCTGCCCGCCCCCCCCCAACACAACATGCCACCTCGTCCAGCCGGCCGTTCGGTGCTTAGCCGCGAAAACAGCGACACC
>CAZYLK010000278.1:0-5254 GCA_964648365.1 uncultured Phycisphaeraceae bacterium
CTCGACGCTGTAGTTGCCGCCGTTGAGAACGCCGGCGTTGGTCGCGTCGCCGATCCAGGCGGTGACGGCCTGCTGAACGCCCGCGATGGACGCGGGACGATCCGTTGCGGCGAGGGCCGCGCGGACTCCGCCGGCATTGCCGGTGATGCCGGCCAGGACGGCCTCGGCGGCGTCGAGCGCCCGTTCAGCGTTGACCTGCTCGCGGAAGTTGAGGTCGTCTGCCGCGAATCGCTCGCCCGCGATGCGGAGATAGGCCGCGAGGTCCGGCAGCAGTCGGTTGCGGTCGTTCTGCGGCAGCGTCCCGGCCGATGCGCGAAGGTATTCGAGGAATTCGACGTCGGCGCCGTCGATGTAGGCGGCGCCCGAACGGCGGGACTCGACCCGTCCGTGGAAGATCGTCAACATGCCGTCGAGGATCGCCGCGTTCGTCGCCATTCCGGGGATCGCCAGGCACTTGTAGAGCCAGGAAACGACGGCCGATTCGTTTTCGCCGGCGGCCGCGGCGACCGCTGCCTGCGCTACCTGGCTCAATTGCGTCGCGTTGGCGCCGTAAGCGGCGCGGCGACGGGCGACGCTCTTGGCCATCAGAAATCGCGTGCCGGGAACGGGGCTGCGCAGGCCGGTCAGCAGCGCCTCAAGCGGAACCCGCTGCCCGAACTCGGCCAACTGGGTCGCGACGGCGGCCGAGGCGGCCGGCGCGACGTTGGCGGCGGCAAAAACGCCCGTGGCCTGGCGGGCGAATTCCCGCGCCAGGGCGTCCACGAACTGCGTCGAGCTTTCCGGATCGTCACGCCATTTGGCGATCTCGGCCATGAAGGCGCGGGGGGCGCCGCCGGACCGCAGGGTCTGGAACCTCGCCTCCACGCAGGCCTGCACGATGAGATCGTCAGCCGGCTGCAGGGTCTGCTGCCGCTGGATCTGCTGTATGGCCTGCTCGTTGCACGCGGCCTGCCCGAAAACCTGCGGCACCATCGCGAGCGTGACCAGCAGGGCCAGGGGGAGAGTCGCCTTCCACATTCAAGAACTCCACACGATTCCTGCACTGCGACGAACCACCCCCGCCGCCTGCGGGCAACCCGAAGGCACCCCCGGTCGCAGGGGCGGCCGAACGCCGCCCTGGTACTCACCCGGCCGCACAGACGGAGGCGCCCGTGCCGAAGCGGCCGGCAGGCCCCAACCGGAAGCGCGCGACAGTAACGGCCCCTGCGGAGCATTGTCAAGAACTGCAAGCGCCGGCGGGCTGCCGGAGCGCCGCCTGCGCGATTCGTCCGGGGGCCTGGTAGTGCGATGCTCGACCCCCCGGTGCGGATGGGTGAGTAACCGGCGGAGTTTGATCCAGCGCCGCACCGCAGACCCGCCCCAGCGTGAGCGGCTCATCGGCTCATCCGGGTCGGTCCGGGCGGCTGGACGTCGGAACGGCCGGCCGCTATGATCCGCGGTTCGGAATCTGGATTAGAGACTGGTGTAACGAAGGACGGAAAGTCATAGATGCCCAGACCAAACAAGGCAATCAAGCGGCAGAAGACGCTGGCGGCTGAAGCCTACAAGCGCGGCGAGCGCAAGCAGGCGTACGATCTGTGGGCCGCGGCCGACAAGGCGCGCAAGGACTTGCAGGCGAAGAAACGCAACAAAAAGGCGGCTGCCGGCGGCGAATAGCCGGCCTTCGGCCGACGGCCGGTTCCGCGTCCCCGGTCCGGCGGCACGGCGCCGACCCGCCCCCGGGGGTCAGCAACTTTCATCCGGGACGCGCGCGGGCGGCTCAAGCAGGCCGGCCTGTGGTGGCTGACGGCGCCGCCGGCCGCCGCGTGGGCCAGCTCGCTCCGATTTTGCCGCGGCGCGATCGGCTGGACTCCTGCGTCGCAGGCTTGTGTCTTGCTCCCGACGCCCGGCGAGCGCGCGGTGGAGCCGCCTCGACCCCCGTACGGACGGCTTCGGAGACCCGGACATGAAGCACCTCGTCTTCCTTCTTCTGGCGGCTGGGGCGGTTGTGGCCGTCGTGGCCTACAATCGCGACCGCGGCGCCGACGCCTTCCGCAAGGACTTTGCAGACATCCTCCGAATCAACGAGTTTGCAACCGAGGACGAACGCTACCTGTCCGGGCTGGCGAACCGGTTCCATGACGACGTGGTGGCGGGTGCGAGCACCTCGGGCGAGCGCATCGACGCCGCCTGGTACGTGGAGCACATGTTCAACAGGCTCATCGACACGGCGCGCAGCGACGGCAAACCGGACGAACTCCTCCAGAAACTCGAACAGGTCAAGCAGGACAACGTGGCAGCCAACCGACCGTAGTCGTGCCGCGCTTTGGCGTCCCCCGGGCCGAGGCTGCCTCGCACCGGTCGCCGATCAGCCATCCCTCTGAAGGCGAGCCTCACCGCAAAACCGGAGAATGACGAATGCATGGGACTTGGGTTCGAATCGTGCTGCATGGGTGCGTACTGGCCGCTGTCGTCTCCTTGCCCGCGATACCGGTCGCGGGACAGGACCATGCGCAGCCGTCGACGCAAAAGCCACTCTATGACACGCAGGCCGACGCGGCCGCAGACATCGCCGCCGCGGTCGCTAGAGCCGGCGAGGAGAACAAGCGCGTCCTGCTGATGTTCGGCTTCAACGAGTGCGTCTGGTGCCACCGCCTGCACGCGCTGTTCAATTCGGACCCCGCCATCAAGAAGGCTCTGCTGTACGAGTACGAAGTCGTCATGGTGGACAATGGTCGCACCCCGGCCGGGGGGATGAACAACGAGGCGGTTACCCAGAAGTACGGCAACCCGGCGAAGTCGCACGGTGGCTATCCGGCGCTGGTGGTGCTGGATGGCGCCGGCAAGACGCTCAAGACGCAGGGTACAGGCGAACTGGAGGTCGGCGACGCCCACGATCCTAAGAAGGTGCTCGCGTTCCTCGACGAATGGAAGGCGCCGCCGGTGTCCGCCGCCGAGGTCATGTCCAACGGGTTGAGCCGGGCGAAAGCCGAGGGCAAGAAGGTGTTCGCCTACACGTCGGCGCCCTGGTGCGGCTGGTGCCATAAGCTGGCGGATTATCTCAAGCGCCCCGAGATCGCAGCCATCATGGGCAGCGCGTTCGTGCCCGTGCGGATCGACGTGGACCGCATGACCGGCGGGAAAGACGCGGCCGCCAAGTACCTCGGCGCCGAGGGCAAGGGCTTCCCGTTCATCGCGATCCTCGATGCCGGCGGCACGAAACTGGCCGACGGCGACGGTTCGAAGGGCAACATCGGCTTCCCGGTGGAGGACTACGAGGTTGCGCACTTCATCGAGATCGTGCGCAGGACCGCGCCGCAACTCAGTGAGCAGCAGATGGGCGTGCTCCAGAACGGGTTGGCGAAGCAGCCGTAACCCCGCGCGAGTAACGCACCGGCCGCCGGCCATCTTCGCTCCGACGTGCGGGTCCCGTGACGCAGAGCGGGCGGCGCTTTCGCCTTGATTTCCCGCCGCCGATTTCGCTACACTCGCGCTGACGCGAAGCGCGCGGGCGTGCGCTGCGTGGATGTGGAGATCGCGGCGAGGGCGCCGCCGCGTCCGACGCGGTGTCTGTTTTCTGCCAACCAGTCTGGGGAGGTCGACAAATGAAGAGTGCATGGTTTCTTGGAGTTTCGCTGTGTCTGGCCGCTGCGGTGTGGGCCGACGGTGGGGAGCCGGTGGATCTGACCTATCCGCAGCCGTCGGAGTTCGTGCCGCCGAACAACCCGACGGGCGTCTCCGCGGCCCAGGCGGCCAGCGCCCGAATCCAGGCCGTGGGCACGAGCCTGCAGTATGCCGCGCTGTGCCTGGATGGCGACGGCGTCGATCAGATTTACGTCAAGGCCCAGCAGCAGACCAGCAACGGCAACTTCAGCAACATCGGGTTCTACCGCGGCGAAGGGTCCGGCGGTTGGCCGAACATGACCGGTGGCGGCGCGTTCTTCGCGCTTGACACACAGTTCAGCGCGGCAGACATGCGCGTCGAACATGACGGATTCGGCAACGTCAAGCTGACCTTCAGCAACCTGGATCCGCCCAGCCCGGACCAGGTGTTCGAGCGCGGCGGCTGGGCGCCGCGCAACGGTGACGAGATCGGCATTGCCGGTTACACCGGTGCATCCGCAATCGACGATTTCTCCATCACGGTCGACGACCTGTGCGACGATTTCAACCGGAGCGATGGCGATCTGGGTCCGGACTGGGTGTTGAAGGGGGGCGCCGCCGGCGTGATCCGGGGCGGCCGCGCATTCGTGGGGCAGAGCAATGTTCGCGCCCGCTTCACCTTCGTCGGCCAGTGCGGCGGCCCGAGTTGCAACTACCGCATCAAGAAGAGCAAGGCCAAGGCCGGCTGCGAGTCATGTCCGCAGCCGGGTGAGGAGGCGCGTTCCGGGGTCGAGTGCGAGGACAAGAACGACTGCGAGAAGAAACTCAAGGGAGCGATCGGCTGCCCGGGCGGCGGCAACGGCATCTGCAAGATCAAGGGGAAGCGGACGACCTGCGGGTAGGCGGCGCACGCCGCCGCTCTTGAGCACGCGTAATGGTGCTGTGCTCGCCGGTCCTGAGAATCACAACAGCACTTGCCCCGGGGGGGGTGCCTCCCCGGGGCTTTTTCGTGGCCCGGCGGCTATCCGCGAAGCGCGACCACGGATAGTTCCGCGATCGTCGCTACGACGCGGCTGGCCCCGGCCGCGCGGAGCGTCGGCTCGTTGTGGTGCGTCATCACGCCCACGGACGCGCAGCCGGCGGCCACCGCGGCCTGGATCCCGGCCGGCGCGTCCTCGACGACGACGCACGACTGCGGCGGCAGGCCCAGCCGCCTGGCCGCGAGCTGAAACACTTCCGGATCGGGCTTGCCGCGCGTGACCTCGCTCCCGTTGACCGTCGCGGAAAAGTACGGTTCCCAGCCCGTCTCGGACATCGTGAGCACCAGGTTTTCCGGGTGCGTCGAGGATCCGATCGCCAGCTTCAGCCCTGCCGCGTGGCAGGCGTGGATCAGTTCGGTCGCTCCGTCGCTGATCGGCAGACGGCCGCGGACGATGTCGCGGTAGAATTCCTCCTTGCGATCGCCGAGCGCTTCGATCGTCGCCGCGTCGAGCGGCCGTCCCCACAGCCGCGGGATAATGTCGCGGTTGGGTCGGCCGAACGTGCTCAGGAACGTCTCTTCGGAGACGTCCAGCCCGTTTTCCCGCACCAGCCGCTTCCAGCTTTCGAAGTGGGCGTCGGCGGTGTGGATGAGCACGCCGTCGAGGTCGAAGATGATGCCTTGGATGGGCAA
>CAZYLK010000279.1:0-1569 GCA_964648365.1 uncultured Phycisphaeraceae bacterium
CCGCGGCCCGCTGCGGTCCACTTTTCGCCGCAGCGCCCGCAGCAGGATGTGATTGACCAGCGTGCTCTTGCCGCTGCCCGAAACGCCGGTCACGCAAACCAGGCAGCCGAGCGGAAAGCGCACGTCGATGCCGCGCAGGTTGTTCTCGGCAGCGCCGTGCACCGTCACGCAGCGCTTCCAGTCGATCGTTCGTCGTGGCTCGGGCACGGCGATGTGCAGGCCGCCGCTGAGATACTTCCCGGTGATGGATCTCTCGCAGGCGATCACGTCAGCCAACGTTCCGGACGCGACGAGCCGGCCGCCATGAACGCCCGCGCCGGGGCCGATGTCGATGACGTGGTCCGCGGCACGGATGATCTCGTCATCATGCTCGACCACCACGACCGTATTGCCGCGCGCCGTCAGCTTGCGCATCGTATCGATAAGCCGGTGCGTGTCGCGCTGGTGCAGCCCGATCGTCGGTTCATCGAGCACAAAACAGACGCCGACAAGCTGACTGCCGATCTGCGTTGCCAGCCGCAGCCGCTGCGTCTCTCCGCCGGAGAGCGTGTCCGCCGCGCGATCGAGCGTCAGATACTCAACGCCCACGTCGCTCAAGAACTGTAAGCGCTGACGGATCTCGGCCAGCAGGGGCGCTCCCGGCGCGGCCGCCTCGCCGGTGAAGTTCAACGCGCGGAAGAACGCCAGCGCCGCCGCCACGTTCATCCGGCAGACCTCGGCCAGGTTCAACCCGCCCACGCGCACGGCCAGCGACGCCGGCTTCAGCCGCTCGCCGCGACACGCCTGGCACGGCGACTGCCCGCGATAGGCGTGGAGCCGTTGCTTCACCGTTTCAGAGTCCGTCGATTCCCACCGCCGTTGCAGATTCGGCAGCACGCCTTCGAACGACGCCTTGTATTTCGCCTCATCGTCGGGCTTCGTGCCGTGCAGCAGAATCTCGATCTTCTCTTGCGGTACATTGCGCAGCGGCGCATCGGGCAGCACGCCGAAACACTGGCAGAACTGCCGGATCATCTGTGCGTAAGCCGCGGTCAGGCTCGGCCCGGCCCGCTTCCACGCTGCCACGGCGCCGTCGGCGAGTGACAGATCCCAGTCCGGGATGATCAGGTCGGTGTCGAACGCCATCGTGCCGCCCAGCCCGTCGCACGCTTCGCAGGCGCCGTGCGGCGAGTTGAAGCTGAACATGGCCGGCGTCAGTTCCTCAACGCTGACATCCGGGTGATGCGGACAGGCGTAGGCGGTGCTGAAAAACGCGTCGTCGAAGCCGCCGCCCTCAAGCGGCCGAGCGACGATGACCCGCCCCCCCCCGAGCCGCGCGGCGCTCTCGACCGCATCGGCCAGGCGCTGCCCCAACCCCGCCTTCACCTGTACGCGATCGACGACGATCTCAATCGTGTGCGCCTGCGCCGCCGGCAGCGCCGCCAGCTCCTCGATCACTTCCACCCGCCCGTTCACCCGGGCGCGGACGTAGCCCTGCCGCAGGATCGACGCCAGCAGCCGGGCATGGCCGCCGCGCCGCTGTGCAACCACCGGTGCCAGGATCAACGCCTTGCCGTCGGCGTATCCCTC
>CAZYLK010000279.1:1669-5187 GCA_964648365.1 uncultured Phycisphaeraceae bacterium
CCGGAGACGCCGGTAATGACGGTCAGCCGATCTCGCGGGATCGTCACGCTGACGTTGTCGAGGTTGTGCTCTCGTGCCCCGACGATGTCGATGGCGGGTCCGGCGGGGGCGGCGGGGGGTTCACTCAGATCGGTCATGGCCGGTGCGCGCGTGCCGGAAGCGGCTGCGTTGCCGAAAGGCAGAGGATAACCAGACGCGCGACCCCCCTCAACCGGGACGGCTGACCGACGACAAGCGTGCGGTCGTCCGGAAATGTCGTCTCCGCGTCCGCGGGAGGATTCAGCCCCAATAAGGGATCAAGCGGAGGCGCCCCGCGCGACGACAAGCGAGAGGGCGGCCGGTCGGGCCGCGTGTGAACCGCCGTAAGAGGCTGTCGAGAATGGTCACGGCGAGGTCACGGCCGGCCGGATCGGTTGGACCCCGCCGCCGCCGGATTCTATACTTGACTGGTTTTCGGCCCACCGTCCTGACCGCACCCGCGCGGCCTGACATCGCGTGCAGAACGGGCGCGCCCGCGCCCCCGCGACGTCGGCCACACGAGGAGCAGGCCGGCGGGCAGGCAGCAACAGGGAGCGATGATGAACAACGCATCGGCACGAGCAAACGGTCTGAGGCTTCTGTCCGCCTGGGTTCTGGCACTGGCGCTGCTGCCGTGTTCGGGATGGGCGGACGATCGCTCACCGCTCGGCCCGTCGGGCGCGGACGCCTGGGATCGAATGCTCAAGCTCGTGCGCGGGGGCGAGTTCGACGCGGCCCGCGATCTGAGCCGGTCCCTGCCGGAAGGTGTGATCAGTGAGCAGGTACGCGGCTGGCTGTCGGACTATTCTACCGAACAGGCCGAGCGCGACCGGCTGAATAAGGAAGATTACGAGAAGTACGTCCGCTACGCCCATGAGCGTATCGAGCGGAAAGAGTTCGACAGCGCCCTTCGCTGGGCGATCCAGGCCTCCGACAATCTCGATACCCCGGCCGCGATCTTGCAGGAACCCTGGGTGGCGTCGCTGGTCAGCGCCGCCATGGACGAGGGCGCCCGCCTGCGGCAGGAGGGCAAGTGGGAGGACGCCTGGAAGCTGTACTACTACCTGGGCATCCTCGACGAGCGCGAGCCGCGCTACCAGAAGCTGGAGCGCGAGTGCGTTACCCACATCCGCCTCGACCGCATGTTCGAGGAAGGCGGCAAGTGGGAAGAGCCGATTCGCGACATCAAGTGGCGCATGGCCGAGGTCGCGCTGGGCTACGTCAGCCGGTTTTATCATGCCGAGGAGGTTCCGTTCCGCCGGATGTCCGAGTCGGGGCTGGAGCAGTTGCTCATCCTGGCAGACTCCGCCTCCGCCAGCGCCGTCTTCGACGGGCTGAAAGACGACGTCGATCGAAACGCCTTCAAGAACCGCATACAGTACAAGCTGGATGAGGTTTCCGCCCAGCGCCAGGTGGACGTGCGGGCCTGCCTGCAAGTGCTGCACCGCGCCCTGGACATCAACTCCGAGACCATCAACCTGCCCGAGAAGCTGATCGTCGCCGAGATGATGCGGGGTGCGTTCGACGCCCTGGACGACTTCACCAACGTCATCTGGCCGGCCGACATCGACGAGTTCAGCAAGCACACGCAGGGCGATTTCGTCGGCGTGGGCATCTCGATCTTCAAGAACGGCAAGGAGGAGATCGAGGTCGTCACGCCGCTGGCGTTTACGCCCGCGTACGACGCCGGCGTACAGGCCGGGGACATCATCACCCACGTCAACGGCAAGCCGCTCGAAGGCGTCTCCATCAACGCCACGGTGGACATCATCACCGGCCCCGAAGGCACCGACGTCACGCTGACCATGCGCCGGGGCGAAAAGGCCTTCGACGTGACGCTGACGCGCAAGCGCGTCGTCATCGAGACGGTCACCGGCATCCAGCGCCGCGAGGATGATCCGCAGCAGTGGAACTACTGGATCGACAAGGACAACGGCGTCGGCTACGTCCGCGTCAGTTCATTCGCCCGCAACACCGTGGACATCCTCAAGCGCGTCATCTCCGACCTGCGCCGCGAGGGCATGAAGGGCGTCGTGCTCGACCTGCGCGGCAACCCGGGCGGCCTGCTCGACTCGGCCGAACAGATGGCGTCGCTGTTCCTCTCGCGGAACATGAAGGTCCACAGCATCAAGGGCCGCAACCCGCAGGACAACAAGGAGTATTTCACCCGCGACGACGGCCCCTTCACCGACCTGCCGCTGACCATCCTGGTGGATGAGAACAGCGCCAGCGCTTCCGAGATCGTCTCCGGCGCGATTCGCGACAACCGCCGCGGCACCGTCATCGGCGCCCGCACGTTCGGCAAGTTCAGCGTGCAGAACCTGATCCCGATCAACCACAACCCGGACGCCGCCCTCAAGATCACCACGGCGCGCTACTACCTGCCCAGCGGCGTCTCGCTGCACCGCGATCCCAATTCGCCCAACTGGGGCGTCGACCCGAACATCCCCGTCCGCCTGGTGCGCAAGGAAAAGACGAAGTACCTGCAAGTCCAGCGCCGCCGCGACGTGCTCGGTCCGGCCGCGGAGATCGATCTGGGCGAGGATGAGTTGGATGACGCCGAAGATGACACCGCCGAACCGGCCGACGCGGCGGACGGCGAGCCTGAGGCGACCATCGTTCAGCAGCAGATTCCCGGAGGCAAAGAAGGCGAGGAGCCCATCGAAGTGACCACGGTCAAGACGGACGAATTGCCCCCGCTCGAGCAGCCGGACGAGAACAACCGTCCCGAGGCCGACCCGCAGCTTGATACCGCCCTGCTGTTCATGCGGATCGCCCTGCTGGCGGAGAACAACCAGAAGCTGGCGGCGGCGCCGTCCGAAAAACCGCTGGCGCCGGTGAAAAAATAGCCGCTTCAGCGAAGTCACGCCGTACGGGGGGAGCAGGCCGCCGGGTCTGCTCCCCCCGTGCGTTTTTCCCGCCGCTCGACCTCCCGCTCGACCACGCCCCCCCCGCTCCGGCAGAAAAAAAATGACAACTAACTCACAATATCGTCATCCCGGCTGCTTTCTCGATTCGATCAAGCGCGACGATCTCTATCTGGTGGGCGACATCATCGACATCTGGGCGCTGCGCAAGCCCTGGCTGAGCGGCTACGCAACGCGCACGTTGACTCAGTCGCAACCGCCTCTGCCCGCCTGCAACCGCGCCAGGTCACGCTCTACCTCCGCGTCCGTAACGATGACCGGATAGGTCGAGCTCAACAGCACGGGGTTCGCCTGTTCCAGCAGTGCTCGCGCTTCGTCGCAACGCCTCTGCCGAACGCGGCATCGCGCCAGCAGCGCCCGGCTGTCGGCCAGTTCCGGGTGATCCGGCAGCAGGACCGCTTCGCGAATCGACAGCGCTTCGAGCCAGCGTGCCTCGGCGGTTTCGACGTCGCCATCCGCCAGGTCGAGCACACCCAGCGCCGCCAGCGTGCGGGCGATGCGGAAATGGCCGGGCGGATACTTGTTTCGCTGAATGGCCAGCGCCTCATCCAGCGCCGCTCGCGCCTCCGCCGC
>CAZYLK010000280.1:0-5174 GCA_964648365.1 uncultured Phycisphaeraceae bacterium
CGACGCATTCGCCGCAGTTTCTCGACGCTTTCAATGACGTGCTTCCGACGACGACGGTCGCGCTGTGGGAGGATGGGCAGACCGTGCTCAAGGTGCTCGACGATGACACACTCAGAAAGTGGCTTGCGGGCTACTCGCTGGGGCGGCTGTTCACGTCAGGCGAGCTGGAGAGCCTTGTGTGAAGTTCGTGCTCTTCGTCGAAGGACGCTCGCAACGGAAGGCCGTTCCGACGATTCTCAGCGGTGGTTTGACCGCCAGCCGACCCGTCGGGATCAAAGTGGTCGAATAGAACGAAAGCAGATTGGGCAGATGCACGAGCTAAGACGATCCCTCCTTCAGTCCGAGTTTTGTCGCGTCTCCGTTCGCGCGCCACATCAGCTTGTCGATCAGACCCAGCACCGTCACGAAGGCGTTCCGCCGATGCACGCGCAAGAGTTGCTGCAGATCTGACGCGGCGGCTTCCGCGGCGGCGCGCCGGTCAGGGGATACACTAGCCCAGACACAGCGGTAGAAATCCAGCACGCTACGATAATCACGGCCGGACTTATCTTCATTGGTGCGCAGGAACCGAGATCGCTCGCGCCGATCGCTTGGAAACGCGATTCGGGCCCAAGTACCAATTGACCTGGCGGCGTTAGTGTCGATCAAGGCGAATGAATCAGGTCGAAGGAAGTGCAGGAACTTTGCCACACCCGAGTATTCGCGCCGGTGCCCGCCCAACTCGCGTATACGGGCAATTGCATTCATGAGGACGTCGCACAAGACGTTTGCGTCGGCATCGGAACACCCTAGAAGGCGGGGGAACGACTCGGACTGTGCCACGGTCTCCAAAATCGCCCCGCTGCACAGAGCCGGGGGGCTGGGAGAAGGGACGTTGTAGAAATCCCAGAGTTCAGCAAGTTGCCTCTCGGCGACCATTCCCGCATCGACGGGCCAAGTCGACTTTGCCCCCCCCAGAAGAGCGAACTCGTTGCGCATAGCTGACTCCCGTGCCGCTTCGTTGTGAAAATACGAATACACCAACCCATTGGGGGGGCGGGCAGCCTTGACTGCCTCATCCAGCAAACCTATGCTGGCGGCAACAAGTGGATCGCTTGGAGCCCGTGAATCGATCGCCGCCCCTGCTGCCTCGAACCCGGCTGCTCGGAGGCGCCGCCGGGCGATTTCCCTCTGCTCCGCTGTGAAGAGATTCGCAAACTCCGGCCGAAGGATATGGTGTTCAACGCTAAGCTCCAGGCAGCCGCACTCGCGCATTTTTTGGAACGCCCTTCCCTCTCCCGGCTTCGAAATCAGCTCCCGGGCAGTCGTTACGCCACCCAGCGTTCTGAGCATGTTGGAGAAGTACCTCGCGTTGTAGCGGCATCGGTCGTATAGGTGGTGGTAGGCACGGACCATTGCGTCATGAAATGCACTCTCGGGATCGGCGGCAACGGCGGTAGAGCCGTGCGTCGCATCCGCAGCGGGGAGGGTAGGCTTCGTTTCAACTGTTTGAGTTTCCGCCGTTTGCTCTCGAAGTTCCCTGGGAAGCAGAGATACGTAATCGTTCTTTGCCGCCTCTGAATCTCGGCCGTTCGACTGATCGGTCGCGACCCCATCAGCGCCAAGCTCTTGGTTCAGGTTGGTCGATTCAGAGGAGTTGGGAATGCTCGTGCTCGCGACGGCCGGACCCGTTTCATCTCGCTGAGGCGGAGGCGTGCCAGGGGCGTTCTCAGCGGGGACACAGCGAGCAGTAGGAGCGTCTGCTTCGTGAGTCAACTCTGTACGGACTTCCCGCAGCATGTCATGGACCGCGACGGCCTGATCAGCCGAGACCGCCCTAAGCAGGCGATGAATCGTATCCAGAGCCCGCGCAGTAAGGTCAGTGGTGAACGGTCCCTGATGCGCCCAGTTGTTCCGGATTTCGGAAACCTCGTTGAGCATCCCACGTTGGCCCTTAGTGAACTTGCTTTGAAAAATCTGCCGCCACTCGCTGAGAATGACGTCGATGATGGCCGTCGTTTCCCAATTGAGGATGGTGCCCGGAATTGGTTTGCCGAACCCGGGTGGGTTGTTGCGGCGGATTCGCTCTACTTCACCACGCCACCCAGCCTTGTAGCGGGCCTCCATCGCTCGCTCGACGAAGGGCGCCATGCCGTCAACGAACGCATCCAATGCCGCTTCTATTCGTTCGCGGTTTGTATTTGCCATCGTCACCAGATCCCCTGCTGAGAAGTATGCTCGATTGGCTATTCCTCTGGCACAGATATACAGGTTCTTGGAGAGAGTAGCAATCGAAGCCGGAACACACAAGACGCCGGAATCTCAGGGCCGAAGAACAGGCGGATCCTCCGGCTTTGTTTTGGCTGCGAACTGGGGATGCTGTTGCGGCTCAAAACGGCACGTCCACATCGCCCTTTCCCCACAGCCGGTTCAGGCGCCGGCCGACGTTGGCTTCGCGCTTCATGCCGCCGGGTTCGAGAAAGTCGTCGCCGCCTGCATCGCCGACTCGTTGTTCAAACAGCCGATACGCCTCCCGCGGGATAAATCGCGTCAACTGGGCGTAGTTGTGGGCGTCGCCCATGCCGAACCGGTGGTGGTAGTAGCGCAGGGGGAAGTAGACGTAGAGGTGATCCTTCGCTCGCGTCATGGCGACGTAGAGCAGGCGGCGTTCTTCTTCGATTCCTTCATCGGATCCGGTGGCCATGTCGGAGGGGATCATGCCGTCGGCGGCATGGATGACGTGGACGGCGTCCCATTCGCAGCCCTTGGCGGAGTGGATCGTGCTGAGGATCAGATAGTCTTCCTCCAGAAACGGCGGCTGGGCCAGGTCGCTGGTCGCGGCCGGGGGGTCGAGCGTCAGGTCGGTGACGAACCGCCGGCGCGATCGAAAGCGGGCGGCAATGTGCGAAAGCTGCTCGACGTCGCGCATGCGGGCGTCGGCGTTGCTGTGAACGCGCTCGGCGATGGGGGCGTAGAAGGCGGCGATCAGGTCAAGCTGCTCGGGCAGCGTCGGCTTGGCGCCGGTGGGTTCGAGCCGCGGCGCGGTGCCCCGATCCGGCACGTCGACTCCACGGCCGACCTCGCGACCGGACCTGTCTCCTGACGCTGCGCCGCCAGGCTCGACGTTCTTCTTCCTGCGAGCCGCGGGCTTCAGCCCGCGCGGACGTGCGGCCGTCGATGACGTCGTCGATGCCGCACCACGCTCCGGCTTTTTCGCTCGCCGTACTCCGCCCCCTTGCGCCCCCGGCCGGCGGATGACGCAGCCCGAGCAGGCCGCCAGAACATCCACCAGCGCCTCGAACGACTCGGCGGCCGTACCAGCGAGCTTCGGCGGGTCCGCAACCAGCCGGGCCAGCGGTCCGGTGATTGCCGGGACCGGGTCCGCGTCTTCGTTGTCGTCATCCGCGTCCGTGTCGGCGTCATCGAAAGGTGCGACATCGGAGGATTCGTCGATGAACGCTTTCTTACGCCCGGAGGCGTCGAACGCCGAAGCGGCGTCGGCTGCCGACTTGGCCTGAGCCGACGTTTTCGGTTTCCGGGCACGCTTCCGCACCGGCGACTTCGCGCGGGCTGAAGCCCGTGCCTCGGTGGTCTGCCGCGGTGACGACGCCTCCGTCGCAGGTGCAATCGCCCCGTCGTCCCCGCCGTGCATCAGCCGCTCCATGATCGCTCGCGCTTTTTTCGGCCCCACGCCCTCCAGAAGCTGCAATACGCGGAACCAGCTTACCTGGTCGTACGGGTTTTCCAGAATGCGCAGCACCGCCACCACGTCCTTGATGTGCGCGCTTTCGATGAACTTCAGCCCGCCGTACTTGTGAAACGGGATGTTTCGCCGCGTCAGTTCGATCTCGAGTTCCGCGCTGTGGTGCGACGCCCGGAACAGCACGGCCTGGTGCATGAGTTGGATGCCCTGCTCCAGGTGCGAGAGGATGTGCTCGCAGACCATCCGCGTCTGGTGCGCCTCGTCGAGGCAGGTACACAGCACCGGCTTGGTGGCTGACGTGCGTTTCGACCACAGGTTCTTGGTGTATCGCTCCTTCGCCTGATCCATCACGGCGTTCGACGCGTCGAGAATGGGCTGCGTCGAGCGGTAGTTCTGCTCCAGCTTGACGACGTGGGCGCCGCCGAACTGGTCAGGAAAGTCGAGGATGTTGCGCACGTTGGCGGCGCGGAAGCTGTAGATCGACTGGGCGTCGTCGCCGACCACGCAGATGTTCCGCGACGTTTTCCTCATGCCTTGCAGGATCTCTGCCTGCACGGTGTTGGTGTCCTGATATTCATCGACGAGCACGTGATCGAACCGGTTGTTGAGCGCGCGGCCCGCCCCTTCCGTATCCGTCAGCGCGCTCCAGTAGAGCAGCAGATCGTCAAAATCGAGCACGTGATGCTCGCGCTTCCGGGCGACGTACCGCTCGAATACGTCGGCGATGGCGTCGATTTCCTGCTGGCACCAGGGGAAGTGCTTCTCGACGACTTCGCGCAGGGGCTTCTGGGCGTTTACGGTTCGCGAGTAGATGTTGACCAGCGTGCCGCGCTGGGGGAAGCGGCGGTCCTTGCCGCCCAGGCCCAGGTCGGAGCGGATCAGGTTCATCATGTCGCCCGCGTCCGACTGGTCGATGACGGTGAAGTCCGGCGGCAGGTCGAGCGCCGGGCCGTAGAGCCGCAGCAGCCGGTTCGACACGGCGTGGAACGTGCCGCCCCACACCTTGCCGGTCGAGCCTTCGCCGACCAGCCGCTCCGCCCGCCGCAGCATCTCCGCGGCCGCACGGCGAGTGAACGTCAGCAGCAGAATCCGCTCCGGTCGCGTGCCCTTCTCGATCAGCCACGCCACCCGGCTCGCCAGCGTCTTGGTCTTGCCCGTCCCCGCCCCGGCAATAACCAGCATCGGCCCGTCCCCGTAGGTAACGGCCTCGCGCTGCGGCTCGTTGAGTTCATCCAGCCATTTGGCGGGCATTGCGGGCTCCGGGGCGGCGCGCGCATTCGACGCCGCCATGCTGAGGGTAGCAAAGGTCGGGTGCGTGGACCAACGGGGCCAAAAAGGAGACGCGAAGCCAGCGTCACTCAAATACACCAGCCTCCCACGCGAGACACCCTGGTTCCGGTCCGCTAATCAAGCGGCCGCCACGGCTCCGTTCGTGCAATGGGCCTTGGCGGTCAGCCGGCGCACCCGCCGCCCGAAGACGAACAGCGGCGCG
>CAZYLK010000281.1:0-5165 GCA_964648365.1 uncultured Phycisphaeraceae bacterium
GTCGCGCGTCAGCCGGCCTTCGAGCACCGCCTGGATGAGCCGCTCGCGCTCAGAGGCTTCCGCGACAGTCGCGATCGCATACGCACTGCTCAGCGGAATCCGGCCTTCATCGATGAGATCCTGCACCGACTTCGGATGCACCTGCAATGCGAGCAGCTTGGAAATCATCGCGGGGGACGGCTTGCCGAGTTCCAGCGACACCTGTGCCGCCGACCAGCCTGTATCTTGTATCAGGCGAGCGAAAGCCCGAGACTTCTCCATCACGGTCAGGTCAGAGCGATTCGTGTTGACGATAAGCTGAAGCGTGACGAGTTCGACCGGTGTAGGGACATGGTCGCTGACGACCATCGGCACCGTGACGTGGCCGAGTCCCTCGGCTACTTCGATGCGCCCGTAGCCGTCATCAAGGATGATCTGATCACCCTCGCGGTGACCGAGCAGCGGCACAAGGATGCCTCTCTGCTTGACGCTCTGGGCCAGCGAGAGCCGGTCCGATTCACTGCGGCGTTCCCGAATCTGCGGTCGCCGGATTATGCTTGCGATGGGAATGTCGTGGACGACGCGCCCTGGCATGGTCAGTTCCTCCCTGCTTTCTCTTCCTTCCGAAGGAGTGCCTGCACGGTCAGCGCGATGACGCCCAGGTCATCCAGTTGCCCTATGACCGGCAGGAAATCCGGCGCGAGGTCAAAAGGACTGACGACATACAAGAGACAGCCCAGCACGATGGCAAGCTTGCGCATCGCGGTACTCCTTCTGACCCGCTTGGCATCCGCCGCGTGCCTCCCGCCGGCGGGCCGTCGGGCGGGAGTCGCGTGGGAGCCAGTTTTACTGATGGAGAATGGAGCGGACGAACCGCGCAATCACATTGCGCGGTCCAACGAAGCCGCGTTCAGGCGTGATGCGGGGGTGCAGCCGGCAATCGGGCGATGAGCGCGTCGTACGCCTCGCGCACCTCAATCGACCGGCGATGGGCATCCGCCTGGACTTCCGGCGGCTCCCCAGTAAACAGATCCGGGTGACACTGCCTGATGAGCCGGCGGTAGGCCTGTCGAACCTCCTGCGCGGACGCCGCGTGATCCAGACCGAGGACGGCGAAGTAATCCCGGCCGTCCAGCGAATGCGCCGTGGCGAACTCGCGCCACGCACAGTCCGTCATCCCGAGCAGGGTCAGCACTTTCTGCAGCGCCAGCGTCCTTCGATGTGAACATGGGCCGTCGGCACGCGCGATCGAGAGGAAGACACCGGCGAGTTCCTGCGCCTCAAGGTACGGATACCGCCGACGGAACGCCGCCGCCACGTCGCGTACATCCTCATCGGTCACATGCGGCATGTAGGCGCGGGTCTCCTTGAGGGCGCGGCGCATGCGTTCCTGGGTGTCGGCACTGCGGCACGCCTCGTCCTCGCACGCCCGCCGCACGGCTCGGAGCGACGCGCGACTCAGGTCGCCATCCGCCATCGCGACGTACATGCACAGCCGGATCGTGGGCAGCAGGTAGGCCACGCGATCCCACGGTCCGCACGCGGGGACGTGCTGCACGAAGGTCGTTTCACCAAGCAGGCGCGGCTGGTCATCCGTGGCGATCACCCGGAATACGAGCCTGTAGTCGCCGGGCTTCTGCACCAGGAGCGCCGTGTACGGGATGTAGCATGCGCACTTGCCACCCCGGATCGGCCCGCACCGGGAGAACTCCCCGTCCTCGTCGGCGACATCCACGACAGCCTTCACGTTGCGCCCGTCACGGTCCTGGATGAGGAAGAAGCCCACGGCGTCGGCGGGAACCGGCGTTTGAACCGTTATCTCGCAGTGCTCGCCGACATCGTCGATGACCGAACTGCCCGCGGCGGAAATCCGCGGAACTTCTTCATCCGTTGAGTCATCGAGGATAGACCCGAGGAAGACGCCGACCCCGGCGCCGATGGGTCCACCGAACAGCGATCCGAGGGCAGCCCCGGCGGCCTTTCCGAACCACGCCATGCCCGAACCTCCGACGCAGCGCCCGCCCAGCGCGGGCGTTTACGGGCAGAATCTACCCATCTGGCCGCCGGTCGGCCAGCGGCGCAGCCGTCCTGTGCGGTTCGGTAGGATTGGTCACAGGAGGGAGATCGGGGAGTTCATCGCGACGGGCCACGAAGGTTCTCGGCCTGCCTGGCCGCCTGCTCCTCGAAGTCGCGCACCAGTTGCCGCGTCTGCTGCATGCCGGTGCTCAGCCCGTACTCCTTGTACGCGTCATTCAGAAGTGACCTGTACTCTTTCTGCCAGTGTTGATCATGCGGATCACTTACTCCTGCAGCGCGCGCAAACGCACTTTCAGCAAGGGCTAACTCCAGGCCGTGCGTCGCCACCGCGTCGATCGAGTCCGCACGCGCGTCGGTGAGCCGATCGAAGGTGAAGACTTCCGGGTCATGGCGGCGCATCCGGCCGAGCGTGATCGCATCGCTCGGGAAGGCGATTGCGGCCGGATCGAATCCCGGCAGACGGACACGCTTGGACATAGGCACGGCATGATTGGTTCACTCATGAACTTGCCACAGGGGGCATGCTTAGTCAATACGGTTGACGCGCCGCTGGCGCTGGGCCTTGGCGCACAGATACGCTTTCACTTCGCCGAGCAGTATGCGTGCCCCCTGCGTCAGCTCGCCCGCGCGACCGGATACACCGTCCTGCAATGGAGTGTCCAGGAGTTCCGCCAACTCCTTGATACGAAGTGCGAGCATCCGCCCTTGGCCCTCGAAATCCGCAGGAACCTTGCCCTGCTTCTTCCGTTCCTGCAGCATATCCGCCATGCGTCTCAGGCCGACGGGCTTGAGACCAGCACGCTCGTGTTCGATCAGGATGTCGGCGACGTACACGAAGTTCCAGAGCAACGTGTCGTTCACACCGTCGAACTTTGCGAACAACCGCTCGAGACCGTCGTCCACCTGCGGGAGGAACCCCTCCAGCCGCTCCCGCTCGTCGGCGGGGAGGTCTGCCAGTGCTGCCTCTACCGCGTGCGTTGCATCCGGGCCGAGATTGCGCAGAACGCGCCTCGCGGCGAACGCCAGCTCATCGCTGCCCTTGCAGACGCACGCAACCAGCGCCGGGACGGCCTGCATGGCCGCCCGCCCCGTCGCGCCGATGGCCACAAGCACCAGCGCCGCCAGCTCCTCGTCATCGGTTTCGGCAAGTATGGTGGCCAGCACCGGAACCGCCTCGCCGGCCTCAGTCCCAAGGTCACGCACGATCGCAACGGACGCCGCCCGCACCCACTCATCCGTTTCCGTCTTCAGGGCTTCCGCAAGTGCCGTGACGCCCTTGCTGCCCATGTGTGCGAATGCGGCGCTGGCGATGGGAATGGCCTGCACGTCGTGACGCCGGATGATGTCGAGCAGCGCCGGTGCAGCCGCCGGCCCGATCCCGCCGAGCGCCCGCGCCAGCGCCGTGCCCAGTCTTGGACTTACGCGCCCCTTCAGCAGACCCACCAGCACCGGAACGGATGTCGCCGCCCGGAGGCCGAGCCTTTCCAAGGCAAGGGCCGCCGCGATCTGCACTTCCTCGTGCTCCGATGAGAGCCGACCCTCGATCCGTTCGACGATCTGCGCCGTAGCCCGACCGGTCTCCACCAGACCCTCGACAGCGCCCACCACGACCTCCCAGGCGTCACTGGAGAGCGCTCGCGATAATGCGTCAATGCCATCGTCCGAATCTCTCGTGATGCAACCGATGGTCCGGGCCGCGCGTCCCCGCAGCGCCGGATTGCGCCTGCGGTCGTTCAGATGGTTGCGGACGGCGTCCAGAGCGACGTGCGCTTGTGGCCCCAGTTCCGCCAGGGCCAGGAGAATCGGATAAACGCACTCGTCGTTCTCGTTGGCCAAGGCGCCGGCGAGTTCCTCAACCGGCTCGGCCGAATGCACACCCAGCCGAGCGAACACCTTCGCGGCCACCAGGACGATTCCCGGCCGCTCGTCACGCAGCGCCCGGCGCAGCGTCTGGATGAGCGTTGCGCTCCCCGCGTCGATGGTGCTCAGTGCAGCGGCGGCGCATACCCGGACTCGTTCATCCGGATGGTCCATCAGCCGCCGCAGCCGCGGCTTGGCCTTGGCCGGTGCTGCACCCTCCGTCAGCAGCAGACAGGCCCAAGAGCACCGATCCACGTCCTCCCCGCGGAGTTCGTCAATCAGAATGTCGGACGCTCTTGCGACAGCGCCGCGATCCTGCACCTTCTCCGGCCGCTGGCGGGCAACCCGCAGGAGGAACTGCGCGGCGAACGTACGCTTGCGCCACTCGGGATCGTCAAGCGACTCGACCAGCGCGGGCAGCACAGCCTCCGCCTCGTTCTCAAGCTCCACGCCGATACGCGGCCACTGCTCGATGAGCCAGCCCGGATCGTGGATATGCTCCAGGAACTCGTCCACCACCTTGCGCGCGCGGCCCCAGACGATGCTCTCTCTTCGTCCGGTCTGATTCTCTGCGGCGCGGCGATCGACGGGCATAGCGTCGTCCTCGACCTTTCGGCAACGATTCTACGAACCGGGCATGTCCGGTGTCACGGACCTGGCGCAGCACCATCGCGCGTTTGGCCCTGGGTCAACACACATCCGACCCGCCGCCCTTTGGCAAGAGGGACTACGGAACCGTCGCCAGGTCGAGCGTGGTCCGCCGGCTGAGCAGCTTTCTTCCGTCGGGCCGGAGACTGCCGCTCGGGTCCACGTGCCGGTAGAGGGTCTGCCGCGAGACACCCAGCTCGGCGCAGAGTTCGCCCACCTTCGTCCCCGGCTGGCCCATCGCCGCCATCGCCAGCCGCAGCTTGGCCGCGGTCATCTTGTAGGGCCGGCCGCCGTTGCGGCCGCGGGCGCGGGCGGCGGCCATGCCCGCCCTCGTGCGCTCTAGCGTCAGTTCCCGCTCGAACTCTGCCAGCGCCGCGAAGATGCCCAGGTGGAGCCGTCCGCTCGGCGTGGCCGTGTCGATCACCGCCCCGGCGCCGGCGAGCACCTTGAACCCGATGCCGTTCTTCTGCAGGTCATCGACCGTGGTGACGAGATGCCGAAGGTCGCGGCCCAGCCGGTCGAGCTTCCAGACGATGAGCGTGTCGCCGGGCCGCAGCGCCTTCAGGCAGGCAGCGAGGCCCGGCCGCTGGTCGCGCTTGCCGGAGATGGCGTCCTCGTAGAGGTGCTGCCTCTCCACGCCC
>CAZYLK010000282.1:0-5136 GCA_964648365.1 uncultured Phycisphaeraceae bacterium
GCCGAAAGGCGATCTGGGGACGATTCGGACGCCAGTCCATCCTCTCGTGGAACCATTCGAATCTCGATGCCGACCCGATGTTCGTCGATCCCGACGCAGGCGACTTCCGCCTCCAATCCGGCTCGCCCTGCATCGACGCGTCGGACAATCGGGCCGTGCCGGAGTTCGTGGCCGCCGACCCGGACAGACATCTCCGCTTCCACGACGATCCGAACACGCCCGACACCGGTCGCGGCCGCGGCGCAATCGCCGACATGGGCGCCTACGAGTTCGACGCGCCTGCCTCGTGCATCGGCGGGGAGCGTCTGCGGGCGAAGTGCGTGCCCATCGACGACGGGTTCGCCATCGAGGCGATCCTCCGCGACGCCCGTCCGGACGCGCGGCTGACGCTCGAATCCGACACGAATCCGGCCGAACCGCAGGTGGTCCAATTGAACCGACGGGGTCGCGCCAAGGCATCCTTCCAGACGGACGATCCGCAATCCGTGCGCGTCCGCGTCATTGAATGCGACCTCGTCACGCAGGCAACGTGCCGGTGACTCACTTCGATCCAACACTTTTGGGGAGCTTGAACATGTCTTGGAACCTCAAACGAGCCGTCATCGGGACGCTGGCCGCTCTGACGCTGACCACCGCCGTGCAGGCGGAGGAGATCCACGTTCCGCGAGACTACCCCTCGCTGTGGCGGGCACTGCTGGAGGCGCAGGATGGCGACGAGATCGTTCTCGCCGACGGCGTCTGGACGGGATACAACAATCTCGAACTCAGCTTTGACGACAAACGACTGACGCTGCGATCGCTGAACGGTCCTGAGAACTGCATCATCAACGGCGAAGGGGAACTGACGTTTCTGCGCGTCAGCGACGCCCGAACCGAAGGAACGGTGATCCGGGGCTTCACGTTCCGCAACCTGACCGATCACGGCATCGTGTGCGAACGGACGGCCGTCACGATCGAAAACTGCGTGTTCCGCGACAGCCTGGGTCCGAACCTGCGGCTGGATCAGGTTCGCGCGACCGTGCGTGACTCGCTGTTCATGGACGCGGAGGATCCCAGCGGAAATTACACCAGCGCGATCAGCGCCGTGGAGGCCGAACTCGACGTGGTGTCGTGCCGATTCGAAGGCAATACCGCCGAGGGCGCCGCCGTCGGAGCGATGGGCCGTCGATTGACCGTGACGGACTGCTCGTTCGAGGGCAACGTCGGCGGCGGCCGGGGCGGCGGCCTGAGCGCTCGCGCGGACGAGACCACCGTTCGCAATTGCGAGTTCCTCGGCAATGCCGGCGGCGAAGGCTCGGGCGCCTACCTCTCGGGCGACAGCGTGACCGTGCAGCATTGCCGCTTCATCGGCAACGTGTACAGCGGCAATCGTTCCGCGCTTTATCTGTACGCGCTGGCCGTCACGGCCGACTCGATCCACGTTTCGGATTGCACGGTCGAGGACAATGAAACCGGTGGCGCACGCTTCGCGGGCAACGCCGAGGTGGTGCAGTGTACCTTCAACGGTCATGAAGACGCGGGCCTCGTCATGACCGGTGACATCGTTCGGGCTTCACAGGTGACATGCCAGAACAACGGGGGTCCCGGGTTGTCGGTGCGCGGCTTTGATTCGGCGCTGGTCGAGGACGCGGACATCCGCTCTAACGGCATCGCCGAGAACCGTGGCGGCGTCTC
The DNA here is from genome assembly GCA_964648365.1 of uncultured Phycisphaeraceae bacterium. GTDB lineage: Bacteria > Planctomycetota > Phycisphaerae > UBA1845 > UBA1845 > SURF-32. The sequence goes on from CAZYLK010000282.1 coordinate 1,675, forward strand.
CGCATCGGGTCATGTCGTCCTGGACCGCTGCGTCATCGTGAACAATATGGGCGAAAACGGCGGCGGCGCCAGTGGAGACCTTGAGCTTCGCAATTGCATCGTTCGCGACAATGTCGCCGTGCAGAAAGGCGGCGGCATCTACGGCCGCGGGGTCCGCATCCTGAACTCGCGGATCGAGAATAACCGCGCGGGCGGCAATGGCGGCGCCGTGTCATCGTCCCGGATCGAGGCTTCGGGCTGCATCTTCGCCGGCAATGTCTCGGCGCAGGGCGGCGGGGCGCTCGACGCGAGTATAAGCATGAACTGCACGAACTCGGTGTTCTACGACAATGCCGCGGAAATGTACTCCGGCGGCGCGGTCTTCGCGGCCTCCGGCCAGGTCGCGTTGCACAACAACATTTTCTGGAACAACGTCGCCCCGCGCGGCCCGCAGATCGGCCTGGGGCCGCAGGCGCGCCTGACCGGGACGTTCAACGACGCCCAGGGCGGCAGGAAAGCCATGTGGCGACCCGGCGGCGATCAGGTCGACTGGAATCGCTCCAACCTCGATGCCGATCCGATGTTCGTCAATCCCGGCGAAGGCGATTTCCGCCTGCGACCCGGCTCGCCCTGCATCGACGCCGCCGACAACCGGGCCGTGCAGGCTTTCGTCGCGGCCGATCCGGACGGAAACCTCCGCTTCCACGACGACCCGAACACGCCCGACACGGGCCGCGGCCGCGGCGCCATCGCCGACATGGGCGCGTTCGAGTTCGACGCCCCGACAACGTGCAGCGGCAACGAGCGCCTGCGCGCCCGCTGTTCTCGCGGAGACGGTGGAAACAGCGTCGACGTAACCCTCCGCGGGGCCACGCCGGGCGCCCGCGTGACGCTTCAGGCGGACGGGTGGGCGAACGCGCGCGTGGTCGCGCAGGCCAACGCCAACGGTCGCGCGAAGGCCTCGCTCGCAATCGAGCAGCCGGCGTCACGCGTCAGCCTGATCGAATGCGGCGTCGAAGCGAACGTGCGCTGCCGGCCCTGACGGGCCGCCTCGCCCCGGACGAAGGCCGGTCCGCCTGCGGTTCGTCGACCGCGGCGGGCCGCGCCTTTGCGCTGTCTCCGGGACACTCGCAGGCGCCCCGCGATCCCGCGCGTGGCGCTTGAGGGGATCTCGATGTGTGTCGCCGGTTTTCAGCCGGCAGGATTTCGGCTGCCAACCCGTGCCACACCTGGCCGCACAAGCCGCCGGGTCTGGATTTTGACGCGCGGTCGCATGGACCGCGCCGGTGCTCCATAGAATTGTTCGCGCCCGTGCCGGGTTGGCGCGGGGCATTATTCATTCATTCATTTGTTGAAGGAGCAGCACGCATGTCACGAAGATGGATTCATCCAGCGGTGGGCCTTGTGCTCATGGCCGCGACCGCCGCGACGGATGCCCGCGCGGGCGTCATCCGGGTTCCGGAGGATGCACGAAACCTGAGGGTGGCCCTGAGACTCGCCTCCGACGGAGACCGTATCCTGCTGGGCAACGGCATCTGGACCGGCGACGGCAACCTCGGGCTGTCGCTCCACGGCAAGGCGGTGACGATCCGTTCGCAGTACGGGGCGGAGCACTGCATCATTGACGGGGGCGGCATGGCAACGTGGCTGACGGTCACGGGGGCGGCGGCGGCCGGTACCGTCGTGGACGGGTTGACGTTCCGCCGGCTCTACGGCGAAGGCATCCTGAGTCGCAGGACGGGTATCGAGATTCGCAACTGCCACTTCGAAGACTGCATCGGCCCGTGCGTCCAGTTGGATCGGGTAGACGCTGCGATCTCCGGCTGCGTATTCACGGGCGCCGCCGTTACGATACCCTTCACTCACTATGCCGACGCAATCACTGCCATCGGAGGCCAGTTCTCAGTTGATCAGTGTAGCTTCACTGACAACTTCGGGGCCAATGGCTCGGTCTACGTTGACACCGACCGTGTTCGCGTGGCCGGTTCCGAGTTCCGCGGCAACAAGGGCTTCTCGCTTAGAATCAAGGCCCGTGACGCGCTGGTGCGCGATTGCACCTTTAGTGAGAACGCGTCCTACGGCGGCTACGTGCTGGGTCTGTGGGCACAGCGCGGAAGCGCCGTCGTTCAGGGATGTCAGTTCGACCAAAACTCGACACGCCCCGATTATCAGCACGGCGCTGTCCACCTTTCAGGAAAGAAGGTTGCCCTGATTGATTGCGACATTTCCGCCACGTTCGGCTGGGGCGCTTCCGTACGCGGCGCGTCGGCCGCGGTTACGCGTTGCCGGTTCAGCGACAATACCGTTGGCATGGTGGCCAGCTATGGCGGCCAACTTGCCGTTACACACGTTGAGTCGGTCAATAACGCAAGCGCCGCTCTCTACGTCCACGACTATCAGCAGGCAATCGTCGAGCAATCGAGTTTTCTGACTAGCCAAGTGGGAGTGATCGTCGGCGAGGTCTCGCTCGTGATGCGCGATTGTCTGATTGCTGAGAATAGCGGCCGCGGATTGACCGTAGAGGGCTTTGCGATGCCGGAGCTTCGAAACTGCACGATTCGGGACCATACCACGACTTGGGATGGTGCTGCGATATGGGGGTATGGCGTCCGGCTCGTAGAATCAGTCATCACTGGCAACTCCAGCCAAGGTGACGGCGGCGCCATCCGGTCCGCGTCTATCGAGGCAGTCAATGCCGTTTTCAGCTACAACGTGGCGGGGGGCGACGGAGGCGCCATCCGGACCTCCGACGGCGCCCTGTCATGCACGAATTGCGTTTTTTACGGAAATGTCGCGGGGAACGGAGCAGGCGGAGGAATCTACGCAGTGAACGCAACCGTCACGCTGGACAACTCCATCCTGCGGGAAAACGAGGCCTCATTGGGACCGCAGATCGCCATCTACTACCTGACCAGCCTCGCGGGTTCGTACAACAACGTGTCGGGAGGGCGGGAGTCCATCTGGAGCCCGCTGGAAACTCCCGACATCAAGTGGAAAGACGGCAACATCGACGTCGATCCAAAGTTCGTCGACCCCTCGACGGGCGATTTCCGCCTGCTGCCGGGCTCGCCCTGCATCGACGCCGGCAACAACCGCGCGGTTTCCGATATCGTCACGACGGATTTCGACGGCAACGTCCGTTTCCATGACGACCCCGACACGCCCGACACCGGCCGGGGACGCGACGGCATCGTAGACATGGGCGTATTTGAGTTCGCCGCGCCGCCGCCCTGCACCGGCCAGGAGCAACTGCGGGCGCGTTGTGTGACAAACGAGGGCCAGGAACGGATCGTGGTCACGATCCGCGGAGCACGCCCGGACGCGCGGCTGACGGTGTCCATCGACAACCGCCCGCTCGAGCCGCAGGTCGCCACGGTCAACGCGCGCGGTCGCGTCCGCGTCACCATTGACTCGCACGCGAACAAGCTCAAACGCGTCAGTGTCGCTGAATGCGGGCTCGAAGCCCGCGTGCGTTGCCATTCG
>CAZYLK010000283.1:0-5122 GCA_964648365.1 uncultured Phycisphaeraceae bacterium
AAGGCGACCTGGACGGCGGCCGGACAATTGTCAACATTTCCAGGCCGTGATTCGAAGGGTGGCAGGCGCCTGCCTGTCGTGAAGCAGTTTTCTTCCAGGCGGGCAAAATACCGAGTCGCAATCACGGGCAAGATGCCCGTGGCACGCGCGCCACGCGCGCCACGCGCGCCGCCCGCGGCTTGATGGCCCCGCGGATTGCGTCACACACGCGCTGCCGGCGGCGCCGCGACCGACTCGTTGACCCCTGGTACGGCGATTGCTACCGTCAGCGGACGGTATGTCTGACGTTGGTCATCGCGTCCAAATGGCTTCACTGCAGGCTCAACACGGCCCGCCCGATGCACACGGGCGCCGCGCGCAACCGGTCGGCTTCCTTCGTTCCGTCGCGGCGGCAAGCCTTGTTCTGGGGACGCTGACGGGTTGCCAGCCGGAGCCCGCTTCACCGGGGCGATCGGTCTCACAAGCGTGGCAATCGCCCGACGCCGGCGTCGCTACATCGGACGCCGCTCCGACGCAACCGGCCGGACCCGCAACGGCCGACGTCCCGCCCGTTCAGCCGTCGGGTACACCCGCGGCCGTGGTCAACGGCGCCCGCATCGACGCCGCCCGGCTGAACGCGATTCTCTATGAAGGGCGCGGCGCCGAGGTGCTGGAACAGCTCGCGGTGCTGGAGGCCGCCCGTCAGCGTGCGGGTTCGCTCGGCGTCGCTATCTCCCAAGCTGACATTGACGCCGAGCGCCGGCTGTCGCTGCAACGGCTGACCGATCCGATGGGCGAGGTTTCCGGCGCGTCCGAGGATGCGGCCAGGCAGGAGGCGCTGCTCGACACGGTGCTGGCGCAGCGGCAGATCGCGCGGCGGGAGTTCGACCTCTACGTCGAGCGCAACGCCTGGCTGCGCGCCATCGCTCTGCGCGACGTGACCGTTTCGCAGGCCGACCTGGAGGCCGAGTACCGCGCCCGCTACGGCGACCGCATCACGCTCCGCCACATCCAACTGGCGACGCCGGCCCAGATCGAGCGAGCGCAAGCGGACCTTCAGGAAGGAACGCCCTTCGAGGAGGTTGCCCGCCGATACAGCGCCAACACCGCCAGCGCCGCGGAGGGAGGGCGGCTCGACCCGTTCACCGCCGACGATCCGCGGGTGCCGGAGGGCTTCCGCCGGGCCGCGTTCGCCCTGAGGCCGGGCGAAGTCTCCGCGCCGGTCCGCGTAGGGCGATGGCTGCACATCATGCGGGTCGACAGCCGTGAGCCGGCTAACGCCATCTCGCTGGACTCCGTCCGGCCGGAGCTGGAAGCCGCCGTCCGGCAGCGTCGGGCCGACGCCGCGATGCTCGAATTGTTTAACGAACTGCTCAAATCCGTCGATGTCGATGTTATCGACCCAACGCTCAAACGGGCGTGGGACGAGCGACGACGGAACGCCGGTGGGCCGGCGGCGGGCGGCGCCCCGTGGAGCAACCGACCATGACGACGACGGCATATCCGGCGGTCCTGATGTTTGGCGGGCCTGGTTCCGGCAAGGGAACGCAGGGCGTCGTCATCGGGATGATGCCGAACCTCGCTCATTTCGCGATGGGAGATATCTTCCGCGCGCTGGACAAGCAGAGCGACCTCGGCCGTGAGTTCCTCTCCTACTCGACCCAGGGCCTGCTGGTTCCGGATGAGTTCACGGTTCGACTCTTCAAGACCCACATTCAGGCGAAGGCGGCCGCCGGCAAGCTCGACCCCGCCTACCACACGCTCGTTCTCGACGGCATACCGCGCACGACGGCGCAGGTAGAACTGCTCGCGGGTTTCGTTGACGTGCGCCGCATCGTCCATCTCATGGTCGAGGATACCGGAGCACTGGCAGCCCGACTCGCGGCCCGGGCACACAAGCAGAACCGCCCCGACGACGCCGACCCGGACGTCATCCGCAGACGCATCGAAGTGTACGAAGAGCAGACGCGGCCGGTGCTCGATGCCTACGACAGCAAGCTCATCGCGCACATCAACGGCGATCAGCATCCACTGGCCGTGCTCCGCGACGTGGCCGCCTGTCTGATCGACGCCGTTCCCAACAACCTCTGAATCGCCGTGCGCGCCCGCGCGAAGCGTTGGACGCGGCCGTTGGAACTGCTTGGCTCCAGCCGCGCGCCACGGAGGTTAGCACTCGCCCGGCTGAGAACCGTCGGCGTGACTCGCTCGCAGCACCGCATCAGGGAGCGTCTGTCGGTTCCAGCGATTCCAACCGGCGTCGCGCGGCTTTCGCGTCGAACCGGTACGCGCGATGCTGTGGAATAGTGCCGGCAACCTCCGGGACGAAGATGTCCGGATTCCGCTCCGCCCACCACGATTCCAGCGTCTCCGGCGACAGGGTCACGAGGTAGTCGATCCGGTCAGCAATCAGACGCCGCAGCCACGCGGACGCGTCGGCGCGGGCGACGACCTCACTCGCCTCGCGATAATCCACGATCGATCCGTCCGCGATCGGAGACTCGTAGAACAATAGATTCTGCAAGCGCGCGCCCATCAGCGGGTAGGTATACCAGTTGTGACCCACGTCGTCCCATCCCGCCGCTACGGCCAGTCGAACGCCATTCGGCTGATCAAACCGCCGCCAGATGGGCCAGGCGGCGGCATAGTCGCGCTTGAGGGGATCAACGTTCCAGGCCAGCCCCTCGGCGGCGTCCGCGTAGATGCGATAACGATAGGTCTGCCGCGTCCGATCCATCGCCACGGCGCCGATGCCCAGCGCGATGAACACCGCGCACGATGCCATCGCACGCCCATGCGGCCGCAGCGTGCGATAGGCCGCCCACGCGCCCCCCGCGGCCGCCAGCACAACCACCCCCCCCCGGACGAATGCGGCCAACTGGGCCGCGCTCCAGCTCATGCGCGTGGCCATCGCCAGATGCGCGATCACAAGAACCCACCAGACAATCCGCATCCATGCGCCGCGCTCACACGCCGCGAAGATGGCAAGAATGGCAAGCGGGAGGACGAGGAACCGGGCGGTGGCCAGCGCCCAGAAGGTGCGCGTCGCCAGTTCGGCAGGCGAAAACGTCCCCCACAGCGTCACCGCGATGAAGGCCAGCAGCAGTCCGATGAGGGGTACGCCACGCCGCAACGCGATCAGCCTGCCGGCGGCGATCAGCCCGAGCACGACGATCAGCGGTGCGGTCACGCCCAGTCCCGCGTGGGCAACGCCCGGTCCGGCGCTGTCCCAGAGAACCTTCGCGAGGAACTCACGCATCGAAAACGTCACTTCGCCGAACAGCCGCCCGGAATGCAGCAGCATTCGCTCGGGATTGCCGCCGAACAGTTGGGCGCTGCCGATCGTCAGGCCGAACGGATAAAACGGAGAATCCCGCTCGATCCATCCGCGGACGTATCCCGGCAGTCCAGGCGCGGCCGCGAGCAGACCCAGCGCGGCGTACGTCAGCGGCGCGACGAACGATCGCGCCCGCATTCCCGACACGGCGAAAACCCAGACGAAGCTCAGCAGCAGAATCGGCAGCGCAACGAGCTTCACGCCGGTCGCCAGGCCCAATGCCGCCATCGCCAGCACCGGGCCGGCGCCGGGTCTCGCCCGGGCGGCCTGCTGCAGGAACGGGATCGCCAGCAGCATCAGCGCCGTCGTGGTCGTATCGACGTAGCCGGACGTGATGTAATTGAACAGGGCCGGCATCAGCGCGACCACGGTAGCCGCAGCCATCGCGTTGGTTCGTCGCGCGCCGAGCGCGCGGGCCGACGCATACGCTCCGACGTAGGCACTGAGCCAGACAAGACCGCCCGCAAGCCCGAGGAAGAGATCACCGCGATCGACAAGCATCGCCCACGACCACAGCAGGTCGCCGCCGGGCGGGTAGTATTCGTAGTATCCCCACGCATCGGGCGCGTGCATGGGCTGCCAGCCGCCCGCCTGCACCCAGCGCGCCGCCCGAACCAGGTGATAGGTCAGCGAATCCCACGCCAGCGGTGGATGCACGGCGCCGCGCACCAGCACGACACAGGCGATAGCGGCGAACGGGATCGCGAACAGCCCCCGCCGACCACGGATGTTTCGGCGAATGACGCAGCGGAGGCGGCGGGCGTCGCGATGAAGTTCGCGCCATGGGCTCCCGCGCCGGCCGAGCGCCGCATGCGCCGCGAGCGCGATCCCGATCGACGCCGGCAGCACGATCGCAAGGCGAAAGGCATGAACGGTTGCAAGCAGCAGAAAAAGCGTTGTAACGAGCCAGTAGAGCGCGATGGCCGCACCGCACCATCGTCGCGACACACTGCGTGGTCCGCACAGACGAAGCGCGACGACGTAGGCCGCCCAGCCCAGCGAACCCAGCAGGGCCGCCGCAACGGCCGGGGCAAGGAAGATGGATAGCCCCGCGTCGATCACGCCACCTGCCCCGGTGCGACGCTCAAACGCCCGCGCAGGAATCGACCCGTCTCGCTGGCCTCGCACGCCGCCACCTGGTCCGGCGTGCCCTCGACGACCACCGCCCCGCCATGCTCGCCCCCCCCCGGACCGAGGTCGATGACCCAGTCGGCGCACTTGATCACGTCCAGGTGATGCTCGATGGCGATCACCGTGTGCCCCTTGTTGACCAGGCCGCCGAGCACGTGCAGAAGCGTGTGGACGTCCGCCGTGTGCAGCCCGCGGGTCGGCTCGTCGAGCGCATACAGCGTATGGTCCCGGGGGGCGCGGCCCAGTTCCGCCGCCAGCTTGATCCGTTGCGCCTCCCCGCCGGACACCGTGGCCGCGGACTGGCCCAGCGTGATGTAGCCCAGCCCGACGGATTTCAGCGACGCGAGCGGCCGGCGGACACGCGGCACGTTGGAAAAGAACGCCACGGCCTCATCAACGCGCATGTCCAGCACGTCGGCAATGCTCTTGCCGCGATAGCGAATTTCCAGCGTTTCGCGGTTGAAGCGCCGTCCGCTGCACGTATCGCACGTGACGAACACGTCGGGCAGGAAGTGCATCTCGATCCGCCGGGTGCCCTGGCCCTGGCACGGCTCGCACCGGCCGCCGGCCACGTTGAAGCTGAACCGGCTTGACCCGTAGCCGCGCAGCTTCGCCTCCCGCGTCTGCGCGAACAGATCGCGGATCGGGTTCAGCACGCCGATGTAGGTGGCCGGGTTG
>CAZYLK010000284.1:0-5122 GCA_964648365.1 uncultured Phycisphaeraceae bacterium
TGATTCTCGTAGGCCTTGAGCCCGTCGAGGATCGTCGATGTCGTCAGCCACTCCACGGTGGAGGCTCCCCGGCTCGCCGAAGCCGCATGTGGCTATATGGTAGCGTCCTCTCGCCTCGAAGGCAGGTTTCCGGCGCGGGCGACCCCGGCGATCACGTCCGACCGGCGCCTGCCACGATTCGTCGCCTCCGCACGGCTGACGCGGCACCCATCAGCGCGAGCCGGTGAATCCCGGCGCGGCCGCCGGACGTATCTCCCGCGGGAGACCGCTGCACACCGCCGCGAACGACCCGCAGCGACGGATTCCGCCGACTGCATCGAAAGACCGCTGATACGCGTGCCCGATTCTTCGCGGATCGTGACGAATCCTGAGAAATCCGGCCTGCCGCTGTGGAACTCGGCGGAGTGACCTTTGTGGCGTGCGATTCGTACCGAAACCGCAGGCTCGCACGCGTTCCCGTTATCCACCGCCGGTCACAGCGTCCGGCGCCGGAGGCCTGAACCTCAACCGCCGCCCGAGCATGATGATGAACCTCAGAACACAGATCGAACGGATGCCGGCCGGCAATCGCGCCTGGCTTGCGATTGTGCTGATCGCCATCGCCGCGAGCACGGCCTCGGGCGAGGACTTCGTCTGGTCCGACGACTGCGGCGAGGACTGGCACAACATCTGCGAACTCGGTCCCTGCCCGACCGACCCGGACAAGCGGGAGTACGTCAACAACTTTGGCAAGAAGGGCTGCTCGCTGCAACTGCCGTTCCCGGGACCGAACGACTCCGTGGACCTGACGAGTTCGGTTGTCGAACTGACCGATATCAACGTCGAGATCCTCAGTCTCGTCTCCGGGGGCCATTTTACGCTCAGACGTCCGCTGAAGGTCGCGAGCTTCGTGAACCTGAGCGAGTTTACCTTTGCCACGCCGCTTGGCTTCGAGGTCGGCGGCAACATGGTCATCTCCGGGCCGTTCAACTGGATGGGTGGCGGCCTGCTGGGCGCCGGGCAATCGACCGGCGCCAACGGCCGCGTCGAGATTACCTCCGTCTGGCCCAAGGCGCTGCACGGGCGAACGCTCGTGTGCAACGCACCAGTGAGCTGGCGCGACACCGGCTACATCGCGATGGTTGACGATGCCGCGATCGATAGTCGCGTCTCGTTCAGTATCCACACCGACTCCAACATCAACGGCAACGGCGGCACGTTTATTAACAAGGGCATCCTGCGGAAGCTCGACAGCCCAGGGGAGACGGTGCTGGAAGCTGAGATCTTCCTCGACAATACCGACCTGGGAACGATCGCCGTTGATACCGGCGTTCTTCGGCTTGACGGCGGCGGGGACAATCGGGGCATGATGTCGATCGCCGACGGCGCGACGATCCGCATGAACGGGGGCAACACCCGTCCGTTCACGTTTCATTCGCAAACGGAGATCGATGGAGACGGTCTGGTCTGGGCCAGCGGATGGATGGTCGCGGAGCGCGACGGGATCGTGGCCATTCCGAACCTGCTGCTGACCGGCACAGCCAGCGGTCCCGGCAACTTTCTGCCGCGATCGATGACCTGGAACGCCGGCACCATGACCGGCGGCGGAGCCACGGAGGTCAGCGACGAACTGACGATCACCGGATCGATCAGCAAGACGATCAACAATCACCGCCTGTTCAGCGACGGCGAGGGCGTATGGCGGGGGACGGGCAAGCTCACGATGACGGACGGCGGCTGGCTGACGAACACCTCTAACTTCACCGTCACCGATGAACCCAAGACCCTCGACATCCGGGGCAGCGAGAGCCGGGTCTACAACAGCGGCGCCCTGAGCGTCGAGACCAACCTGGGCGTCGTCGGCGACCGCGACGCCCGCATCGAGAACACCGGCACGATCAACATCACGAACGCGGCCGCGTTCAATACGCTCGCGTCACTGGTCCAGGCCGGACACGTCGCCATCCCCGCGGGGCGGCTCGTCGTCGGCGGGGGGGGGCAGAGTTCGGGCAGTTTCGATGTCGGCGCGGACGGGCTGCTGAGCTTCATCGGCGGCAGGTTTGACGTCAACGACGGAACCACGTTTCAGGGCAGCGGGGTGGTGGGCATCTCCGGGGCGGCGGAAGTGTCCGCCAACGTCGATGAAGTGGCCGCCGCCAACGTGGAGATCCTCGGCGGCACGCTGACCGGCCCCGGCACGCTGGTGGGGACGGAACTGCTCGCGTGGATCGGTGGATCGATGACCGGCCCGGGACACACCGTCAGCAAAGGGCAGTTGCCGATTAGCGGAAATTTCAACAAGTCGCTCGCCCAGAGGACGCTCACCAACCAGGGCGCCGCTACCTGGACCGACACCGGTCAGATCGTCACGAGGGACGGGGCCGTGATCGACAACCAGGGCAGCTTTGACGTTCAGAACAACTCCACGGTAGGCCTCAACGGCGGCAGCGCGACGTTTCGCAACTCCGGTACGTTCAGAAAGTCCGCAGGGAACGGCGTGACGACGATCTTCCCCGCGTTCGACAGTTCCGGGCCGGTCACCATCGATCGGGGCGTGTTGAAACTGGTCGGCGGGGGAACGGGAACCGGCACGTTTTCCATCGCGCGGTTGGGCATCCTGGAGGTCGCTTCCCGCGACTACATCCTGGACGACGGCGCCAAGGTCACCGGCGAGGGTCCGCTGCGCATGTTCATCGGGTCGGTCGTGGTTCCGGGCGAGGCGGAGGTCGACGTAGAGACTTCCACGCTGTCCGGCGGCGCGATCAAGGGGGCGGGGATCTTCAACGTTACCGGCAGCATGAACTGGGCCGCCGGATCCATGCAGGACGAGGGAACGACGCGAATCAGGGAAGGTGCTTCGCTCACGCTCACGGGCAACGCGCAGAAGGCGTGCTTCGGGCGCACGCTGCTTCAGGAGGGAAGCGCAACGTGGACGGGGGGAAACATCAGCCTGCGAAACGGGTCGCAGTGGCGCAACGTCGGAATCTTCGGCGCACAGTCCAGCGGAAACATTCTTTACGGAGGCGGCGCGGTAGGCTCGTTCCTGAACGAAGGGACGTTCCGCAAGACCAGCGCCGGTAACATGTCCATCTCAACCGTGTCGTTCACCAACTCGGGCACGGTCGATGTCCGCAGTGGCACGCTCATATTGACGGGCGGCGGACGCGGACTGGGCACGTTCAACCTTGCCGAAGGGACGGCCGTCGAGTTTAGCAGCGATCCCTACATCCTCGACGATGCCCGGATAACGGGTGAGGGATTCGCGCGGCTGCTGTCGGGCCGGCTGACGATCGAGAGCGACGGCGCCAAAGCGAGCAACTTTCGCCAATCCGCAGGCACGCTGGACGGACCCGGCACGCTCGACGTGACGGCGACGCTGAACTGGACGGGCGGCGTCATGGAAGGCGAGGGAACCACGCAGAACTCGGGCGAAATGACGCTGGCCAACAACGACGCGAAGAGGCTGTCCGGCAGGACGCTGCTGAATCTCGGCACGGCCACGTACTCCGGCACGAACCACACGCTCGAACACGGCGCCCTCTGGCACAACAAGGGCACGCTTGACCTCCCGTCGACCGGGTCGTTCGGCTTCGGCCAGGGCGACCCGGCCACGCTTCGTAACGAAGGGCTGGTCAAAAAGACCGTCTTCACCCGAACCACGTTCCAGCCCAAAGTCCGGTTCGATAACCTGGGCAACGGAACCGTAAGCCTGCAAACCGGACAATTGAGAATGCGGGGCGGCGGAAAAAGCGCCGGCGCTTTCTTCCTCGGTCCGGGAAGCGATATCCACTTTGAGGACGATTACACCTTCGAGTCGGGATGTCGCTTCGTCGGCGAGGGGCTTGTCCAGATCCTGACAGGCGCCTACACCGTCGCCGGTGACACGGAAGCTCAGAACTTCGAGATGCTGAGTTCCGCCGAGATGACCGGACCCGGCAACTTCACGTCGAAAGGGAGCTTCCGCTGGCAAGGCGGGACCATCGCGGGTCCGGGCAAGCTGATCGTCGAGTCGGGTTCGATGGTGTGGGACGGATTGACCAAAGTGCTTAAGCGGCACGTGGAGAACAACGGAAGCACGCGGTGGTCCATGGGTAACGTCGAGGCCCAGGATGCGATCTTCGACAACAAAGGCAGCTTCGACATCCTCTCCCCCAACGGCCAGCGGACATATACGGGCGGAGGCGCTTCCCAGATTCTCAATCGTGGGACGCTGCTGCACGATGGAAGCAATACCGGCAGCCGAACCACGCTGGATGTGCCTGTGATCAACACCGGGAAGATCGTCAACCTGACTGACACGCTCGTCTTCGCGAAGCCGTTCAGCCAGACGGCCGGTTCCGTCACCGTCACCGGCGGCGTGATCGAATTCCAGCAGACGACCAGCATCCGCGGCGGGACGCTGGGCGGCAACAGCAAGGTCAACGTGGAGCGCCTCAAAAACGGCGGCAAGCTCAGGCCCGGCGAGTCACCCGGCGAGTTGACGCTCGAGGGTGACTATGAGCAGGAGCCGGAAGGCAGCCTTCAGATCGAAATGGCCGGGTACGCACCGGGCGACGAACACGACGTTTTCGTCGTCACCGGCCACGCCGACCTGGGCGGCACGCTGGAGATCGTCCTGCTCGACGGCTTCGAGCCGCAGATCGGCGACATGTTCACCGTGATGACGTTCGCCTCGTCCGCGGGCGAGTTTGCGAACGTCGCGGCCCCGTGCGGCCACGAGTTCGCGGTCCATTACAACGCCAATGATGTGACGCTCGAGGTCACCGCAGTCGGCGTGGCGAATCCCGGCGATCTCGACGGCGATTGCGACGTGGATCTCGACGACTATCGCCGGTTCGCGCCCTGCATCGGCGGGCCGGGCGTCGATGTGCCGCCGCAGGGCTGCGACCCGAACGACTTCAGCGCCGCGGATGCGGATGGCGATCGCGACGTAGACATGGCCGACGCCGCCGCGTTCGGAAACCGGTTCACCGGAGATTGAGACCAACGATGGTGTACAAGCGAGTGACGGACTTCCAATCGACCACGGCCCTGGCCACGCTGCTCGGGATGATCGCGCTGCCTTCGCCCGCCGTGGCCCAGGTTGATTTCGAGTGGAAGGGCGAGTGCGACGCGGAGTGGTTCACGGTCTGCGACGTGGGCC
>CAZYLK010000285.1:0-5121 GCA_964648365.1 uncultured Phycisphaeraceae bacterium
TAGGCGTGGATGAGAGTACGTCAAGGAAGCAATGGGACAATTGCCTTGTCTGAGTAACGAGAAGGCGAGGCTCAACACAAGAATGGAGTTCATATCATGTTACGATACATGTTCGTAATCATCTGCGCGGGACTGGTGTGCCTGGCCGCACCCGTCCTGGCGCTGGCACAGTTGGATGTAACGGTGTTCGAGGCGATGCAGGGCAATAGCTGGTTTACCGAAGCCAATTGGGATCCGGCCATCCCCGACGAAACAATGCGGGCCGTCATCCTGGAGGGTGAGGATTGCATCATTCCCACGGAGGCAGAGACTGAGGCCGAGGCCGGCGAACTGGTCATGCAGGGCGATTCGACCCTCCTGATCGAGGAAGAGGCCACCCTGATTCTGGGCGACACGGAGGAGGAGGAGTATTTCTCCTTCATCGACGACGGCGCGGTGATGACCATCGGAGAGGGGAACCCCAACATTGACTCCTTCCTGCTCATCCGCGGCGTACACACGATTACCGGTGACGGAGGCGCGATCCATATGGACGGCAAGCCGATCATTGATCATCATTCTGATCCCGGGCCAAGTACCGATCACTTGACGACCGAGGGATCCTGCACGTCGACGCTGGTCCGGGACTGCTCTCTCGCGATCCACGGGGACGGGCAGATCCGCGTCCCTATGGAAAACAACGCCTTCGTCATCGCGGACGCCGGGGTCATGTGCCTCAATCACCACCAGAAGACCGGCGAGTGCGAGGGATTCTGGATGGCCGAGGGCGGCGGCACCCTGCTGGTGCAGACGCTGATGACGGGAACCGCCACCTGGATGGCGCAGGATACGGACCTGGGGCTGCTCAACGGCGGCAACATCATCATCGGTGAGGATGCGCAGACGACCGGCTGCGTGGCGGCGGAGGGTGACGTGATCGTGACCGGTCAAGGCGCCTCGCTGTTCGTGTCGGAGCATGGGTATTTCTGCACCAGCGGAGCGCTCGTCCACCGCTCGCTCGACAACGGGATGGCCGGACCGACGGCGCCGGTGGCAGAGGCTGTCGTGCTCAGTTATTTCGGCGTGAGCGGCTGCGACGCCGTCAACTGCCCGTAACCCAGCCGACGTAACTCCAACGGCTTGGCCGACGAGTCGCTATCCCCTCCGCGCGCTTGCGCCCGGAGGGGTCATTCATGCGCCGGCTGCGCCCGGGCAGGCGCGGACGCTGCGCTCGCCGCCGCCGCCGCGCGAAGCCCTTCCCTGTGCCCCGCGGCAGGGGGTAACCGGTTTCGCTGATCGGTTGCCGGGCATCCGAAGCGAGCCCTGTCCGACACCAGAGGCTCAACGCAAAACCCCGGGGTTCCGCCGGGCACGTGGAGGACGGCGCGGGCTGGCGGGGGCCTGCTTGCGTTGATAGGCTTCCAGCAGACATTTCGGAGACCGTCATGCCGCCGCCAACGATCAGCCTTCGCGGAAAGCTCGCCTCGTTCGATCAGCTCTGGTCACCGAAAGTCGTGGCCGAACTCAACGGCCAGATGGTCAAGGTCGTCAAAGTCGAGGGCGAGTACGTCTGGCATCACCACGACAACGAGGACGAGATGTTCATGGTGCTGCGAGGCGAACTTGAAATCCACTTTCGCGACGGCATCGCCAGGCTGGCCGAGGGCGAGCTGATCGTCGTGCCGCGCGGCGTGGAACACAAACCCGTCGCCCGCCGGCCGGCCACGATTCTCCTCTTCGAGCCCGTTACCACCCGCAACACCGGCAACGTCGATCATGAGTGGACGGTCGAGCCCCACAAGCTGGAGCGTATCTGAATAGCGAATGGCGAGTAGCGAATAACGAATGAAGATCGCGGCCAAGTGAAACGGCCGGCGGCGCCTCCTGACGCCGCCGGCCGAGATGTTGTCAATTCGTCGCCGCCGGCTACCTCGGCGTCTTCACCTTGGCGATGACGCCGGCTCCGCTCGCGTCCGTGCCCAGCAGGTACATACTGAACGGATCAATCGACAGGCCGCTCCAGGTCACGTCTTCATCGGGTATTTCGTACGACTCGAAGACTTCGCCGGTGATCGTGTTGATCCGGACCACTGTCTGACTGGCGATCTGAACGATGCCCCACATGTCGGTGCCGTCGAAGGCGAGGGCGCGGAGATCGCGGTTGAACGAGAGCGTTTCGACGACCACGTCCGGCTCGCTGCGCGTATCGACCAGGAAGAACTGACCGAACTGCGAATCGAACGGACGGCCGTGGATCCACAGCAGGTCTTCCACCGAATTGTAAGCCAGCGCCCGCATCGTGGTCGCGCCGCCCATCTCGCTTTCGCTGCTGACGGTGTCGAAGATGTTGGTGAGGTTGCGCCGGAAGGCGTCGCGACTGCCGCCGCACCCGCAGTGGGTCCAGAAGTGATCGCCCTGCACCGTCTGCACCAGCCGGCCGCTGGTCGGTCCCAGCGGGACGCCCATCCGGTTGGTGTTCAGGTCGAACCGCTCGATGTTTGTCGACGTAGAATACACCAGGTCGCCATTGAAGTGGACCATGTCGCTGAAGAACTGCGGCGCCGGCAGGTTGGTAAAGGTCCGCTGTATCTCCAGTTCGCCGCAGGTCACGTCGTCCGGCAGTTGCGACTGCCTGGAAAACCAGGCGACCTCCCCCGATTCGTCGGCCAGCCCCAGGGCGCCGTGATCCACCGCGACCACGGGAAACGTGAAGAACCGGTTGATGCCGAAGGTGATGTTGGGATCGGCGGTGAAGTCCACCACCAGCGTTTGCCCGTCGTACACATTGAACGCCTGCACGCAGTCGCGGGCGCCGGTGAACCGATCGGTCAGGAAGACGCGGCCGGTGCCGTCTTCGTTCAGGATCATCGCCGTCACGTCGGCCTGATCGATGAACGTGGTCAGCGTCGCGCCGCCTTCCAGCAGCCACGTGCCGAACGGCAGCGGCTCCGGCGCCTCGTGTGATCCCTCCGGCGGAGGCTGAACCGGCGTCGGATCAGATTCCTCGATCGATTCGCCGTCTGGGTCGGCCGGCGCAGCCGCGTCGCTTTCCGCGGCCACGGCCACCAGGTCGCCGCCGTTGAGAATCGGTGCTTGCAGTCCGCAACCTGTGGCCGCGCACAGACCAAGGCCGATGATCAGAATCATCCACCGCGAATCGCTCATCATTGTGCTCATCCGTTTATCTCTCCAAAAAACACGGGATGCCGAACCCTTCAGTCCATCGCCCGAGCCCGGCCGGTCGAAAAGAGGCGACGCCGCACACCCGGCGTTCACGCCATGTGACGAAAAAAAGGGGACTGTTCACGCGCGCCGTGCGGCGGCGTGCGACAGCCGCGGATCGCGTCCAATTGACAGCGAAATCCGCGCGATCGTAGACTCGGTCCGGCGTCGTCGATGAGCGCCCGACCGAAAGGAGCAGCGATGATTCAACTTCAACGCGGCGTCAGCGGCGAGTGGGGCGCCGGCCGGCCGTCGATGAGCCGGCCCCCGGGCGATCGGCTCGTCGGCGCGGTGCTGGTGACCGGGCTGGTCCTGGCGGGCGGCGCCTGTCGGACGGCTCAGCCGGGGTCCGCAGATCCTGTGGCGCGCGACCGAATGTTGGAAATGCTGATGCCCAGCAAGGTCGAGATCGTCAGCCCTTTCACGCGGATCGCGCCGGTGGTGGACGGCGGCAGCGACGGCGAACTGGACTTGCAGTTGGAACTGCTGATGCGCGCGTCCAACGCGCTCGACAACCCCGGGTTGATGGTGGTCGGCGACGTGCGGATCGAGCTTTACGAATACCGTCCCGCCAGCGGTGAACCCCGCGGGCGGCAACTGGCCCGCTGGGTCATCCCGCTGGAACAGGAGGACGACCAGCGGACGTTCTGGAACCCGGTGACGCAGATGTACGAGTTCCGGCTCGGCCTCAGCCGCGACAGCGTTCCGGCGGAGGATCGATATGTGGTGCTGGTGACCTACAATTCGCCCCTCGGCAGCCACCTGAGCGACGAGGCGACGATCGACGTCAGCCAGTTTCGCCGGGCACTGGCGCCCACCGTTCAGCGGTGACTGGAGTTGACCGGGCGGGCGGCCGGGAGGCCGACGGTCGAAGTGAAAAGTCTGGCCGCGACCGACCTGAAGGCGCGGCGCGCGCACACAAGAGGTCCGGCGGCCGAAACGCATTGGGAGATGATCGCATGAGTCGTCGATATCCGAGGCTGTGGACGCTGACCGGGATGCTCCTGCTGTCGATGGCGGCGGCGGGATGTGCCGAAAAACTGACCTACGAACGGTTCGGGATGCTGTCGCGCGGCACGTCTGACAAGGTCGACGCCGAGATGACGCTGGGCGCCCCGAACACCAAGCTGCCTGACCAGTGGATATGGGAGCGCCCGAACAAAGGCCTTACAGCATGGATCGAGTTTGACGCCGACGGGAGAATCACGTCCAAGCGCTGGGTCGACGCGGAGCGCAACCAGATCGAAATCGACGATCCGGACGCCGGCGCGGCCGACGGTTCCTCGACCTCCACCACGATCCGGACGCGCCGGGATCCGTAGGCGCGAGCGGTGGCCCGGCCGACGCGGAGGTCCATTTTCTTCAAGGAACCATGAACGTTCGTTTAATGTTTGGTTGCCTGTTTGACTTCCGCAAAACCTGAGCTATGCTTGCCAACATAGGCTGTCTCGCGGCGCGCCGCTCCAGAAGGGCGGGGAGCCGGGGTCAGCTTGTCGTCGAAAACGGCCCGACCGGCGGCTACAGCGACGCTGGTCGGGGTTTTTTTATACCGATAACTTGGTGCATGTGCACAACAAGATCGGGTTCAGGTGGCATTGAGATTCAGTTAACGGCATCGCCATGGAACGCCTCAGCAACATCAGAAACATCGGCATCTCGGCTCACATCGACTCCGGCAAGACCACGTTGACCGAGCGGATTCTGTTTTACGCCGGACGCATCCACCGGATCCACGAGGTGAAAGGCAAGGACGGCGGGGCGACCATGGATTTCATGGACCTGGAGCGCGAGCGCGGCATTACCATCACGTCCGCCGCGACGACCGTCCACTGGGCTGATACCGAGATCAACATCATCGACACGCCGGGTCACGTGGACTTCACGGTCGAGGTCGAGCGTTCGCTGCGCGTGCTGGATGGA
>CAZYLK010000286.1:0-5033 GCA_964648365.1 uncultured Phycisphaeraceae bacterium
GCAGCGACCAGATCCGGTTCGACCCGTAGTCGGCGTAGAAGTACGTGCCCGACAGACTCGGGATAGCGCTGCCGCGATAGACGTATCCGCCGGTGATGCAACTGCCCAGTCCGCGCGTCAGGTCCAGGATGGGCGGCAAGAGGTCTTCGTCGCCGCAGCGGCAATACTGGCTGGACTGCGTGCCGCACGCGAAGCCCTCCTCACACTTCCAGCCGTAGTTCTCGCCGCCTTCGCTGTCGCCCGGCTGATAGTTGATCTCTTCGCGGTTCACCTGACCGACGTCGCCGATGTACAGGTCGCCGTTGGCCCGGTCGAACGAACTGCGCCACGGATTGCGCAAACCGTACGCCCAGATTTCGTCACTGCCCGCGATGCCGACGAACGGATTGGTCTGCGGAATGGCGTAGTTGTTGTTGGGGTCGCCGGGAAAGTCGTCGCCGTCCACGTCGATCCGCAGCATTTTGCCCAGCAGAACGTCCAGGTTCTGAGCCCGGTCGCCGGGGTCATTTCCGCTTCCGCCGTCGCCCGTCGCGATGTACAGGTATCCGTCGTTAGGCCCGAAGCCGATCCAGCCGCCGTTGTGGTTCGAGAACGGCTGGTCGATCGTCATCAGTTGCATCGCGCTGTTCGGGTCGGCGACGTTCGGGTTGCCATCCGAGACCTTGTACCGCGCGATGACGGTGTCGCCGTCGCCCGGACGCGAGTAGTTGACGTAGAAGTACCCGTTCTCGTCATAGTCCGGGTGGAAGGCCAGCCCAAGCAGGCCGCGCTCGCTGCCGCTGCCGATCGCCACGCTCAGAAACGGGCTGGGCAGGATGTTGCCGGTGGCCAGATCCATGATGCGAATCATGCCGTTGGCCTGCGACGTGCCCTGCTGCACGATGAAGAGTCGCTCCGTGTCGCCCGGTGGGGCGATCACGAACAGCGGGCGAGACAGACCTGACGCGACGCGCTGCGTGGTCAGCGACTGGGCGTGGCCCGTCGCCGCGACAAGCGCGAACACCGCGGCGCAGACACAGACCAGGTTTCGATGAGCAGAACCCTGCATAGACCATCCTCTCAAAACAGGAACCCTTCTCCCGCGGGATCTCCCCGGTGGATCCCGCCCGGCGAACGAGCGGCCCGCCCGTGTGGACGCCGGGTCACATCCACGCGCGCCACCGTCCGGTAACGCGCGCAGGGTCGAACGAAGACCCGCAACCACACGCCACAGTATACCGAGAGCCGCCTCCTGCCGCAATGTTCTCAGACCGATGCGACTCCGGCCGGGTGCGTGACACGATCGGCTGACCGCGTAAAGAGCCGGGCGGCGCACGTGGTACGGGCATCCTGCCGTATCCTGCCCGTGATGACCCCTTGCACAGATTTGCCCACGGCCTGGACGTCGAGGATCGGCCCGTGGAGGCGCGGCGCGACGAGGACCGTCTGCCCGCGCGCGTTCCCCGGCTCGAATCCGTCAGCCGCCGCGCATACGTCCGCAGGCGGCGAGGGAGCATCGCAGCGTCCTTGAGGCGCCGCCCACTCCGGTGTATGCGATGGCGTCGAGACGGATGACCCACACCCCTTCGGACGCATCGCCTTGGACGGAATCCTCGCTCTGAACAAGCCCGCGGGCATCACGTCCGCCAAAGCGCTCTATCGCGTGCGCAGTCTCACCCGACAGCGCAAGAGCGGGCACGCCGGCACGCTCGACCCGGCCGCCACGGGCGTCCTCGTGTTGTGTCTGGGCGGCGCGACCCGGCTGGTCGAGTCCATCATGGGCCAACCCAAGGTCTACCTTGCGTCCGCCCGACTGGACGTGACCAGCGCCACCCTCGATGCCGATTCGCCGCTGGAGCCGGTCACGGCGGAGGCCGAGCCTTCGACCGAGCGCATTCTTGCGGGGTTGAGCGCCTTCCTCGGGACGACCCTGCAGGTGCCGCCGGGGATCAGCGCGGTGAAAGTCCGCGGCGTCCCCGCGTACAAACGGGTTCGTCGCGGAGAGACGCTGGAGCTGAAGCCGCGTCCGATGCGGGTCGACTGGATCGAACCCGTGCGATACGCCTGGCCCTGCGTGGAGTTCCGCCTCTGCTGCGGGCGCGGCGCCTACGTCCGTTCCATCGTCCGCGACCTGGGGGGGGGCCTGGGGGTCGGGGGGTGCCTCACCGGCCTGGTCCGGGAACGCGTCGGTCCGTTCACGCTCGGCGACGCCCGGACGTTTGAGCAGATCGAGTCCGCCGTCGACCCGGCGCTACTGGTGATGCCGCTGCCGGAAGCCCGCACGCGCCTGGCCGAGCCTACCGTCGTTCCGCCGCCGCCCGGCGCGCTGGTCGCCGTGTGATCCGTTATGGCGCCGCATGGGCGAAAGGCTCGCGGCCGCGCACCCGGTTGTCTCCGGGTCGCGGCCGCGATGCTAATTCAGGCTTTGCCGCACGCGGCTACGGGGCCGTGCAGTCGCACTTGGCCATCTGGATGACGCACTTGCCCTTGTCGCGACGATCGTTGCACGGAAGCTTCTGCTTCATCTTCTTCTTGCAGTCGTCGACGCTGTTGCAGATGGCGTCGTTGGTCGCCAGACAGCCCTCGACCTTCTCAGGGCAACCCGAATCCTTGCACTTTTTCTTCTTGACCTTCGTCTGCTCGTACATGCAGACGGGCGGAATCGAGACGATGATGTCGTCGATGAAGACCTCGCTCGCGCTGTCCAGGCCGATCGCGACCAGATCCTTTTTGCCACCCTCCATCAGGTAGATGTCCTCGGACACCAACTGGCCGTCGTAGTACATCGCCAGCGAGGTGCTGCCGTTCAGGTCCACGTCGATGCGAAGTTCCTTCCACGAGCCGTAGCTGATGCTGACGTCCTGGAACCGGCGCAGTCCGTCGCGGACCTTCCCCTCGAAGGAGAACTCGGCCACGATGCTGCGGAGGAGCTGGCAACTGTCCCCGTCATACTCGTTGTAGCCGGTGATGAAGAGGTCGTTGTGATTCTGCTGGTTCGGGATCAGAATCGACATGGTGATGCGGAACTGCTTGGTGTCCCCGATGTCGATGTTCGGCCGGATGATGTCCGAAAAGTTGAGTCTCAGGCCGTTCGGCCGGCTTACGCGCTCGCCCGCCGTGACGCAGGCATCCTTGCGGTTGTCGCCGCAGAACCCCTCCCAGCCGCCGCGGTTATCTTCGATCAGGCAATCGCCGTCGCGGTAGCTGTCGAAGTTCTCCTCAAACTGTGCTGCCGCGACCAGCGGAAACGCCAGCGCGAGTACGGCCACTGCCCCCTGCCTCGAAAACGTCATCGTACAACCTCCTACAGAATGAGTTCATGGCGCACAGAGAGTCACTCGCTTACGCCGGGCCGGAACCTTCCGCCTGACGAGCGCTCCGTCGCCCTTTCAGTCCGGCACCCTCGCCGGTACTCTCTTGTGCTCCCGCGGTTCACTGCGACGGGATGGACCGCACTGCCACGGATCTGCATCCCCCCACGGGCTGCCGTGGCCAACGCATCGAACCGTGCGGTTCCCTTTCGTATCTTACCGACTTCGATCCAAAAAGCAACCCTGGATCGCCGTTTCTTGCCGCTTCCGCCACGACAACCGGCGGACGCGGGTACGGCTTTCACACCGCCGCCGCGCGCCATCCTATCGGTCCTGCCGGCGCGGCAGAATGCAGCGCGCGAGGCTGGATATCGATTGTTCTGATCGCTATCATCCTTTCAGATGTGAATGAAACCCGCCGGCCGCGCCGGTCCGCCCGAGAGTCCGATCATGGCGTCAAACCGTCTCGAGGCTGCCTCCGCTCTGTTCATCCGGCGATGGGGCGAAATGGGCGCAAGCTGGGGCATCAGTCGGACCATGGCCGAGATCCACGCCCTCCTCTTTCTGACCACCGAGCCGCTCTGCACCGACGACATCATGGACCGGCTCCAGGTCTCCCGCGGCAGCGCAAGCACCAACCTCCGCCAGCTCGTCAACTGGGGCCTGATCTACCGCGTCCACCAGCGCGGCGACCGCAAGGAGTATTTCGAGGCCGAGCACGACGTCTGGCAGATGTTCGAGACCATCACCCGCGAGCGCAGCCGCCGTGAGGTCCAGCCCATCGTCGAGACGATCGAGAAGTGCCTGGAAATGATCAGCGACGACGGCCACGCCGCCACCAGCCAGCGCGCCGACGCCGCCCGCCAGCGCATGACGGCCATGCACGACTTCTTCTCCACCATGAACCGACTCTTCAACCTCATGGTCCGCGTCGGCCCCAGGGGCCTGGTCCCCATGACCAAGGCAGTCGAGAAGCTGCAGAAGCTGGTGTGAGATTGGTTGTGCCGGCTCATCGCTCCTACCGTTTGCAGCGTTGCATGGCCGCTGCCGATGAAGCATGCGGCTCGTCGAGGTGCATCGAAAGCGGCCACGCCCGGGAGGGCGGCGTACTTGGTTATGAGGTTTGCCCCCTCTCCGGAGCGTGGCCCGAACTCCCTTCATGGCTTGGTCCATTGCGTCTATGCGCTCGGCGAGGGGGCTTGCCGAAATGGGCGCCTCCCTGGTTCCTAAAGGCGCGCCGACGGAGAATTAGACATTTTTCTTCAGTAATTTTTTGTCTGCTCGGGGTACGCCCGCCCTCTCGCATCAGGAATGCGGTTTGTTGTGCATTCGCAGTACGGAATCCCGCACGAGGGATGCTTGACCTCGGTGCGTCCGTGGGGTAGACTACGTTTGGTTATGAGGGGCGCGTGTTCTCGCCGGACGGAGGGATCATGCGCTGAACACTTGGTCCTCGTTCAGAGGTCTGAGCGGTGCGTGCGCCCCTCACGATCGCCTTTCTTTCGTCGCCTCGTGCGACGCTTTCCGAGCTTGTAAACCGGGCTTGTCCGCTCTGCTGCTGGGGCGTGGTTCTTGGACCGGTCGTGACGACGCTCATGTGGCCGCGCGCGCCTCCGCTGCGGGCTGGTCGGGCACTCACGAGCCGTGGTCCGCGACGGGGGCGGAGGCGTGCCGGGCCGCGGGCATCCGCGCGATTTTTTTCGGAGGTCACGTGAACCTCCGGCGCAATTGACTCGTATTCAC
>CAZYLK010000287.1:0-4986 GCA_964648365.1 uncultured Phycisphaeraceae bacterium
TGGCCGGCCGGCGCCGCCCGCGCTGACTGAACTCGAACGGTGCGCGCGAAAGCAGGAACGGGCGGTGCTGGGCGACGCTGATCAAGAGGCCGACGGCCAGGAAGTTGCTCAGCAGATTGCTGCCGCCATAGGACACGAACGGCAAATTCATGCCCGTGATCGGCATCAGCCCCACGGCCATCCCCGTGTTGATGAGGGTCTGCATCGCCAGCAGACTGGTGATGCCTATGGCCAGGAGCCGGCCGAACGGCTCGGTCGTACGGGCTGCGATCGCGGCGCCGCCGATGGCGATGCATGAGTACGCAATCAGCACGGATACCGCCCCGATCCAACCCCACTGGTGAGCGATGACCGCGAAGATCAGGTCGTTGTGGCGGTCCGGCAGGAGCGGATGCTCCACATAGGGTCCGGCCCCCCAGCCGAAGCCGGCCAGCCCGCCGCTGCCGATGGCGGTCTTGGCTGCGACCAGTTGATAGCCCGAGTCCGCCTTCCACTCCACGGCCGTCCGACGATCCGCCAGGAAGCGATAGCGATTGTCAATGACCGCCTGCCGGAGGGCGTCGGACTGAAAGAGCACGGCAACGATCCGCTTGCGCTGATAGCCCTGCATCTGCCCCCACCCGATCGGCACGACGGCCACACCCAGACCGACGATAATCGCGAGGTGTTTCATTCGCGCACCGGCCATGAACAGCATGATCAGGAGCACCGGCAGCAGCAGCAGGCACGTACCCAGGTCCGGCTGCCGCAGGATCAGCGCCAAGGGGATGGCCGACGCCAGCAGCGGGCGAACCAGCCCGCCGAAGCGCCGGTAATTGCGCCGGAACCGCAGATACCACGCCAGCGCGATGATGAACGCCAGCTTCATGAACTCGGACGGCTGGACGTCGATGAAGCCGAGATTGATCCACCGATGGGCAAAACGCCGCTCGGGAACCAGCCCGCCGAAGGTCGTGCCCGTCATCTTTGCGATGATCAGGGGAATCAGCGCCAGGAAGGCGAGTGCGAAGATCTCGTACGACCAGCGTCCGACCTCCCGATAGCCGACGCGCATGACCAGCGAGGCCGCCGCAACGCTGACGCAGAGGTAAGCGATCTGGCGGCTGGCATTGCGCGGCCCGTCGTGCCCGGCGAATGCGGCGGTGTCCGTTACGTAGATGCTCGCCAGACCGAGAAGAAACAGGAACGCGATCGCCGCCAGAATCAGTCGCGACGGCGCGTCGAGATGGAGCCAGGATCGGGTCAAGGCTGTTCGGGCGGCGCGACGGGCGCATCCGGGTTGAGCGCGGGGCCGAGGGTGTCAATGAGCACCTGCGCGATCCGCCGGCCCACCGGTCCGCTCGCGCGCCCGCCACTGTAGCCGTACTCCAGCAGGACCGCGAACGCCACCGGCGCCGGCTGACGCCAGTCCGGACGGCCGTCATGCGCCGCTGGCTGCAGGAAGCCGCCGAACCAGGCGTGCGCTTCATTGTCCGTCGGCGCTGCACCGGGCGGCCAGTAGGCCGTCGGTTCGATCACGGCGCCGTCGGGGACCGGCCGGCCGGTCGCATACTCATAGCGCTGCCGCGCATCGCCCTGAGAGCCGGCCGGGATAGGCTCGGAGGTTTCCCGGCCATCCTCCCCGACAAACGTGATCGCGTACTCGATCGGTCGTGGGTGTGTGGTCGCGCTTCCCGTCTTGCCGCAGAGCACGTAGTTCGAGTCATCCAGCAGCGCGTGCTTGAACGCCGTGCCCCCGGGGTCGTTTACCACTTCGTACATCCCCTGGCGAACAGCGGCCCAATGCGCGACGGCAACTGGAAACAGCGTAGCCGGGCCGACGGGCCGGTCAGCGAGAAGTCGAAGTGGACGATGCTGGCCCTCGGCGTACGTCGCCATGAGGTTGGCCGCCTGGAGCGGGGTGACCATCAGGTCGCCCTGGCCCATCGCCAGCAGGCGGAGGATGCCGTTGGTCACGACGCGATCGTGCTCGGCCATCCAGTAGGGATCCGGATTGCGCCCCAGGGCTTCTTCTCGCAGTCCGACGCCCGTCGGGGCGCCGAGTCCGGCCAGATGGTAGTACTTCGCCATCCCCGGCAGCTCCAGTTCCATGCCGAGGTGATACATGAAGATGTTGCAGCTTCCGCGGAGCGCGCCGATGACGTCGACAGGCCCGTGGCTCTGCCGCACGGTGGACTCGCCGATCTCCCAGCAGCGCGACGTCTTGGCGTCCGGATGGTCAGGGTAGAGGTATCCCCGGCAGTCGTAGCGCGTGCCAAGGTCGATGCGCCCCTCGCCCAGACCCGCCAGGCACACGAGCGGCTTGATGATCGACCCGGGGGCGTACATGTTCGACGCCGCGCGGAAGCGGAGCGGCGTCCTCACCGTATCGTCGCGCAAGGCGTTGTAGTCGCGCGAGAACCGCTCCGCATCGTAGGCGGGGTACGAGACCATCGCGAGGACGTCGCGCGTGGGCACGTGCAGGACGACGATGGCGCCGCCTGGGACGCGCGGGTACTCGTGCGTCGCACCGGCCAGGACGCCGAAGAGCCGCTTCTGCAAGTCGGTACGCACCGTCAACCGCACGTCCTCACCGTTTTCCGGTTCCGACAGCTCGGATTCAACGATCTCGCCCGCCCGATCACGCAGGAGCTGTCCCCGCCGTCCCCGCAGACGCTGTTCCGCGATCCGCTCGACCCCCGTCACGCCGTACACGTCCGTGGCGAGGTAGCGGGCGAAGGGATCTGTCGCAGAGGGATCCTCCTTGAGCGTTTCCTGATCGACCGGGCCGACGCGACCGACCAGGTGGGTGAAAGCCGCGCCGCCCGGCTGCAGACGTTTGGACGACGAGCGCACATCGACCCACGCGAACCCGGCAAACGCTTCCCGCGCGTCGATCTGCCTCGATTCCGGCAGCGCGGCGACGAGCGGGTGCGCTTCGCGCTCTTCGCGGACGGGCTGCACAAACTGCCAGTAGGCGGCGACGATCTCTCGAATGCGCTGGACGCGCCGGTGAATCTCGTCGCGCCGCTGGTGGATTTCGGCGATCGGCACGCCGTCGAATGCCGCCAGTGCCCGCCACGTCTGTTCGACGTCGCGCTGCAGCGCGATGCTGATCTGGTCGTCCGTGGCGCCCTGGAAGCGCGGCCATGCGCGTGCGATCCGCAGGTAGGGCTTTACGTCGGCCGCATCGGGCGTCGATCCCGCTGCGATGATCGCGTAGTCGACGCACACGTCCCAGGTCGCTTCGTCCGCCGCGAGAACCTGTCCCAGACGGTCGAGGATGCGGCCGCGAACGAAGGGCAGCGTCTGTGGTCGCCGACGCAGCGTTTCAGCGGCGGCCGTGCGGTAGTCCGCCGCGTCAACCAATTGAAGCTGGGTCAAGCGAGCCGCGACGGCGCCGCCAGCGACGGCAAAGAATATCAGCAGCGATGTCAGGCGCGATTTGAACATGACCGGCACCGTCCGAAAGCACCGCCGGTGAGGCCCGGCCCGGCGCCGCGGATCTTCCATGACCCGGCACCCGGCCTGCACGTCCGTTATTACGCGAACGATCCGCAGGGGGCAACGTCTTCGGTTCCGCCCGACGAGATTACGCGCGGCCGGGCCGGCCCCCGTACGCCAAGCCGCCCGCCGGCGGCCTCCCCCCGGTTGCACCCTCGCGGCCCATCCCATTCCGCGCCGGGTCAGCCCGAGGCCAACCCCCCCAGCCTGCAATGCCGGGGGCGTGCCGGCAACATTTGTGGTAAGGTCACGCGCGTGGACCGGAGCAGAGACAGGAATCTCGCGAGGCGTACAGAAACTGAGGCGGAGATGCCGCGCGAGTTTGCAGACCAGTTCCGGGACGCGTATCGCGTATTCTGGTTGATCGCCGCGGGAATCGTCCGCGACCGCGTCCTGGCCGATGACGTCGTTCAGGAAGCCGCGATCGTGGCCCTCGGCAAGTGGGAACAGTTCAAACCCGGAACCAGCTTCAGGGCCTGGATGGGTCAGATCGTCCGCTACGTCGCCTTCAACCATTCCCGCAGCGAGCGGCGGCGGCGAGCGTCCGGGATGGAGCCGGCCGCGGTGGAGCATCTGGCGGAAGCCGTGTCGGATGAGCCGGATCCCGCCCGCCTGACGGTCTCGGCCCGTGGGGAGCTGCCGGAGGATCAGCGACACTTCGATGACGACGTGATGAGGGCGCTGGGCGAGCTGTCGCAGACGGCTCGGGCCTGCCTGCTGCTGAGAACCCTCGAGGGACTGGAATACTCCGAGATTTCCAGCCTGCTCGAAATACCCGAAGGAACGGCGATGAGCCACGTTCATCGCAGCCGGAATGCGCTGCGCAACAAGCTCACCGCCGCGAAGGAGGCGACGCAAGCGACGCGTCATGGAGCGTGACCGAGAACAACAGATCGACGCCTACGTCGACGGGCTGATGAGCGACGCCGACCGCCGCGCCTTCGAGGCCGAGATGGATCGCCAGCCGTCGCTGCGCCTGCGCGTCGAGCAGATGGCTCGGGTCGATCGCGCCCTCTCGCGGCTGTTCGCGCCGCCGCCGGTCGCGACGATGCTCGAACGGATCCAGGCCGAGTGGCGGGCCGGTCGGGGCGAGGCGCCGCCCGCACGGCGACTTACGCCGGGCCGGGTGGCCGCCGTCGCCGCCGTGCTCATGCTGGCGGTGGCCGGCGCGTGGTGGCAATGGGGGCCGGGCCCGCTGAGCACAGCGTTTCGCATCGGACTGGTGGAAGCCGGCACCCTGGAGGACGCCTATTACCGCCAGGTCGAACTGCTGCACTTCGAGCCGTCCTGGGTCTGCAAGGACGACGTGGAATTCGCCCAGGCCTTCGACGAACGCATCGGCGTCCCGCTGGTTGTCGGCCTCGCGACCCTGCCCCCGGGCGTCAAGGCGAACGGGCTCTCCTACGGCCGCATCTTCTCCAGGTACACGATCTTCATGCTGGCTTACGTCGACGGCCGCGAGGTGATCGTCTTCGCCGACCATCTCAACAACGATCGACCGAC
>CAZYLK010000288.1:0-4902 GCA_964648365.1 uncultured Phycisphaeraceae bacterium
ACTTCTGGCAGTTTCCGACCGGCTCGATGGGCATCGGCCCGATCATGGCGATCTACCAGGCGCGCTTCATGCGCTACCTCGAGCATCGCGGCCTGATCGCCGGCAGCGACCGCAAGGTCTGGGGCTTCTTCGGCGACGGCGAGATGGACGAGCCCGAGTCGATCGGCGCGCTGGCGCTGGCCTCGCGCGAGCGCCTCGACAACCTGGTGTTCGTCATCAACTGCAACCTGCAGCGCCTGGACGGCCCCGTGCGCGGCAACGGCAAGATCATTCAGGAACTGGAGGCCGCCTTCCGCGGCGCCGGCTGGAACGTCATCAAGGTCATCTGGGGCGAAGCGTGGGATCCGCTGCTGGAGCAGGACCACGACGCACTGCTGGTGCAGCGGATGAACGAGACGCTCGACGGGGAATATCAGCGCTACTCGGTCCAATCGGGCGGCGAAACGCGCGAGCAGTTTTTCGGCACGGATCCGCGGCTGCTGCGCATGGTCGATCACCTGACGGACAAACAGATCACCGAGCTTCGCCGCGGCGGACATGACCCGTTGAAGGTCCACGCCGCCTATCGGGCCGCGGTCGAGAACACCGGCAAACCCACCGTCATTCTCGCGAAGACCATCAAGGGCTACGGCCTCGGCGAGGCGGGCGAAGGCCGCAACATCACCCACCAGCAAAAGAAGATGAACGAGGAGGAGCTGCGCCAGTTCCGCGACCGCTTCGACATTCCCATTGCGGACAGCCAGCTCAAGGACGCGCCGTTCTACAAGCCGGCCGAAGACAGCGAAGAGATCGAGTACCTGAAGGAGCGGCGCGCGGCGCTGGGCGGCTACCTGCCACGGCGCGTGGTGAGCGTCCCGTCGATCAAGGTCTCGTCGCCGAACATCTTCGACGAGTTCAAGAAGTCCACCGGCGATCGCGACGTGGCCACGACGATGGCCATGGTTCGGCTGCTGACGCGCCTCATGGACGACAAGAAAATGGGCAAGTACATCGTGCCGATCGTGCCTGACGAGGCCCGCACGTTCGGCATGGACGCCCTGTTCCGCAAGTACGGCATCTACGCCCATCGCGGCCAGCTCTACGAGCCGGTCGACTCCGACCTGCTGCTCTACTACCGCGAAGCCAAAGACGGGCAGTTGCTGGAGGAAGGGATCACCGAAGCCGGCTCGATGGGCTCGTTTACCGCCGCGGGAACGGCGTACGCCACGCACGGCGTGCCGATGATTCCGTTCTTTTTCTTCTATTCCATGTTCGGCTTCCAGCGCGTCGGCGACCAGATCTGGCAGTTCGGCGACATGCGCGGCCGCGGCTTCCTGATCGGCGCCACCGCCGGGCGAACCACGCTGGCGGGCGAGGGGCTTCAGCATCAGGACGGTCACTCCCTGCTGCACGCCTCGACCGTGCCCAACTGCATCAGTTACGACGCGGCCTATGCCTACGAACTGGCCGTGATCGTCGAAGACGGTTTGCGCCGCATGTTCGATGAAGGCGAGGATGTCTTCTACTACCTGACGGTCGAGAACGAGACCTATCCGATGCCCGCCATGCCGGAGGGCGTGGGAGACGGCATCCTGAAGGGGATGTACCCGCTGCGGTCGATGGGCGACGCGGACAAGCAGCCGTTCGTTCACCTGTTCGGCAGCGGCGCGATCCTCAATGGCGTGCTGGAGGCACAGCGGGTTCTGAACGAGTCGTTCGGCGTCGCCTCGCAGGTGTGGAGCATCACCAGCTACACCCAGCTTCGCCGCGAGGCGCTGGAGTGCGACCGGTGGAACCGGCTGCACGCCGGGCAGAAGCCGAAGACCTCGTTCGTCGCCGGGCAGTTGTCGTCGCGGCCGGCGCCGGTGGTGGCCGCGTCGGACTATCTGTCCACGCTGGCCCATCAGATCGCGCCGTGGACGCCGCATGGCGTCGTCGCATTGGGCACGGACGGTTTCGGCCGCAGCGACACGCGGACGGCCTTGCGGCGGTTCTTCGAAGTCGATGCAGGACATATAGTTACAGCAGCGCTGGCCCGGCTGGGGCGGGATGGGGTTGTCCCCGCGGAGCGCGTGGCCGAGGCGCTCAAGCGCTTCGAGATTGACCCGGCGACGCCGCCGCCGTGGTGTTCGTGATCGGCGGCCGGTGCGAAAGAGACGTCTGCGGTGAAGTAATGGAAGGGGGTTGACTCCGGTCGCCCCTATCGGTAAGGTAGGACTTTGTTCGGGTCGAAATGCTTGGCAATGCGACGCGCGCGGCGCGTCCGCGACCTGTTCCCTATTTGCTTTTTGCTAAAAGGAGAAAACGTATGACATCGCGTTCCTGGACCGTTGTTTGGGCGTTGGCGGCGGCGCTGTTTCTGGGTCTGGCCCCCATCCAGGCGCAGGACGAGCAGGCCGGCGGCATGTCCCCGGAGCAGGCGGCAGAGATGGCCGCGTGGATGAAGGCCGGTACGCCGGGCGAGCATCATCAGCATCTCAACGACCTGGTCGGCAACTGGAACTGTGCCGTGAAGTTCTGGAATCCCGGCTCTGACGAGGCGATGGAATCGTCCGGCAAGAGTTCGAGCGAGTGGATCCTGGATGGTCGCTACACGATCGACTCGTACAAGGGCGACTTCATGGGCATGCCCTTCGAAGGTCGCGGTATCTGCGGCTATGACAACATCAACAAGCGGTACTTCTCGATCTGGATGGACAGCATGTCCACCGGATACATGACCGAGACGGGACAGTACGACGCAGGGAGCAAGACGTTCACGTTTACCGGTTCGTTCGACACGCCGACCGGCGGAACGATGCAGTCGAAGTCGACGATCAAGGTCGTCAGCAAGGATCAGCACGTTCTGACGATGTGGCACGGCGAGAGCCCCGGCAGTCTGAACAAGGTGATGGAGATCACGTACAACCGCGCCGGCTCAGCCGCCTCGGCCGCCACGGCCGGCGCCAAGCTGGCAGGCCGGACGATCGAACTCGGCTGCGCCATGTGCAGCTATCACATGTCCGGCGCCAAGGGATGCGCCCTGGCCGCCAAGGTGGACGGCAAGACCATCATGGTGAAAGGCGGCGGCATCAGCGATGACGAAATGCACCGCCGCGGCCTCTGCGGCGGCACCAAGATGGCAAAGGTCGACGGTCAGTTGACCGACGCCGAACTGATCGCCACCAGCGTGTCGTTCCTGCCGTAAGGCTGAGCGGGTTCAATCCCGCGGCCGCGCGGCGGCCTCGATTGACGCGCACGAAACCAGATCACGCCGTCGCCCTCGGGCGGCGGCGTTTTTCGTTGCGCGGCGGGCGCCCGGTCGCCGGGTCCGCGCCGTCCGACAGGATCATGCGCAGCGCCGGCTGGCCAACCCGAGTCGACATGATAGGCTGATCACGGGTCGCAACCGGTCGCGTGCCTTCGGCGCGCGAGACAAGTTCCACGCTGGAGAAGGGATCGCTTCATGGCCGTCAATCACCTCTACGTACGGATTCTGCTGCTTATCGCGGCCTCGTGCCCGCTTGCCGCAGCGGTCGCCCAGGACCGGGCGCCCGAGTCGACCGAAAAGACCGTCCACTGGCCCATCTTTCGCGGTCCGGGTTCGCTCGGCGTGGCCGAGGGGTACCCGACGCCGACGACGTGGGACGTGGACAAGGGCGAGCATCTGAAATGGAAAACGCCGATCCCCGGCATGGGCCACGGGGCGCCCGTCATCTGGGGTGACCGGATCTACGTCATCACGGCCGTCAGCGGCAAGGGCGACGACTCGCTCCAGGTCGGCCTCTACGGCCAGATCGCCCCGGTGGACGATACATCCGAGCACGAGTGGCGGCTGATGTGCCTCGACAAGAAGACGGGCAAGATCCTCTGGGATGAGGTCGTGCATAAAGGCGTGCCCACCGTCAAGCGGCACACCAAGGCGACGCAGGCGAACTCGACGCCTGCCACCGACGGCCGCTACGTGGTCACGTTCTACGGCTCCGAGGGCATCTGCTGCTACACCACGGATGGCAAACAGGTGTGGAAAAAGTCGCTGGCGCCGCTGGACTCAGGTTACTACGTCGTTCCGGGGGCGCAGTGGGGCTTTTCCAGTTCCCCGGTGATCCACGGCGATCACGTCATCATCCAGTGCGACGTGCAGAAGGACTCGTACCTCGCCGCGCTGAACATCAAGGACGGATCGGAAGTCTGGAAAACGCCGCGCACCGACGTGCCCACGTGGGGGACGCCCGCGCTGGCCCGCGTCGGCGACGCGACGCACGTTATCGTGAACGGTTATCGTCACATGGGCGGCTATGACGCCGCGGACGGCAAGGAAGTCTGGCGCATGTCGGGGGGGGGCGACATCCCGGTGCCCACGCCGCAAGTGGTGGACGGGCTGGTGTACCTGGGCAGCGCTCACGGCGGCCCGCGCCCGCTGTTCGCGGTCAAGACCTCGGCCACCGGCGACATCTCGCTCGCGCCCGATGCGACCAGCAGCGACAACGTTCCCTGGATGGACGCCGGCTGTGCCATCTACATGCAGACGCCGATCTGCTATCGCGGCCTGCTCTACGCCTGTCGCGACAACGGCGTGCTGGCCTGCTACGACGCGAAGACGGGCGAAGTTCAGTTCCGCAAGCGCGTCGGCAAGGGTCAGACCGGCATCACCGCATCGGCGGTCGCCGCGGACGGCAAGATCTACTACGTCGATGAGGAAGGCACGGTCTACGTCCTGAAGGCCGGTCCGGAGTTTGAAGTGATCGCAACCAACACGCTGGGCGAGTACACGTTGGCCACGCCTGCCATTTCCGAAGGCGCGTTGTTCTTCCGCACCCAGAAGTCGGTGATTGCGATTGAATAGCGAATGGCGAATAGCGAATAGCGAATAGCGAATGAAGAAAACGGTGTGGCACCTATATGAAGCAAGAAGTCAATACACCCTCCCCGTGGACGCCCGTC
>CAZYLK010000289.1:0-4831 GCA_964648365.1 uncultured Phycisphaeraceae bacterium
CATGAAGGTTGCGATCGTCGGGTTGCCGCTGTCGGGAAAATCGACCGTCTTTGACGCCGTCACGGGCCATCCGCACGACCCGGCCGCCATGCCGGCGATTCGCCACGGGACCGTCCGCGTGCCCGACGCCCGGCTGGAGTACCTCACGAAGCTCTATAACCCCAAGAAGGTCACCGAGGCGACGATCGAGTTCGTAGACATCCCCGGCGGCGCCGCGACCGAAGCGGGGGCACAGGACAGCTTCCGACGGGCGTTGCCGGAGATTCGCCTGTGCGACGCGCTGGCCGTCGTCGTGCGCGACCATGCGGAACCCAGCGTGCCGAAATACCGCGACCGCATCGACCCCGCGGCCGATATGCGCGAAATCTGGGACGAGTTGATCTTCGGCGACCTCGACTCCGTCACCACCCGCATTGAGCGGATCGACAAGTCGCTCAAGAAGCCGACCAAGACGCGCGACCACGATCTGCGTGAGCTGGAGGTGCTGAAGCGCTGCGAGTCGGCCCTGGAAGGGGGGCAGCCGCTGTCCAGTGTTCTTGCGGGCGACGAGGATCGCCGGCTGCTGTCGAGCTTTGCGTTTCTGACGCAGCGGCCGATGGTCGTCGTGCGCAACGTCTCGGAGGATCACATCGCGGGAGAGGCCGCGCCGCTCAGCGACCACGCGGCGGAGATCATCGCTCTATGTGCCTCGGCGGAAGCCGAAATCGCGCAACTCGACCCGGCCGATCGTGCGGCCTTCCTGGAGGATCTGCGCATCGAGGTTCCCGCCCGCGATCGACTCATCCAGGCGTGCTACGAGGTGATGGGCATGATCTCGTTTCTGACGATGGGGCCGGACGAAGTTCGGGCGTGGACGATTCACAAGGGCTGCACGGCCGTCGAGGCAGCGGGGAAGATTCACTCCGACCTGGCTCGCGGCTTTATCCGTGCGGAGACGGTCGCCTACGACGACATGGTGACGTACGCCGACTTCCGCGGCGCCAAAGCGGCCGGCAAAGTGCGGCAGGAAGGCAAGACGTACGTGGTCGCCGACGGCGACATTCTGAATATCAAGTTCAACGTGTAGCGCGGCGGGGCGTCGGAGTAAGGGAGTAAGGGAGTAAGGGAGTGAGGGAGTAAGGGAGTAAGGGAGTAAGGGAGTCAGGGAAGAGAGATGCGCCGGGGTGGCAATCGTTCCCTTTTTCCAGCACTTCCGGGCTTTGGTTATTTCCTGACTTCGTTACTTTTGCCCGGCGGGATGGACGCGACGGCCTGAACCATGAAGCAGAATTCCTTTCCTTGCATCCCGTTCCGTCTTCCTGTGTTGTCGCATCCCGTGACTCCCTCGCTTCCCCTCGCGGCCCTGTGTCTTGCGTCCCTGATCTTCGTCACGGCCGCCTGTCGCAGCGAGCGCTCCGTCACGCGTTCGCGACAGGCGACGCCTGCGGCTGCGGAGACCGTCGAGGACGTGGCGGACGCCTACTGGGAGGCGCTGATGCGGCGCTTTCCGACGATGGCGACCGGGTTGGGCGACTATCGTTACAACGACCGGCTGGATGATGCCTCGGACGGCGCCCGGCGCCGGTGGCGATCGGCGCTGACGGGGCTGCTGGAGCGGACCCGGCGTGCGTCGCTGGGCGGGCGGGAGGTACTCGATCGGCAGCTTCTGGCCTATACGCTTCAGCGGACGCTCGACCGGATGGACGTGCCGGACCATCTCACGCCGCTCAACCAGATGCACGCGATCCACACGTCGTTTCCGCTGATTCTCGGTTCCCATCCCTTCCGCAACGGTGACGATTTCAGTGCCTACGTCGCCCGGCTGCGGGCCTTTCCCCGGCAGGTGGATCAGGTCATCGACCACATGCGCGCGGGCATGAGGACCGGAACCGTGTCGCCGCGCATTGTGATCCAGGCGGTCGTGCCGCAGATCGAAACGCACGTCGTAGCGAACGTGTCGGAGAGCAGCTTCTTCGGGCCGGTCGAGTTGCTGACGGAGTTGCCGGAAGCAGAGCGGCTGACCCTGCGCTACGCCATCGAGCGGGCCATCGCCGACGACGTCATTCCCGCCTATTCCCGGCTGCTGCGGTTCGTCGAGGAGGAGTATCTGCCGCGCTGCCGCGACTCGGTGGGCTTGTGGGACACGCCCGACGGCGCCGAGCACTATGCGGTGCTGACGCGCCACCACACGACGACGGCGCTGACTCCCGAGGAAATCCACGAGATCGGGCTGGCAGAAATCGAGCGCATCCGACACGAGATGGACCTGGTACGCGACGAAGTCGACTTTCACGGCACGCTCGACGACTTCATCGCCGCCATGCGCACCGACCCGCGCTTCCGCGCCGAGTCGCGGGAGGAGATTATCGCGGCCTACGACGAGATCCTGCAACGGACGTTTGACCAGTTGCCGCGCCTGTTCGGCCGGATTCCGCGGGCGGACTGCGTGATGAAGGAGATCGAGCCGTTTCGAGCCGCCTCAGCGCCGGTGGCGTACTATGGCCCCTCCCCCGAAGACGGTTCGCGGCCAGGCTACTTCTACATCAACACGTACGCGCCCGGCGAGCGCCTGACCTACACCCGCGAGTCGTTGACGTATCACGAGGCGGTGCCGGGCCATCATTTCCAACTCGCCCTGGATCAGGAGAATACAAGTCTTCTGAAATTCCGGCGCTACGCCGGCTACACGGCGTACGTTGAGGGCTGGGCACTGTATGCGGAGAGTCTCGGCGATGAACTGGGCGGCTATCAGGATCCGTACTCACGCTTCGGCCGCTTGACGTTCGATGCCTGGCGGGCAAGCCGGCTGGTCGTGGATACGGGCATGCACCACTTCCGCTGGTCGCGCGAAGACGCGATCCGCTACATGATGCAAAACACGGCCCTGGCCCCGATCGACATCGAAAACGAGGTCGACCGCTACATCGCCTGGCCCGGTCAGGCGCTGGCGTACAAGATCGGCGAACGGGTGATTCAGCAACTGCGCCGCGATGCGGAAGTGCGCGCCGGCGGCCCCGAGTCATTCGACCTGCGCGCCTTCCAC
This sequence comes from uncultured Phycisphaeraceae bacterium, assembly GCA_964648365.1. Classification (GTDB taxonomy): domain Bacteria; phylum Planctomycetota; class Phycisphaerae; order UBA1845; family UBA1845; genus SURF-32. The sequence goes on from CAZYLK010000289.1 coordinate 3,023, forward strand.
GACCGCCTGCTCTCCGGCGGCGCCATGCCGCTGGAGCTACTGCGAGAGCGGATGAGTGAAGAACCCACGGAGCCACGGAGCCACGAAGCGACGAAGGGGGAAGAAGGCACATAGGCACGAAGGCACACAGGCACACAGTCAAGCAGCGCAGCTCCGCCTCGTGCCTCCGCGCCTCCGTCCCTTTCTTCCCTCCGTGCCTCCGTGCCTCCGTGCCTTTTCTTCCCTACCTCCCCCGAGTCGCCCGGCGGCGGTCGTTTTCATTGAGCAGCCGCTTTCGCATCCGGATCGCGTCTGGCGTCACTTCCACCAGTTCGTCCTCCGCGATGTACTCCAGCGCCATTTCCAGCGTCATCTGCCGGGGCGGTTTGATGACGACGGTCTTGTCCGCGCCGGCAGAGCGGATGTTCGTCGTTTTCTTCGCCTTGCAGCAGTTCACCGCCAGGTCGTTGTCGCGGCAGTGCTCGCCGACCACCTGCCCCTCATACACGTTGTCGCCGTTGGCCACGAAGAAGTCGCCCCGGTCGGTGAGGTTCTGCAGGGCATAAGCCGTCACCTGTCCGCTGTCGGCCGCGATCAAGGAGCCGTTCTGCCGGCCGGGGATGTCGCCGCGGAAGTATTCGTATTCGTAGAAGTTGTGGTGCATGATGGCCGTGCCGTTGGTGCAGGTCAACATGCGATTGCGCAACCCGATCAGCCCGCGCGCCGGAATCGTAAACTCCAGGACAGAGGTCTCGCCGCGGTTCTCCATGTTGCGGCAGATGCCGCGCCGCGAGCCCATCATCTCCATCACCGTCCCGACGTGCTGTGCCGGCACGTCCACCACGCACAGCTCGATCGGCTCGGTCTTGCGCCCTTTCAGCTCCCGGTAGATCACCTTGGGCTTGCCCACGCAGAGTTCGTATCCCTCGCGGCGCATGTTCTCGATCAGCACGGACAGGTGCAACATGCCGCGTCCGGAGACGTGAAACTCGTCTACGGTGTGACCGGGTTCGACCCGCAGCGCGACGTTCTTGTGCAACTCCTTCTCCAGCCGGTCGCGGATCTGGCGGCTGGTGACGTACTTGCCCGAGCGGCCGGCGCCCGGCGAGTTGTTGATCTGAAACGTCATGTGCAGCGTCGGCTCGTCGATGCTGATCAGGGGCAGCGGCCTGGGATTCTCCAGGCACGCCAGCGTGTTGCCGATGTCGACCGACTCCAGCCCGACCACGGCACAGATGTCGCCCGCCTCGACGCGGTCGATCTTGCAGCGGCCCAGCCCGTCGAACGCGAACAGATCGCCGATGCGTTCCTTCCGCTCGGTGCCGTCGCGATGAATGACCATGACGTCATGACCGGCTTCGATCACGCCGTTGAACACGCGACCGATGCCGATGCGGCCGACGTAGTCGTTGTAGTCGAGCGTCGTGATGAGCATCTGCAGCGGCGCGGCCGGGTCGCCGACCGGAGGCGGTACGTGTTCGATGATGGCCTTGAAGACCGGCTCGATGTCGTCCGTGCGCGTCTTGGGGTCGAGCGTGGCGTACCCGAGCGTGGCCGAACTGTACACCACCGGGAAGTCGAGCGCCTGGTCGTCCGCGCCGAGTTCGACGAAGAGGTCGAACACCTCGTCCAGCACGGCCGCCGGGCGCGCGTCCGGCCGGTCGATCTTGTTGACCACCACCACCGGGCGCAGGCGCGATTCAAACGCCTTGCGCAGCACGAACCGCGTCTGCGGCATCGGACCTTCGAAGGCGTCGACCAGCAGCAGGCAGCCGTCCGCCATCTTCAGGACGCGCTCGACCTCGCCGCCGAAGTCGGCGTGGCCGGGCG
>CAZYLK010000290.1:0-4822 GCA_964648365.1 uncultured Phycisphaeraceae bacterium
TGTGCGACGTGCGGCCGATCTTGTCGATCTCGTCGATGTAGACGATGCCGCGCTGCGCCAGTTCGATGTCGAAATCTGCGTTCTGGAGCAGTCGCAGGAGGATGTTCTCGACGTCCTCGCCGACGTAGCCCGCTTCGGTGAGCGTGGTGGCGTCGGCGATCGCGAACGGCACGTTCAGATACTGTGCCAAGGTCCGTGCCAGCAGGGTCTTGCCCGAGCCGGTGGGGCCGATGATCAGCACGTTCGACTTGTCCAGTTCAACGTCATCCTCGGCGCTGTTGTCGTGGTGATTGAGCCGCTGGTAGTGGGTGTAAACAGCCACGCTCAGCGCCCGCTTGGCGTTGTCCTGTCCGATGACGTAGTTGCCCAGGTAGTCGAAGATTTCGCGCGGCTTGCGCGGCTCCCCGACGGCCGGGCGGTTGCCGGAGGTCTTGCGCACCTCCTGGCGGATGATGTTGTGGCACAGCTCGATGCAGTTCTTGCAGATGTAGACGTCGCCCGGACCTTCGACCATCGGGCCGACGTCGCGCTGGCTCTTGCCGCAGAAACTGCACGCGTTGCCCCGCCGCTGCCGGCCGGACCCGCCGCCGCCACTATTGCCTTTAGAACTGGCCATTCAAGACCTCACTCGGCCTGCTCAACGCGGGTTCGTCAGCTCCGGCTGTCGAAGCCCCCCTAGATATCGTCCGCGGCGTGCCGTCGGTTTGAGCATCATTTCGCCGCGCCTGCGCTGGTTCCCGCACTGTTTGCCGCCTTGATGCGCTCCACCGCCCGTGCTCGGAGCGTATCGTAGTCGGGTACGCGAAGCCGACCCGAGTCGCGCAGTTCGCGAAGCTCGTTGAGCACGTGGAGCGGGTCGATCGCCGTCAGGGCGGCTTCGCTGAGCCGCTCGTACTGCTCCTGCGTCAATTCACCCCGGTCGCGGAGGTCACACAGCTCCCCGAGGTCGAACAGCGTCGTGTCGTCCTCCCCGTCTCCTTCGATCGTGGTCCGACGGACGTACCTGAGCACGAGAAGCGTGGTCACCACCAGGGCCACAACCACGGCCGTCCAGATCGCGTACGCCGGCCAGTCGAAGTCCCGCCGCTCGGCCACCTGGGCCGCAAGCCCGGCGACCAGAGACAGTGTGCCGCGAATCAGGACGTCGCTCATGCCAACGTATGTTAGCCCACCGTCCGAGCCGGATCAACAAAACGAGAGGCCTGACGGGCGCGCCGTGGCCGGGGGCGAGGTCTCGCTCGCCCAGATCGTTCGGGCAGACAGGGGGGTGAGCGGCGAACCGGGAGGGGCGACGCGGGGCGCCGCAAGAACTGCCCGCGATGCCGGCTTGCCGGTGAATCGGAACGCTTCGCGAGCGATGGCGCCGTCGGAAGCACCGCAAAAACGACCCGGCGCCGCCTGGGGCAGCGCCGGGCCGGAGAGTCGCGTCAGATCAGGCTTGAATGCAGATCAGCTTCCGCCGCACACGTTCGCGGGGTCGGGCAGTTCGCTGAGACCGAACATCGCGGTACCGTCGTAGGTCACGATCGCCGGGCGCGTCCAGTCGTTCTCGCTGATCTCGATCGACTCCCATACCAGTCTTCCCGTCGTGCAGAAAGTGTTGTTCTCGACCTTGAGCGTATGACCGTGAATACTGCCGTCACCGGTGTTGAGGATGACCTTGCCGCTGCCGACGACACAGCCGTCGTTGCCGCCGTGTCCGACGATGATGGCGCCCCTGTCGGCGGCGTCCGTCACGTGCCACTCTCCAGGGCCGGTGACGAGGGTGTCGACCCACAGAATGGAGTCCGCCAGCGCCACCCAGTAGCCTTCCGCCTCTTCGTCGGTAATCTTCTGACGCGTGGACAGGTGGAGGCCAATTTCGTCGCCATAATCGCCCTCGTTGGAGACGACGAACGCGCGGTTGTCGAGGCTGACCTGCACGTCGCCCTGGCCGGTGAGTGTAATCGAGCAGTCCTGCTCGATCGGCGAGAACCCGCAGTCCGACGCCAGGATGAGCTGGTCTTCGTCGTCGGTCGCCTCGGCGATCAACGAGTTCTGGTCAAGGTCATTCTCGTTGTACTCTTCCAGGACGATCATGCCGGCCCCCTGAAAGGTCTGTACGCCGGAGATCAGCAACTTGCCCCCGTCCAACTCGCTCGTCCCGCCTTCGATGGTGAGGATGTTGTCCTCCTCGTCGAGCACCGACGTCGCGCTGGTGCCGTCGCCGACGATCAAAGCGCCGCCCGCCTCGATCAGCAGGCCCGAGTCCCCGCCGCCGGAGTTGTCGTTGTTGATGTCCAGCGACTTGCACTCAGCGGGTGGATTGTTTTGCGAAATCGATGGAACCGTGCCGTTGTCGATGATCGCCACGACCGTGTCATCAGGGACGTCGTTGTCCCAGTTGCCGCTTGTGAACCAGTTACCCCCGTTGCCGCCTATCCAAGTCGTGTCCGTCTGCGCCATCGCAGGCTGCGTAAGACCGCCGACCGCGCCGAAGGCGACCAGCAGCACCGTGAATACGACTACCAGAAATCGCATACCATATCTCCCATTTTGCGCGTCTGCCGCGCGTTGGAACATCTGAATCCCTGCCCGCCGCGGCGTCGGCCGCGTACGAGCCATGACTGAGACGATAGATTGACGGCATCCATGCCGATGTGTGTGCCTCCTTACGGTCCCTGAAAGGCGTTCTGAAACCGGGCGAAGTCGCCCAGGTCCACGTCCCCGTCATAATCGAGGTCGAGGAAGCGGCAGTCGCACAGATGATCGACCCGTCCCGGGCCGGTCATACAGGCCGCAAATGCAGCGTAGTCGGCGGCGCTGATGACGCCGTCGAACCGGGCGTCGCCGGTGCGGATGCGGCGCATCATCATGATGCCGTACCTGCGCTCCTGGGGGCCGCGGCTCCAAAACCACACTGCTTCACCCCAGTCGTTGCCGTCGGGCCAAGTGTGGTTGGCACCCGGGTCGTCGACCAACCGCATGAACTTGGCATCCGCCGCGCGATAGAACCACAGTTGCGCCAAGCCATAATCGTAATCCCAGCGATTGAAGATCACGTCGCCGAGATTGTTGATGTTCGCCACCAGTCCGGAGTCCGTCAGCAGGCGGGTCTGGCCGTCCGACCACAATTCAATCGAACCGGATTCGCTCCCACCTTTCCACACGACCTGTCTGCGGTCGTTGACATGCGGACTCTGAAGCTGTGTGAACGCGGATGGGAGCGTCCTTCTTTCCCCGTCGGACCAGAGCCTGATCTGGGAGTTCCAGGGATTGACGCAGACGTTCATCCGCGACCATACCACGTCGCCCAGGTCGTTCAGGCTCTGAGACAGGTTCCAGCGATCGTTGCGTTTGCTGATGCGCCGCACAGTCTGGCCGTCCCACAGCATGGCGTCGCCGGTGCAACCGCTCTCCAGCCCGCGTCCCCACGCCACCCACCCGAGGTTGTTGATGGCGGGTTCGATGGTCATGTAGCCGGGGCCGACGGAATCCACGATCGACTCCTGGCCGTCGTGCCAGAAGATGATCTGGTCCTCATTCGGCAGCGTTATCATGCGCGTCCACGCAATGTTGCCGTTGTCGTTGATCTGCGGGCTGCGGTCGCGCACGTCGTTGTGCGTCAGCCGAACGAGCGCTCCGTTGTCATAACGGAAGATCTCAAACGACGCCTGGTCGGGGTCGTTGTCTTCGAGCTGCAACGAAAACACCAATTCGCCGCAGTTGTTGATGGTCGGCAGGAGCGCGTAGCGCGGCGATCGGACGATCTCGACCAGCTCGAAACCCTCCGGCACCTCGGCCTGCGCCCAGGCACCCTGCGCGGCGCCCATTATGGCCGCCACGCTTGCCACCATCCCCGCGACTCGACTTGCACGCACGCTGTCACTCGTTCCCTTCTGCCGCCCGGCGCGGCGGGCCCTCGTTCTCAACCCGCCCACGGAGACGCAGACCCGGGCGGCCTCATCCCGGTTCCAATTCGCCTTTCACTCATTCAGATGCCTCAGCCGGCCCGGCGGCGGAACTCTCTTGTCGCCGCGGGCGCCTCGGCCCGCCTCGGGTCACGGCACCGGGTCACCGGTCTTACGTGCGACAACCTTCACCTGCGCCCGGACGCGCACTTCGCTGTCACTCTCGATCACGATCGAGTCGCAGGAGAGCGTGGAGGGCTCTCCATTCTCGATGAGCTGGATGTCGTGGCTGACACCGGACGAGAAGGTCAGATCGTCGATGGTGTAGTCGTCGTCCAACTCAATGGTCGATGTGCTGCCGTCCTCGACGATGGCATCATCGTCCGTCGTGTGCGGATAGCAGTCCGCCGTACACGTCGCGGGCGCCGTCCAGTTGTTCTCGGTACTCCAAATACGCCCGTTCGTCTGGTCCCAGATGAACGTGCCCGCCGCCAGCACGGACCCGACCGGCAGCAGCACCACCAGCGCGGCGACGAAGATCCGCATCTCCGGCGGCGCCTCCAGCAACATCTTTCTCAACACAGCCATTGTAATACCTCCAGACGCTGAACACGACTCCGCGACGGTGGACGTCCACAAAAACGTCCAAAAAACACGCGCGGAGGTTCGATTTCCGGACTCGGCCTACAAAGCGCGCGCAGCCAAGGTCTTCTGCCAGGCAATATGACCGCCGGAGCACCGGCCTCAGGGCGCACTCCAAGTGCCTGCCGATCGCGCCGCCTGTCGACGGCGCACGCCGACGCTGGTGAACCGGCGCCGCGGCCGACCGACGGCGTTCCGATCAAAGTACGTCATCACGTCCCCACCCGCTCACCCGCGCGAATGGCGAATGGCGAATGGCGAATGGCGAATGGCGAATGGCGAATGGCGAA
>CAZYLK010000291.1:0-4813 GCA_964648365.1 uncultured Phycisphaeraceae bacterium
AGTCGCTCGCCCGGACGCTGGCGCCGCGTGTACAGGTCAACGGCGTGGCGCCGGGCATCGCGGAGTTTCCGGAAGAGTATGACGAAGCGACCCGGAATCGCCTGATCGCGCACGTGCCGGCCGGGCGTGCAGGAACGCCGAAGGAAGTTGCGGACGTGGTCGGCTATCTGCTGGACGCGCCTGACTATCTGACGGGTCAGATTATCGCGGTCGATGGGGGTAGAGGTCTGTAGAAAGGTGGCACTGAATGCAATTCTCTCAACTCACTTGGCTTCGTAACGAGGCAACCCCGGCGGCGAACATATTGCTGGCTTCGCACGATGGGACAGACCGCGTCGCCGGCACTGCGCGCAGGCTATGGAGCACGGGCGGCCGACCCGAGAAGGCGCAGATGTTGCGAGGACATCGCTTGAACCCCTCGGCGCGACGAATTTGCGCCACATGCGCTCTTCTCGCCGCAAGTCTTCTTCCCGGCTGCGTCACCGCGCAGAAGGCCGAGGCCCCAGGCGTGTCCGCGGAGCAGGCGGCCAGCGCGGTGCCAACCGAGGGCGAGAAGTTCGACGCTTATCGAGAAAAAGGGCCCGACTGGTACGTAGCCGTTGCGACCAAGGCCGTACTGGAGTTCGGATACGATCCAGCGGTCTATACGCTCGTCAACAGTGAGGCCGTTCCCGACGGACGGCGGGTCCACTTTATCATCCCACAACATTCACCGGTGCAGCCCACGGCGTGGCGCCACCCGCGTGGTCACATCGAAACGAGTCACGGCTGCAACGTTTTGGTGCGCGAGGACGGCACGACCGACATTTCGTGGACGCGGCTCATCTGGCCATGAATCGCCGCGCGCCGATCGCTCAGCGTCGGTTATTACTGGTGAACGCGCCGGAATCTGACCAGGCGCCTTACGGCTGGCCGCTGGAGGTCTGGAACCGCCGCACGTCCGCAAGATCCACGTCGCCGTCCGTGTCGAGATCGGCGGAGTGGCATCCGGCGACGATCGGCTGGCCGGGACCGGTGAGGCAACTGCTGAAAACGCCCCAGTCGAGCGAGACGGGGCGGGCCTGGGCGACGTTCATCGCCGGGCCGTTGGTCGACGTCGACTGCCGGTGGGCAACCTGTGACACGGTCACTGCCACCAGCAGACAGGCCGCAGCGGACAGCAGCCCGGCGCCGATGCGGATCACGCGGGCATACGACGTCGACCGCCTGGCCGCCCGGGAAGCCGTGGACGCGAAGACGCCAGCCCGCTCCGCCTCGCGCGAGGCGAGCATGAGCCGTTCGATCGGGTCCAGGTTGGATTCCGGTTCGCGCATGGGCACTCTCACAGTATCAGTCGCTCGCCGAACCCCTCGGCGCGAAACTCCCGCCGGCGCGGCCGCCCATACAGGCTTTCAGGTCCGCCAGAATGCGTTTCCAGCGCGATCGCAGTGTGGATTCTGCCACTCCCAGTGCCGCCGCGGCCTCCCGCCAACGCCGGGCGACGATAAGGTCGACCTGTGCATAAATATCTTTGTCCGCGTCACTTAGACCGTCCACACAGCGCCTCAGCGCCTCGATCTGCTCGAACTCGGCGACGATGTCGGCCGGGTCGGGAGGCGCGTCGGGGACCGATAACGCAGCCTTTTCCTCCAGCCGGGTCCGCCGCTCAACCCGGCGGATGGCGTCGATGGTCTGGTTGCGGGCGATCTGGAGCAGATACGCCTTCACCGACGCGGGTAGGTTGTCCAAGTCGCGGGTAAGGGAGTCGATCAGCCCCGTCCACACGGTCGAGGCCATTGAGTCGAGCCAGTCGGGATCGCGGCGCGATAGCGTGCCGGAATATCGGTGGATCGCGAATCGGACGACGGTGTCATATCGGGCCATAAGCGCCGGCAGCGCCCGGGGATCACCGCCGATGTGAGCCGCGAGCAGGGCAAGATCGTCCGCGGCCGACGGTTCGGCGGCCGGCGGTTCGGATGGGGCCGACTGGCGTGCCATGACAATTCTATCGACCGACGGCGGCGCAGCGTCGCCCGGCAGGCAGTCAAAGCCAGCCGACGCTCAATCCGCGCCGTCGGCAGTGGGCACCTCCGCGGCCAGATCGAGGTCCGGACGGCGCTCCACAATCGCGATCAGGCGCTGGTCGGTGCGCAGCGGCGCATTCGGGTCCGGCGGACATTGCATCGTGCCGTCGGGCTGCTCGATGGCCAGCACTTCGATGTCGAACCGGTTCCGCATGTCCGCCTCGCGCAGCGACCGGCCCACCGCTTCCAGCGGCACCAGCAGGCGCTGAACGTGATCCGCCCGCGTCGGCGCGACCGCCATCATAAGCTGGTTAAGCTGGCCCTCGCGATCGATCGCAACCAGCCCGGCGTGTTCCCGCACGACGGACTGCTGCATCCGGGCGGCCTCACGCCGCAGCGCATCAAACACGGCCCGGCGGGCGAGCATCCCCACCCACTTCTGCCGACGGCCCGACGAAACGACGGGCAGCACGTCGTGGTTCTGCAGGCTGAAGACGTTCAGCGCGTCGTACACGGATTGATCCGGCAGGACGGTGCTGACACGCTCGGTCATCAGGTCGGATGCGATCAGCGAGTCGAACAGTTCGGGCTGATCCATGATCCGGCGGACGTCGGGCACCGAGATCAACCCCGCTACCTCGTCCTTCTCAAGCACCGCGAAGACGGGTCGCGTGCCGGGCCTCATGCGGGAAACAAGAGACGCCAGCGGCTCGGCCACTTCCGCAGTCACGTCGCGATCGGTCTCCATCAGGTCCGCCACGCGCAAGCGCTCGAGGGTGTGAACGACGCCGTCGGCGGCGTGGGCCGGCGACTCAGCGGCCGTGCGAACCTGCTCGTGGTTCAACCCGAAGCGACGGCCGGTGACGTAGGCGCTGATGCAGACGAGCATGGACGGCACGATCAGCCCGTAGCTGTCGGTCATCTCCGTTACCATGACGATGGCGGCCAGCGGCGTCCGCATGGCCGCGGCCAGCACGCCGCCCATGCCGACGGGAATCAGCGCCTCTCGCAACGCGGGCGGAAACACGCCGGGCAGCAGCGCGTCGCACAGGGCGCCCAGAAACGCCCCCGTCGCCCCGCCGATGAATACGGCCGGTCCGAGCACGCCGCCGGATCCACCACTTCCCAGCGTAAAGCCCGTTGCGATGCACTTACCCACCGCTACGGCCGCGAACAGCTTCACCCAGAACCACGGATCGGCGCCGGGCAACTGACCGGTCAGGTCCGCCATGCTGTTGCGGATGAACTCGTACTGCCCGTCCATCACCTGCGGGATCAGGCACGCGATCGCGCCGGTCAGCAGCCCGCCGAGCATGGGCAGCGCCCATCGCGGCAATGGAACGCGCGGCACGACGCCGTGTTCGACCAACCGCATCGCGCCGCTGAACAACATGCACATCAACCCGCACAAGGGTCCAAGCAGGGCGTAGGGCAGCAGTTCCTTGATGGAGGAAAAGCGCAGATCGGCCGCGTGCGGCAGCAGAGGTTCCAGCGCTTCCGGCGACGAGAACATCATGAAGGTCGAGTAGCTGATGACGGAGGCGATAACGGCCGGCACGATGGCGTCCGTCTCGAACTCCGGATCGCGATAGAGCACCCCGGCGGCGAAGAGGGCGCCGCCCAGCGGGCACTGGAAGATGGCGCCGACGCCCGCGGCGCAGCCGGCGACGAGCATGATGCGCCGCTCGTGCGGCGTCACGTGGAAGATGCGGCCGATGCTGGAGCCGATGGCGGCGCCCAAGGCGGCGATCGGCCCCTCCGGACCGGCGGACCCGCCACAGGAGATGACGCCGACCGACGCAACGCCTTTCACCAGCGAGGGCTGCAACGGCATGGCCCCCATGTCACGGTGGAAAGCGCGGGTCAGCGACTCCGTTCCCTGGCCGATCGCGTGCGGGCAGAACCGGTGTACCGCCAGCCCGGAAAGCAACCCACCGATCGCGGGCAGCAGCAGGACGCCGAGGCGAAACTGGAGCACGTCGAAGCCGGCGCTGTGGGCAGCCACCTCGCCGATGATGTGATGAGCGCCCACTTCCAGCGACCAGTGAAGCGCATACGCGGCCACGCCGCCCAGGATGCCGACGACCACGCCGAGGGCGAACTGGCGGCTCCACCGCGCGGCCGAGCCGGGCAGCATCCCCGCCAGCCGGGCCAGAAGGTCGATCACCACGTTCTTCGCAAGGCTCATCGCCGGTTCCGTTCCGTCACGCCGCGACCAGAGGGGGCGATGTAACCCATGACGGGGCGGAACGCCAGCGGCAGGCGGAGTCGCAACACCCGCGAAGGCACCCGTTGGTCACGGCGGGACGACCGTTGCACTGAACTTCGCTACCTGACGCGCCCGGCGGGGGCGGTTCAATCACTGCACACCAGCCGCAGCATGGCGGGCGAGGCTCGCCGGGATCGAATCTGCTACAATTCAGGGACTGATTGAAGAGGTTCCGCCACAGCGGATGTCAAGGATCACGCGAGACTTCACGATGGCGCTGCTCGACGAGAATGGACGGCGCCTGCTGGTGAGCGACGAGCAATGAAGACCACTCTGTACATCGCGTGGCGGTCCGGCGGAGCTGAGTCCGGTCGTTGGGGTCCGGTCGGCCGCCTCGACCACGCGCCGTCCCGCTACCGGTATCTCTACACCAGGGGCGCAGAGACGCTGCCCGACTTTCGTCCATTCCCCGGCATGCCGGATCTGCGCGCCGTTTACGAATCGGCTGAACTGTTTCCGCTCTTCGCAAACCGGTTGCTGGCGCCGTCGCGACCTGAGTACGAGGCGTTTCTGACCTGGGGCGGATTCGATCCCGGCAACC
>CAZYLK010000292.1:0-4664 GCA_964648365.1 uncultured Phycisphaeraceae bacterium
TGCTCGCCCTGCTCTCTTGCGCTCATCCGTGCTCACCTGTGCTCACCTGTGCTCATCCGTGCTCACCTGTGCTCATCCGTGCTCACCTGTGCTCACCTGTGCTCACCTGTGCTCACCTGTGCGCGTCGTGCTCACCTGTGCTCACCGTGCTGAGCGGTGCTCCCCCTCTGCTCACCGTGCTCCGTGGAGCTCACCCGTGCTCACCGTGCTCAGCGGCGCTCACCCGTCCGCACCTGTGCTCACGGTGTTCAGCGGCGCTGACGGGACATCCCGGGCGCGCGCGGAAGGTGCTTGCTCGGAAGAATAACGCGACCGTCGTCTCCCGCGCGGAAGGTGTGGCTGGAAAAACAAAGCGACCGCCTTCCCCGCGCGAAAGGCCGGTGCGTGGACAAACAAAGCGGCCGGCCGCGATAAGCCGCGGCCGGCCGGTTGAGTTTGCATCGTCCGCCCGCGAAGCCGAGCGTTACGAGCGTTGGTGTAACGGTTGGTCGGGCGATCAGCAGGCGCTGCGCTTGCCCTTGATCTTGCAGATGCCGTTGCCGCCGCGCGGGCAGGCGATCGTCGTCTTGATCTTCTTCTCGCAGTCTTTCACGTCTTCGCACGCGGCGTTGGAGGCGTACTCACCGCCCTTTTCGGGACAGGTCTCGCAGCCGCCCTTCGACTTGCTCTTCTTGATGGTGTAGATGCAGCCGCCGCCGCCGAGCTGGAACTCGCCGCTCAGGAAGGACGAGGGCTGCATGCCGGGCACGACGAACGAGCCGAGCAGCGTTCCGTCCTTGGCATAATTGTAAAGCGTCTGGTTACCGCGGGTCGACACCCACAGCGTGCCGGACGAAGGCTCCAAGGCCAGGTTCCAGTCGAGGTTGGTGACGGTGTCGAACTGGCCCAGCAGGTTGCCGGCCGCGTCGTAGTGGCGGATGCCCGCGGCCCGGTCGGCCGAGAGCCAGAACGTGCCGTCCGACGGGTCATAGGCGACGCCGCCGAACCGGCCGCCGGCGCTGAACAGGATCGAGCCGTTCTGCCAGTCGAGGTCATACTTCCAGACGTTGCCCGTGCTCCAGCCCATGCCGTAGTTGGACTCACCGTCGGTGGTGCCGTCGCTGAGGCCGTTGCCGTCGGCCTGGTTCAACGTGTACGTCGCGCCGGTCGGCGTGCCGTCGAGCTGGTATTCGCCGCCGGTTTCGCCGATGGCGTAGCCCGTCGTGCGGACGGTGTCCATGACGGCGATGGGGAACGCCCGCACCTGCGGCTGCGCGGGGAACGTATCGACGACCGCGCCGCCCTGGATGACCAGGATGCGCCGTCCGTCACCGTCGGACATGTAAAGGGGATCCGTCTGGGCCAGGACCGGACTCGCGACCACCGCCGCCAGCGCGAGCATCGTGCAACCTCTAACCATACCCATTCCCTGCTCCTTGCCTTGATGCCGCAAGCCGATGCGCGGGGCCTGAGTGCGAGCGCACTCCAATAACAGCCCCGAGGTTCCGGCTGGCAGCATGCTTTGTAGCCGTACTGTAGCGAACCGCGTCGGGCCACTCAAGCATTCCGCGGCCCATTATCGGCAGAGCCTGTTTTCCGCTACGCCCGATGCGAGACCGCCGGCAACCTGTCCAAGAAAAAGCGGCCGGCCGCGAGGGTGTCGCGGCCGGCCGATCGGCGTTCTGGCGTCAGACTGGCAGCGGCCAGTCGAACGGCATCGATTATCCGCAAGCGCTGCGCTTGCCCTTGAGCTTGCACGTACCACTGCCGCCGTCGGGACAGGCGATGGTTGTCTTGACCTTCTTATCGCAATCCTTGACGGTCTCGCACTCGGCGTTCGTTGCATAGTCGCTGCCGACCTCGGGACAGTCCTCGCAGCCACGCTTCGGCTTGCTCTTCTTCAGCGTGTAGACGCAGCCGGCGGCGCCGAACGGAAACTCGCCGCTGAAGAAGGAGGAGGCGGTCATACCGGGCACGTTGGTCGAGCCCAGGTAGGTACCGTCCTTGGCGTAGTTGTGAAGGTCGCTGGTGCGATAGCTGGAAACCCAGAGCGTGCCGCTGGACGGCTCGAGTGCCAGGTTCCAGTCCAGATTCGGCTGGGTGTCGAACTGGCCGAGCAAATTCCCGTCGGTGTCGTAGTGGAAGATGCCGGCCGCACGGTCGGCCGAAAGCCACAGCGTGCCGTCGGTCGGGTCGTACGCGATGCCCGCCTTGCGGCCGTCTCCGCCCGCGTCGAAGAGCATGACCCCGTTGTTCCAGTCTCGGTCGTATCGCCACACCTGCCCGGTGAACGAGATGCCGTAGTTATAGTCGACGCCATCGGTCGACCCGTCGCTCATGATGTTGCCCTGCATCAACGGGTAAGTCGCTCCCGTGGGTGTGCCGTCGAGCGCATACTCCCCGCCGGTTTCGTTGGTGGCGTAGCCCGTTGTCCGGACCGTGTCGACGACGGCGATCGGGAACGCACGCTGCTGGGGCGATGCCGGGAACGAGCTGACGACTGCGCCGCCCTGGATCACCAGGATGCGCCGCCCGTCGCCATCGGACATGTAAAGCGGATCGGTCTGGGCCTGCGCCGGACCCGCGACCAGCGCGGCTGCCGCCAGCGCAACCATCGTGCAACGTCGAACCAGATTCATTCCCTGCTCCTTCCTGTCTGCGCGAACTGGCAAGCAAGTGAGGCTCGAGCGTGACCGCACGCGCGGTCTGCAGAGACCTCCAACCACGCCGGACATCGACGCTTGACACACCACTCCGCAACCCATGTATCGACGCCAGTGTACCGAATCCCCATCGCCGGCTCAACCGCTCGACTGGCAATTCCGGCAATTCCGGCAATTCGCTCCTGCGCCGCCGCCGTCGCGTCAACCGTCGCAAGTTGTGGCTGCGTGGTCGGCGCGATGGATGCCTGCCGGCCGCAAATCCTGTAGAATTCGATCGACGGCCGGAGAGGTAAGCACGTGCGGCCCGAAGCGGGTTTGCACCGGGAGACGGAACATGAAGCCTCGCAGCCATCCATTGACTCGTTGGTGCTCAACGTGGGCTAATCCTCGACTGACCCGTGTCGCGATTTTGCTGTTCGCCTCAGCGGCGCCATTGGCAAGTTTGCCCGCGGCCCTCGCCGGAGACCCACCCCCCGACAACCAGCCCGTCGTCCGCGTCGATCCGCGCGTTGAACTGATGAGCATCATCTTCTGCCTGGCTGGTAATCCCGAGTACGGCCGGGGGCGGGTCGAGGCGTATACGAAGGCAGTAGAAGAGCGATTCCGCCCGCATGCCGGGCATGACGTTGTTCAGTTCGCACAGCGGTTGCGTCGCGAACACGGCGTGTCCTACGACGCGGTCATGAGCATGGCGATCCACATCGACGATGCGTTCAAGCCCGCACCGCGCGTACCGTTCGACGCGGACCTCTGCCGGCTGGAGTCGCGCTGGCGCCCGGCCGACGCACGCCGGTTCCTCACGCTCGCGGCGGACTTCGCCGCCAAAACCGATTTCGCCGGCTTCGTTGCCGAGCACCAGTCGCTCTACGACCTGACGCAGAAGCGCGTCAGCGACGTGCTGGCCCGCGACGCCCACCTGAACTGGTTCGAGTCCTTCTTCGGCGCGCGGCCAACTGCCCGATTCATACTGGTTCCCGGCCTGCTCAACGGCCCCGGCAACTACGGCCCCAGCTTCGTCGACGCCGACGGCGGCGAGGAGCTTTACTGCATCCTCGGCGTCTGGCAGGTGGACAAGGAGGGCCATCCCGGGTTTGACCGCAGCATCGTGCATACCGTCGTCCACGAGTTCACCCACTCGTACACGAACCGGCTGGTAGATCAGTTTGAAGACAAGCTGCGGCCTGCGGGCGAGGCGATCTTCCCGCACGTCGAGGCACAGATGAGCCAGCAGGCGTACGGCAACTGGAAGACCATGATGTACGAGTCGCTGGTGCGGGCCTGCGGCACGCGCTACGCCTTCAAGTACGGCGGGGAGGCGGAGTACAAGAAGACCATTGCGTATGAAGAGGGCCGCTCATTCATCTGGACAGGTAGCCTGGCGCATCTGCTCGGCGAGTACGAGGCCGATCGGACTCAATGGCCGACGCTGGAGGCGTTCATGCCGCGCATCGTCGCCTGGTTCGATGACTACGCGGCGTCGGGGCTGGCCAGGCGGTTCGGCGAGCAGAAGGCGGCCGAGGAGAAGGCGCGGGCCGAGGCGAGCGCTAACGCACCCAAGATGGTCAGCATCGTGCCGGAAAACGGTGCGGCCGGTGTTGATCCGAAGACCGCCGCCATCGTGATCACGTTTGACCGCGCGATGTCGGACAAGTCCTGGTCGATTGTCGGCGGCGGGCCGAACTTCCCGGAAGTCCTCGGCCAGCCCAGCTATGACGCCGCCCGCCGCGTGCTGACGGTCAAGGTGAAGCTCAAGCCGAACTGGCACTACGAGTTCGGCCTCAACTCCGAACGATTCAACGCCTTCCGCAGCGCCGACGGCGTGCCGCTGGAGCCGGTGTGGGTGAAGTTTGATACGGGGGGGGGAGTGAGGGAGTAAGGGAGTAAGGGAAGAGGGACGGGATCTTCGTCCACAACCAGGCCGCGCCTGAGTCCAGCCGGGGTGAGCCTGCTCAAGAATGTGTGGCACGTGTGGCACGGCCTTACCTTCTTGACAATTGTCACCCCTCTCCTGGAGGCTCGCTC
>CAZYLK010000293.1:0-4610 GCA_964648365.1 uncultured Phycisphaeraceae bacterium
GAGCCTCCAGGAGAGGGGTGACAATTGTCAAGAAGGTAAGGCCGTGCCACGTTCGAGCGTGCCCGCCGGGTCTGTCACGCACCCGCCTGCCAACGCCCGCCGGAGCGCAGACGGCGCCGGCTGGCGACCGGACGGCGTGCGCGCCGATAGAAGCGATGCGGCGCCGGTGCTCGCGCCGCGCGGGCGCGGCCCGAGACGGCCGCGGCGAGTCCGACCGATGTCCGAAATACCCTCGCACATCGCCACTTCCGGCGTCCAGGCGGGCTACCAGGCGCGCGAGGCCTCTCGCTCCCGAGATGCCGCCGGCACCGGGCAGGCGACGGCCGCCGAACGCCAGGTCAAGTCGCTGAACGAGCAGGACACGACGGTGGAGACATCGGATACCGATACGGCGGTCTTCACCGACTCGGAGGGCGCCGGCAGCCAGGGCCGCAACTTCGACGGCGGTGACGCCGAGGAGACGACGCCGCCGAGCGACGGGGAATCGGTCCGAAAGGGCCTGACGCGCGGCGAGGACGGACAGGTGCACGTCGATCTTGAAGCCTGAGTTCCGGGCGGGTTGCCTCCGGACCCTGCGGCAGGCGGCGGGCGGCAGTGAGCCGTGCGACGGAGGCGGGCGACGGCCGTACCCGATCTCAGCGGGTCGCCCAGGCGAAATAAACTTGCAAACGCCCGCCCGCGCGGATAAACATTGCGCTGGCGCGGTACGACGAACAGACGGCGCGGGCCGGAGCGCCTGACCCGTCCCGTCGTGACAATCCAGTCGGCGCGGTTCGTTCGCGTCGATGGCGCGGCTTGTCCGGGAGGATCCTGGTCGTGCCGCGTCGCGGCCGGCGGGCCTCCCTGCGGTCGGTGGTGTGTCACGTCTCGTCGTCCAGAAAACAGTTGGCCCGAACTCCTGACCCTGAGGATTGATGGCGTCGGCCGTGATTCCAGCCTCATGGCTTCCGCTGGCACAAACATCGGCGCACCTGTCGAACCTGTTCGACGGGTGGGTCGTGTGGTGCGCGCTCGGCATGTTGGCCGCGGTCGGGTTGTGCATCTACCCGGCCATGGTTCTGCGGAAATACGTCCGCATCATGATCAACATCATGGAGGACGCGGGCGGGATGGGCGGCGATGCGGGCGATTCCGGCCGGTTGCCGGGCGAGGAGGTGCAGTTCCGGGCGGCCGACGGCCACATGCTCTGGGGCACGATCATGCAGGGTCGAGCCGACGCCCGTCGCAACGGCCTCGTCGTATTCGCCCATGAGTTCAACAGCGACCGCACCAGCGCCAAGCGGTACTGCCGCTCGCTGCTCGAAGGCGGTTTCGACGTTTTTGCGTTTGATTTTCGCGGCCACGGCGCGTCGCCGGCGGAATTGGGCTATAAACCCCGTCAGTGGCCCAGCGACAGAGAGCAGGCGGACGTGCTCGGCGCGGTGATGTTCATCGGCGAGTGGCTGGAGCGACAGGGACGGCCGCGCGACGTGGGGCTATACGGCATCTCCCGGGGCGGCGGCGCGTGCATTCTGGCGGCCGTGGGGCTGCCGTGGGTGCGGGCCATCGTGACCGACAGCGCCTTCAGCAGCGACACGACGATGGAATACCTGATGAAGCGCTTTGCCACGATCTTCGCGACCATTCGCGTCGTGGCGGAAAACCACCCGCCGACGTTCTGGCGCTTCTTGCGCTGGCTCCTCTTCCGCGAGTGCCGCCGGCGTTTCAACTGCCGCTACCCGTCGGTCCGCAAGGCCGCCCGCCGGTTGAAGGGCGTGCCCGTCTTCCTGATTCACGGTGAGAAGGACAGCTACATCCCCGTTGCCCAGTCGCAGGTCATCTACGAATGTGTGCGCGGGCCGCGGCGCCTGTGGATCGTGCCCGGCGCAAAGCACAACTGGGGCATCCTGGCCGCGCCGCTGAGGTATCCCGTGCGTCTGACCCGGTTCTTCAACGAACACCTCTGCCGCCGGGCCGACGCACGGCCCGTGGTCCAGACGACGACCGCGGAAGTTCCCGCGCTGGCGGTTCTCGGCGGCAATGGGCGGGCCATGGCCGCTACCGGGGTCAGGCACCGCTAGTGGACGCTCCGACGCCCCATCCGGCTCACCACGCCCGTCGATCGGCGTCCGATCCGGCCGTCTCGCCGCGCGACGTGAAGGTGCGCCTCGCGGAACAGACGCTGCACGTCGAATGGAAGGACGGGCAGGCGTCAGACTTCGAATTCCTCTGGCTGCGCCGCCGATGCCCCTGCGCCACCTGCATCACCGAGCAGCAGGCGCCCAAACCGCTGCTGCCCATTCTCAAGAGCGATCCGTCGCGCGTCATTCGCGTCGAGGGAGCGCAGCTCGTCGGCAACTACGCCATCCAGTTCACATGGTCCGACGGCCACAACTCTGGTATCTTCGATTTTCGCTATCTGCGAGCCCTGCATGACGAACGAGGACGGCAGAACACGCAGCCTTGAGCTGATCCGAACCGCGACCGTAAGGGAGCGGTCGAAACGGCTGCGGGCGCTGGCGCAACGGACGCGGTCGAATCGGCGCCACTGGCTCAGCCGCGCCGCCGGCGCCGCCGCCATGGCCGTCTGGCTTTTGACCGCCGGCGGGTGCATGTCGCTGGGCGCGTGGATCAACGACTACGTCGCCGCCGAGAAGCAGCAGAAACGCACGCAGCAGGACATGCTGATCTTCTACAAGGACTATCTCGACGTCACGTCGGGCGACGTTCACACGGCGCTGCGGACCGGTGCCGTGAAAGACGCGACCGAAGACATGGTCCGCTGCGTGCTCGTCACCGACTACGAGCCGGACCGGGCGTACGTGGCGCAGTTCGGCGTGATGCGCTCGCCGGCGCTGATCGTGCTGCGCAGCGACGGCACCTATCACGCCCGTGTCGGCCCGATGACCGAAGCCGACATCCTCGACCTCTTGCAGCGGGCCAGGTCTCCGGGAGATGCGCCCCGCCGCGATCCGTTCATCCCGCGGCCGGTGACCTATCGCTGGATCAACTCCCTGCCCGCGGCAACGGCCGAGGCGCGGCGGTCCAACCGGCCGCTGCTGATCTTTTACAAGTGGTGGGTATCCAACCAGTCGCTCACCATGCAGCGAACACTCGAGGAGCCGGAAGTCGGCCGCGCCACCGCCGGCTTCGTGCATTGCCGGCTTGAATATGATTATCTGCCGAACCGCACGGTCATGGAAACCTTCGGCGTCACCCGCGCCCCGACGCTCGTCGTGCAGCAACCGGACGGCTCCTACCGCGTTCTGGACGGGCCGGCCACCGCGGACGAGGTCGTTCGGTTTGTCCGCGGAGCGGGAGGCTGAACCGCCGTAGATGCAGAGGAATGAACCGCAGATCAACGCGGATGAACGCGGATAAGAGAAGAGAAGACAAGAGAACATAAGAGAAGAGTTGTGTGGAACCGCTTGGACGGTGATTGACTGACGGGCGGACTGGGTGACTGAACGGCTGGCAGGCTGACTGACTGTACGTGATCACGCACCGCCAGCGAGCCGCGGGCTTGAAGCCCGCGCGGAGTCGAGCGGCTTCGACCAGGCTACGAAGCTGGCGAGGTGACTGGGAATTCACGGGATGGAGCAACCAATCGGCGACCGCGCAAACCACTCGCATGGCATGTCACCCGGACGGAACCGAGCCGCCGTAGATTCACTTCGTCACACCCGCCTTCTTCCCACCTCTTCTCTTATCAGCGTTCATCCGCGTTCATCTGCGGTTGATTTCTCTTGACCCAACGAGCGCTGCCCGCGATGACGGACTGGTCGCAACTTGAGACGCTCGCGGCCCGCGGCCCGTGGGCGCGCGGCGGCAAGCGCGTCGCCGACGTCTGCGGCGCGATCCTTCTGCTCGTGCTGCTGTCGCCGGTTCTGATCGCGGCCGCGGTGGCCATCAGCTTGTCCGGCCGCGGCAGCGTGCTCTTTTCCCAGCCGCGCGGCGGCCGGTTCGCCAGACCGTTCACCGTGCTCAAGTTCCGCACCATGCGGGCCGGCCGCGCGCCAGAGCCGAAGGAACTCGTCCCGCTGGATCATCCCGAGATCACGACCGTCGGCCGCGTGCTGCGCCGGCTCAAGATCGACGAACTGCCGCAGCTTCTCAACGTGCTGCGCGGCGACATGTCGCTGGTGGGACCGCGTCCCACGCTGCTCGACCAGATCGAAAAGTACGACGACTTTCAGCGCCGCCGCCTGCTCCTTCGCCCCGGCCTGACCGGCCTGGCCCAGGTCAACGGCAACGCGAGCACGCCCTGGTCGCAGCGCATTCTGTATGACGTAGCCTACACCGCCCGCTGCACGCTGCTGCTCGACGCCGCCATCGTCGCCAAGACCGCCGCCGTCATCCTGCTCGGCGAACAGCGCTTCACCCGCAACTTCGCCGACACGCGCTATGCAGATTGGATATAGCAGAGCCGCGACCGTCAGGGAGCGGGTTCCGCCGGGTTCCGTCGCCGTGACATGAGAGGGTTCGTGCGTTCCGCCGCCGCGGCCCTGATCGTCATCGCGCGCCAGCGCCGAGCCGCAGGCTTCAGCCTGCGCGATCCCGCCGGAGTTGGAGCGGCAACTCGCAACCGCGCGACCGCATTCCGCCTTGCAACCGCCCCCGCAAATCAGCTA
>CAZYLK010000294.1:0-4566 GCA_964648365.1 uncultured Phycisphaeraceae bacterium
CAAACGCGTCAGTGTCGCTGAATGCGGGCTCGAAGCCCGCGTGCGTTGCCATTCGTAGCGCACCCGTCAGGCCGACACCGCGACTCACTCGGACGCCGGATCAGAGCCCCCCGCAGGCGGCTCGTCCGGCGTCCGGTCGTTTGGGCCGCCCCCGCCTGCTGCCGCAGGCGAGAACGTGTTCCGCGGCTTCTTCTCCACGATGTAGCCTCTGCGCTGTTCGGCGTACTGATCCGGCTGCAACTCGTCGAGCTTGAAGCCGTCCGGGTCATTGGCGATGCGGCACAGGAAGGGAATACACCATCCACAGCCGGTCCCCGCGCCCAGGCACTCGGTCATCTGGCTGGGTCGCTGCGGCCGCGTGCGGCGGGCGAAGCGGATCAGCTTGCGCATCGAGACGTGGTAGCAGTAGCAGATGTGGTCGTCGAGGTTCATCCCTCACTCTCGTTTCAGCACTACGCCCCGCCAGTACCCGGCCGAACCGGCCTGAGCGCCCACGCCCCACGGACCCGCCAGCGATCGCCCCTCCAGCGACGCCGTCATCTCGTCGCCGCCGACTTTCACCCGGACTTGCGCTCCCTCCAGGCGAACCTCGAACCGCGTCCATCGGTCAACCGCCATGCCGGCGACCGGCCGGCGACCCAGTTCATCCCAGCGATCGTTGCGGGACGTATATCGAAACACGGTGATCCCGAAGTCGGCCGTCAGCGCGACAGAGTGAAATCCCTCGTCGCTTCGCCCGAGCAGCACGTTGAGCTGCTTCCCGTCACCCGGGAGGATTTTGAACTCACCGGCAAGGCGGAAGTCCCCCTCGCCCGCCGGCGTCGTACGCCAGGCGACGGCGTTCGTGTCCGGAAACGCCGCCTGTGTCCATTGACGTCCCTTCACCTCCAGCGAGCGATACACTTCCTCCCACTCAGGCGCCAGCCCCGCGAGAAATGCCGCGAACTCGGCATCGAGCTTTCCCCAGCCGCTCGGCGCCAGCTTTGCCGCCGCGGCCGCCGCCAGGCGCTTGCCGTAGTCGTCGCCCCCCCCCAGTCGCCGCGCTTCGCCGAGGAGTGCCGTCCACGCCTCGCGGTGGTCGCCGGTCATCATGAACCGGAACAGCAGCCGGCGAATTCCGTAGCGGTCGCTTACGTCCAGCGCGTCGATGTCGTCGGCCAGGATGCGTTCGATGGAGGGAAACCGCTTCCCGGCGGCGAGCCGCTGGGCGCGAACGATGTAGGTGGACGTGAGCGGATCGGCTTCGACGCCTTCCCCGCTGGTGCGATGAAGGATGTCTTCGCTGACCCAGCCGGCCACGCCGACCGACAGCCAGTCCGGATGGGATGCGTGGTTGGGCAGCGCGGCCGCGCGCCACAGGTGAGCAGCTTCGTACGCGACGAGCTGCCGCGTCAGCGAGGTCAGCCCGATCTGCGCCCCGGCCTTGCCGGACAGCATCGGCTGGCAGACGACGTACGCTGCCCGCGTGTCGTAGTGGGTGAAAGCCAGGTTCGTGCGGAAACTGCCGCCCGTCAGCTTCTGCTCGATCTGCTCGTACGCATCGACATCGGCAAGCAGGTGAATGCTCAGCGGATCGTCGGGCAGCGCAGAGTCGGCCGAAAAGAGCTTATCGCATGCGAACCACACGGCATCCGCCGCCCGCAACGCTTCGGTGGCGACCGCGGCGTCACCGCATCCGCACACGACGCGATATCGCCTGCCTGCCCGGACGACGTCGTCGCCGAGGGTCGCAGCGCACGGCCATCCGACGGTAAGAACCAACAGCCCGAGAGGGATCATCTTCCGCATGGTTGTCCTTTCAAAACGGCCCTTGAGCCTGGGAGCAGACACACACGGCGAGCGCCCAAGACCGGCCCGCCCGCTTCAGCCGAGCGCCGATGCATCGTCCGGCACGGCGAATCGCGGCGGCCGACCCGCCAGCACGTCGAGCACGTCGTCCACCACGGCGCACATCCGCGCGTGAGCGGCCTGCGTTCGCGCGCCGGCGTGTGGCGTCAGCACCACGCGCGGATCTGTCAGCAACGGATGGCCCGCCGGAAGCGGCTCCGGATCGGTCACGTCCAGCCCGGCCCCGGCCAGCCCACCCGATTGCAACGCGCTCACCAGCGCATCCGTGTCGACCACCGGACCACGAGCGGTGTTGAGCAGGATGACACCACCCGACTTCACCCGGCCAGCCGCCTCATCCGCCCCTGTGTCCGCCGGCTGGTCACCGCCGCCGGCATCGCCCATCCGCGGCTCGGCCAGCACACCGAGCGCGCGATCGTCGATCATTCCCCGCGTCTGCCGCGTAAGCGGCACGTGCAGGCTCAGCACATCACATCGCCGCAAGAGATCCTCCAGCGGGAGCGCCGTTGCAGGGCAGGGCAGTCGGCCCGGATCAACGATGTCCGTGAAGAGTACCCTCATCCCGAAGCCGTGAAAACACCGCCGCGCCACCGCCCGGCCGATCCGTCCCAGCCCGACGACCCCGAGCGTCAGCGAGCCCATCTCGACGGCGACCGGCTGCGCACGGGCCTCGTCGAAGCGACCGGCTCGCACCAGCGCATCGGCAGACGCAACATTTCGCAGCACGGCCAGCATCAGCCCGACCGTCAGATCTGCCACCGCGTCCGTGGCCGCGGCCGGAGTATGCACGACGACGATCCCCCGCCGCCGCGCGGCCGATATGTCGATGTTGTCCACGCCGACCCCCGCCCGCCCGATCACGCGAAGCTTCGGCGCGGCGTCGAGTACACGCTCCGTCACCCGCGTATACGTCCGCACCACCAGCCCGTCCGCATCCCTCAGAGCCAGCGAGAGTGCCGCCACGTCGCGCCCGTCAACGACGACGACATGTGCCGCCCCATGCAGCCGCGCCAGCGCCGCCTCATCCAGCGTGTCCGCCACCACGATGTTGGCACGAGATGTCATCGAAACGACTACCGCCGCGGCCCGCGCCATCAGCAAGCCGAGGTCAACGCAACGCTAAGGGTTATCGGTTGAGAGATACCACTTGACCTGAGGGCGCAAGACCCGCTCCCCGATCCGCCGAAAACGGATATCTCCGGTTGCTCTGCACGCGCCGCAGCCCTCTTCATTCGATATTCGCTATTCGCCATTCGCCATTCCTCAAGCCAGCCCCGTCTCCGGCAGTTCCTCATACAGCCGAACGTAACTCTCATATCGCTCCGGATGGATCGCGCCGGTCTCCACGCCCGCCTTGACGGCGCAATCGCCCTCGTGCGTATGCGAGCAGTCGGGAAACTTGCAGCACTCCACCAGCGGCACGAACTCGATGAACAGCCGCTCCAGGTCGTGCCGCCCTACCGTTGACAGATCGAACGAACGCACGCCCGGCGTATCCGCAATATAGCCGCCCACGTCGAGCCGGATGAGCGTGGCCGTGGTCGTCGTGTGTCGCCCCTTGCCGGTGTCTTCGGAGACCTCGCCGACGCGCAGGCCCAGTCCGGGCTGTACCGCGTTGAGCAGCGCCGACTTGCCCACGCCGCTTTGCCCCACCACCGCCGAGGCGCGACCCGCCAGCATCCCGCGCAATCGATCCACGCCCTGCCCCGAGATCGCGCACGTCGTCAGCGTCTGGTAGCCCAGCGCGCGGTACCGTTCCAGGACTCGAGCGGCATCAGGCGCCAGGTCCATCTTGTTGAGGCAGATCACCGGCGTCACCTCGTCGGCCGCGGCCGAAATGACATACCGGTCGATCAAGTGCGGCTTGACCGCCGGCTGGTCCGTCGCCGACACGATGATCACCTGATCCACGTTGGCGACGATCGTATGTACCCGGCGCTTGACCCGTCGCTTGAGTTCCCCCCGGCGGGGCTCGATCGTCTCAATCACGCCTTCCCGATGCGCTTCGCCGGTGGTCTCGATGGCGCGCAGCAGCACCCGATCACCGACCGCCAGCGGGTTGCGCCGCTTGCTGAACTTCATCCGCACGACGCGCCGCACGCTGCACAGCCACACGTCCTGCCCGTCGTCCACTTCGGAAAACTGCCCACGCAGCGCGATCACCACGCCCGCCACCAGCGACTCATCCGGCGGCGCATCGACGATGATCGTCCGCCGGCGCGACAGTTCGCCCTTGGCCAGCACGCGCTCGTCCGATCCCTCGTCCAGTTCGTGCCCGTCCGCCTCCAGCGCCCGCCGCGTCCAGTCCTTGGTCCGGCGCGGCTGGGTCCGGTTGCGGCGGAAGTCCACCCGCACCTTGCGGCCGGAACGGGAGGCATCGTTGGATTCGGGCTGGTCGGCCATAACCGCCGGGGTCAAAACGCATTGAAAGGGTCGAATCGAACGTCCACGCCCGTATTGTACGTGCCCCACCACAAACGGCGAGCGTCGCCCTCAGAGCCCCGCCAGGGTGCGTCACGCGATCGGCGGAGCAAAGATCGTACGGGTCGGCGCGCGTGGCACGGGCATCCTGCCCGTGATTGCGACTCTGCATTTAGCTTGCCTCGACGGGAACGGATTGACGACAGAGGCAAGGGCCTGCCACCCTCCGAATCACGGCCTGGAAGGCCGTGCCACGAAGAGCGATGCTCCGCCGGAGGCGTCACGCACCCGTCCTGC
>CAZYLK010000295.1:0-4560 GCA_964648365.1 uncultured Phycisphaeraceae bacterium
CCGTCGCCTGCCACATCCGCGCCGGCATCTGCCCCGTCCGGTCCACCAGCACGGCATGGATATAGAGCGCGCCTTGCGTCGTGGTGCGCAAGTCTTTCTGGTTGATGAGGTAAACCTCGTTTTCGAGCCGTTCGCCGGCCGCGATGTCAGCGATAAAGCGGTGCGCCATGCTTCGCTCCCGGGATGAGGCAGGGAATCGTCAGGGTGGGAAGGTATGTAAAAGCAGCGACGCCGACAAGCGGGGGAAGTCGGCGTGCGCGCGCGCCCGCCGCACGACCATCACCCCAGCAGCAGCAGCAGGTTGACCATGACGGACACAAACAGCAGCACCGCCATCGCCACCACCCAGTTCACCGAGACGTGGTTCGCGGGGACCGGTGCGTTGATCGGATGCCGCGGCGAGTCGATGACTTCGCCGCCGCTGGCCAGGTCTTCGAGCAGGTCGGCGTTGTAGTGGCGGCGGGCCTGGAAGGGCGGCTCGCCGTTGCGGACGGCCTCCAGATCTTCGATGACCTCGGCCGCGGACTGGTAGCGCAGGTCCGCGTTCTTGGCCATCATCACCTCGATGATCTCGCCGATGCCGGTCGACAGCGACGTGTTGATGTGGTCCGGCGGAACCAGGCTCTCCTTCAGGTGCTTGTGCATCACCGCGGATGGCGTCGGCCCTTCGAACGGCACCTTGCCGGTCACCAGGTGATAAAACGTCGCGCCCAGCGAGTAGATGTCGGCCCGGTGGTCGATGCTGATCTCGCCGCGGATCTGCTCCGGGCTGATGTAGTAGGGCGTTCCGTAGGCCCGCCCCGCCTCGGCCGTGGCGGCCTTGTGGTCATCCACCTCACGGGCCAGACCCATGTCGGCCAGCTTCACCACGTGCTTGCGGGTGATCATGATGTTCTTGGGCTTTACGTCGCGGTGAATCAGCCCTTTGTCGTGCGCGTGCTGCAGGGCCCGGGCGACCTGAGACACGATGCTGATCGCTTCTTTCTCGTCGAGCCACTTCTTCGGCTGGCCGTTGTTGAGCTGGTCGTAGGCCGTGGTGCCGTCGATGTACTCCATCACGAAGTAGTGATAGCCCATCGCCTCACCGACGTCGTACGCGGCGACGATGTTCGGATCGTTGAGCCGGGCGGCCGCGCGACCCTCGCGGTAGAACCGGTCGACGAACTCCTGGTTCTCGCTGAGCCGCCGCGGCAGCACTTTGATCGCCACGATGCGGTCGAGGCTGAGCTGTTTCGCCTTGAAAACGGTGGCCATGGCGCCCTGCCCCAGCTTGCCCAGAATCTGGTAGCCCGGAATCTGCTGGGCCGGGCGGTACATGGAGTCCTCGTCCATGGCGAGGTTGAGCCGGTCGAGCTGCGACTTGGTGATGTACCCGAACTTGACCAGCATCTCGGCCAGCGTCACCGGCTGGCCCTTCTTCTGGAGTTCGCGGACCTGGTCGCGCACAAGCTCCACTTCGTCGACCGAGGCCAGCTTGCGCTCGATGATCTTGCGGGCGAACTGCGAATCGTCCCCCATCAGGGACGACTGTCCCGTGGTGGTGGTACCGCCTTGCGTGGCATCGCTGCCGACCGACATGAAGCCGCTCCCGACGCAGATTCGATCAAGTCCCGGACAGGGCGAACGAGCCGTCCACCCGCGCTCCGATATGCACCCCGGCGACTGGGCATCCCGAGACGTCAGAAATCAGCCCAGCATCCATTATATCCACGAAAGGGCCGCAGTCATCTCAAATCGCCGCCCAGCAGTGCCAAGGCCAGCGTACGGGCAGCCTGAGCGGGTTCGGAGTCGTCCGATAGCGCCCGATGGACCGTTCGGATGTGGTCGGGGTCGAAAAGGCATGGCTGGTCATCCTCAAACCCGGGCTCGATCAGCGTCCGCGTAATCGCCTCCACCAGGTCGGGCAGGCCATCGCCCGCCGCGGCAGACACCGCCATGACGGGAACGCTCGCCGGGCCGGGTGGATCCGGCGACGGGCCGAGATCCGATTTGTTGAGGCAGGCGACCACCGATTTGCCCGGCCAGTGCTGCCGAAGACGCTCGATTTGTCCTGCCAGGCCGTCCGATCGTCCGTCGAACACGGCGATCACCACGTCCGCAGACCGCACGGCCGCCGAGCCTGCCGCAATGGCCGCCTGCTCAACGGCGCAAGCCTCCTCGCGAATCCCGGCCGTGTCGAGCAATGTAATCGCAACACCCGCGATTTCAATCTCGGTATGCACCCAGTCGCGGGTGGTTCCGGCGACATCGGACGCAATCGCGGCGCTGCGGCCGACCAGACGATTGAACAAAGTGGACTTCCCAGCGTTGGGCGGTCCCGCCAGCGCAATTCTTGCGCCTCCGATCAGTCGCCGCGCGGAGTCGGCGTACCGGGTCAGCTTTCCCAGGGCCTCATGCGCCGCGGACGGATCGTCGCGCACCAGGCTGCACAACTGCCCCACGCTCGGCGCGAGCCGGGCACGCTGGGCGGCGAGGAACCGTACGGCCCGCCGGGTCCGGGCTCGACCGAGCGCCGCGAGCAGCGGCCGCTCGATGGGCGTCGCGGCCGACGCGGCGTCATCACCCTCGGCCGCGGATCGGAACGCGAATCCGCACGTCTGAAGCACCTCGATGACGCGCTCGACGACGCGGATGCCCCCGTGGCACGTCAGTTCGACCACCGGCACCGGCGCGCGGGCGACCAGACACCCAAGCACGTCGTCAATGACCCGCCCGCCCGCGTGGATCCGGCCGTAGAGGATCGACCCACCGCCGGCCGCGGCGAGCGTCGAACCCCGCACCGATTGGAACACCCGGTCCAGTCGCTCGTCGGCGCTGAGACCCCACAGGCGAAGCACGGCGATCGCGCCGACGCCGGGCGGGGTGAGCTGACTGACCGTAGGCGTGTCCAAAGGCGACTCCCACATCCGAAACGATTCGCGGATCGTCGGGCGATGGACCCCGGAAGACAAGGCTCCCCTCACGCAGTGGCCTGGTGCGGGCAATCTCGCGAAGGCTGCGACAGTAGCCACGGCCTCGAAGACGAGACCGTGCCACGCCGTAGACCCAGCGAGAATGCCACACGCCGGGGATGTCACGCTCCCCTGACGCACCCTGACGCACCGCCCGCCCCCGCTTCGCTTGTCCGCCCGCCGCCCGCTTGGTAGAAGTTTGCGTCGATGGACGACTTCGACGCCCACATCCAGGCGCTGTCGGTGGCCAAGGCGCTGGCCATTCTCAGCTACGGCGAATCGGTCGCGGCTTATCGCTACCGCACGCTCTGTGAGCGCACCGACGACCCGCTGCTGCGCAAGACGTTCCAGGAAATGGCCGATTCGGAGCAGGAGCACAACGAGCAGGTGCAGAAGTGTCTGCACGATCGTTATCCCGGCAGCGATTTCGTGCTTACCGCGGAAGACAAGGAACTGGTCACGATCGGCACGCGGCTGCTGGAGTTGTCCCGCCCGGACGCGATGGACGAAGCCATCCGCGTGCTGCATGAGTCCGAACTCCAGACCGGCCGGTTCTACGCCTCACTCTACCGGCACACCGACGACAACTCGCTCAAGCCGCTGTTCAAGGAAATGGCGGACGAGTGCATCGACCACGCCCGCGAGCTGACCGAACTGATCGAGCACGTCGAGCGCAAGGGCGGCAGCGGATCCACCGCCGGCACCTAGTTTTGCCGCGTGTGACAAGTGTGGCACGTGTGGCACATGTGGCACGGCCTTCCAGGCCGTGATTCCAGGCCGGGGTTTGCCTGGCTGGAAGTCGAAGGTCCGCTCGGACGGGCTGGTGTCACACAACCGCATCGCCTTTCTTCAACACCCGGTCAGCCGCCCGCCCGCCGAGCCCGAGCCACAAGCTGATCTGCGCGGCGCGTCGGCTCCGGCAGGCGAAACCGCGTCACGCACGCCAGGACGATCCGGATCGACTCCGCCAGCGACAGGCGGTGCCCGATGCTGACATACACCGGCTTGATGCCGTCCCGCGTCCGCACGACCGCGCCGATCTGCTCAGGGCCGTCCGTCAGCCGCGCAAACGCCCCCGCCGCGGCCGCGGGTTCATCATGCTCGCCAACGAGCCGGCTCTTCGCACATCCGATCGCCGGCCGGTCGAGGATGACCCCCGCATGGCACGCCAGCCCGAACCGCCGCGGATGAGCGATGCCCTGCCCGTCGAACATGAACGCATCCGGTACGCATTTGAGCTTGCGCAGCGCCGCCAGCAGCGCAGGCATCTCTCGAAACGACAGCAGCCCCGGCACGTACGGAAACCGCACCGGCCGCGTCGCGACCTGTTCCTCGACGACCGCTTCGCCCGCCACGTCCCACACGACGACGCCCGCGATGCACACGGCGCCATCCAGCGAAAACGCCAGATCCGCCCCGGCCACCAGCCGCAGCCGCCCGACCCGTCCATACGTCACGACGGTTCCCGCCAGCCGCCGCTGAATCGCCGCCGCCCGCTTCGGCGTGACGTTCCAGCGGTGAGGGACGCGGGGGATTCGCATGGCTCAACTATTCCTCCCGCGGCATCGACCACCGCGCGAAGCGCTCCATGATCGCGTCCGCCAGCCAC
>CAZYLK010000296.1:0-4509 GCA_964648365.1 uncultured Phycisphaeraceae bacterium
CGACGGTCGAAGCCCGGAGTGAGGCGATCTCGGCCATGGCCCTGCCCGACCTGCGGCTTGTGCGCCAACTCAGGCACGCAGGCGGGACGTGGCGCGACATGATCGGTGGGTGGTTCGACAACTCTCTGGAGCGCTGCGCCATCGTCGCCGACGATCAGACCATCAACGTCGTGCGGACGGAGGACGACTCGATCCTGGCCCGTATCCCGGCCCCGGAGGGTGGGTGCAAGGAGCTGCACACGGTGACACTCGCCGGGCGCTTTCTCTTGCGCCTCTTCGATCCGCCTGCCGGCGACCGGCGCCTGGAAGTCTGGAATCTCGACCCGTCGCCGGCAGCCCGCTCCAATACAATGCCGGAGGCCGTGCTCCACTTCAAACTCGACGACGTGCCCTTCCTCGCGCGTCACAGCATTTCCCGGGACGGCAAGCGCCTGGCTGTCGGGCGAACGGATCAGGCGATCCACATTTTCGACCTCGAAAGCGCGCAGGAGGTCCAGCGCCTTCCGCTGGATCGCAATGCTCCCTATCTGAGTTTCGATCCCTCCGGCCGGCGCCTGGCGCTCTATCACGCCGGTTTCGCGAGGGCCGGGATCATGGACCTGCAAACGGGTCTCACCGAACCCGCGTTCGAGTCGCAGGACGTCACCTGGTCCGTCGCCTGGCACCCGGACGGCAACCTGCTCGCCGGTGCGACCGGCACGCGCGTCGAGTTGTACGACCTCGAAACACGCCGCGCCCGAGGCCTGCTCGTCGGACATCAGCATCAGGTCGTTCACGCGCAATTCTCGCACGACGGCCGGCTGCTCGTGACGTATAGCTGGGAAGGGACCAGCTTTCTGTGGGACGTTCTCACGCTGCGCCCGCTGCTGCAATTCGGGGCTGTACGACCGGCACTCTCTGCGAACGATCACCGGATCGGCTGCATGGTTGCGATGCACAACCAATACCAGTTGGAAATACTCGAGTTGGACACGGCCCTCGAACGCTGCCGGCTGGTCGGGACCGGTGCCGATCCGGACCAGGTGGACTACTGTCACGGCGCGTTCGATCCCGTCAGCGGTCTGTTGCTGGTGGTCGACCCCTTGCGCACACCGGACGGCGGCCTGTGGGTCTTCGATCCCGCCGCCGCGGATGCCTCCGAGCGTGCGCGGTTCGCTTGTGAGCCGATGGGATGGCTGGCGATCGACCCGCACGGGAAGTTCGTCCTCACCGGCCACAAACGTGGCGTCTCGCGCTGGCCGCTCCGCAGGGATGACGCGCCGAGGCCCGACTCCCGACAAGGCGGCGCCGCACACATTGGACCGCCGCAGCCCATCTTCGACTCCGATTCTGCGTGCTCCGTGGAACTCAGCGCTGATGGCACGACGGGCGTGGTCAGCACCTACAGCGACGACGAGTTCGCCGTGCTCGACCTGCACTCCGGCGGTCCGCCGCATCGGTTTTCGTGCCCGGCTCAAGGCGTTCGGATCAGTCCCGATGGACGATGGGCAGCGACCGGCCGGTTCGGCGGTACCGGCGGCGAGGTCTGGGACCTGAAAGCGCAGACTCGAGTCGCCCAATTGCCATTGGTAGGCGACGCGTCGATGAGGTTTCATCCCAACGGGAGATGGCTCGTTTCGATGGGCACCGCCGGCGCATCGGTCTGGGACGTCGGAACCTGGCAACTCGTGAAACAGGTGGCCACGCCCCGGGGCTGGCTGGCATTCTCGCCGGACGGCCGGATCGCCGCGATCTCGGACCTCAGCGCCACGGTTCATCTGGTCGACGGCGTCACGTTCGAGCTGATCGCCACGCTCGAGCCGCCGGAGAGCTACTACACGCAAGCCTGCGCGTTCAGCCCGGACGGTTCCCTGCTCGCGCAGTTCACCAGCCGCGCCGGGATGGTACACCTGTGGAACCTGCGGCGCATCCGCACGCAGCTCTCAGCCATGGGCCTGGACTGGGATGCGCCGCCCTGTCCACCGGCCACGCCGCACGATCGTCCGCCGCCGATGGTCGTCCTCCACTGCGGCGATCAGGACCCGCGCTAGGCACAGGCCTCGACGGGAATGCCGCGTCGTTCCCCCCCGCCGACAACGACAACGCCCGGCGCGAGGTCGTCAATGAATGCACGTTAGCATGTGCGGGGAACTGGTGTGCGCGACACGCGCATAGGCCGCTACGTGCGGATCGCCCCGACGCGCTTGAGCGTGCGCCGCTCGGGTTTGCCGCGCGTGCGGCGGTCGGCGAGGGCGCGGCGGGCCTTTTCGACGTCGCTGACTTTGAGGATGGCGACGGTCTGGCCGCCTTTCTGGCTGCCGGTGCAGTAGGCATAGCTGATCTGCACGCGCGACGCGGCGAGGCGATTGCAGAGGTCGGCCATGGCGCCCGGCTTGTTGGCCAGAGGCACGCAGAGGACCTGCGTCTCACTGTTCTGGACGCTGAGTTTCCTGAGAACGCCGCGTGCGGCGGTCGCATCCTCGGTGACAAAACGGAGCACCCCGTGCTCGACGGAGTCCATCATCGTCAGGGCACGCAGGTTGATCTTGGCGGAGCCGAGCGCCTGGCAGACGCCGGCGAGCGTGTGCGTTCCGCCGTGCAGAAACACGGAAAACTGGGTGTCCAATTGCATCTTCAGCTCTCCTGGGGTCGCCGGCCCGCCGGCGGCGTGGCCGGTCGGGCGACGAGGTCGGGCCGCCTCGCGGAGCCCGGCCTGACCCGGCCCGTGGGGCCGCGATCGCAGCGGTCCGCCCGTGCGCTGCATTTTAGGGCCGGGGCGGTCGCTGTCGAGGCGGAGCCGGCCGGGCATCCGCCGCCGGTGAGGCACGGTAGCGGGCCTTGACGCCGGGGGAGGGCCCGCTAAACTGCTTCGTTCCCGCGATTTGGCTGGGACGAATTACCCCTGTGGGCAAGAGACTCGAGATGGCAACGGCAGCGATGAAATCATTCCTGGCCCGGCCGGGACAGGTCGAGCAGCGCTGGCACGTGGTCGACGCGAAGGACCAAGTGCTCGGGCGGCTGGCGGTGCGGCTGGCGACGATCCTGACCGGCAAGCACCGGCCGACGTATACGCCGCATGTGGACACGGGCGACTATGTGATCGTGCTCAACTGCCGCGACATCAAGCTGACCGGGCGGAAGCGCGAAGCGATGGTGTACGAGCGGTTCAGCAAGTATCCCAGCGGGCGGAAGATCATCCCGCTGGCGACGATGATCGCCCGGCATCCGGAGCACATCATCACTGAGGCGGTCCGCCGGATGATGCCCAAGAACAAGCTCGGACGCGACATGCTCAAGAAGCTGAAGGTCTATCCGGGGACGGAGCATCCGCATCAGGCACAGAACCCGCAGCCGCTCAAGTTGAACTGAGGCGCGGGAAGGACTGAGGAATCTGCATGAGCGATCAGGTGACAACGACGGGTCCGGCGGTGGCCGAGGCGCCGGTGGCGCAGCCGGCGACGCAGGCCGAGGCGGCGCGGCCGGGCAAGACCTACATCTGGGGCCTGGGCCGGCGGAAGACGGCCGTGGCGCGCGTCCGCGTCTGTCCCGGCGAGGGTAAGTTCACGGTCAACGGCCGGCCGGTCGAGGCGTACTTCAGCGAGGTCAAGGACCGCAACGCGGTGATCGCGCCACTGATGGCGCTCGACGCGAAGAACCGCATCGACGTCCATGTGAATGCGACGGGCGGCGGCTACACGGGCCAGGCCGGCGCGGTGGTGCAGGGACTGGCACGGGCACTGTGCAAGATGAGTGCGGACTATGAGCCGGTGATGCGCGAGCACGGGTTCCTGACGCGCGATGCGCGGATGGTCGAGCGCAAGAAGCCGGGCAAGCCCGGCGCACGGCGCAGCTTCCAGTTCTCGAAGCGCTAGACGAGCATCGAACAGAGCGCTTGGTGAGCATCGAACACACTGACTCACGGGCTTTGTCGCGGCGTGCGGCAAGGCCCGTTTTCGTTGGCTTTGGTGCGCCTGACGTCGGCATCCGGACAGGAATTGGCGAAGAGAGGAGGCGGTAGCGCGTTCTTGCGTCACCGCCTCGGAAGATGTCGAGTCAGGTGTTGAAGCGGCCGGTCGGTTCAACCTGCGCTTCGTTTCAGGCAACGTTACTCGGAAATGGTGATGTTGATGACGGCCTCGTCGTGGTATTCCTGCGTGGTGCCGACTTCGGAGGCGCGCCAGGTCAGGGTGTCGGGGCCGACGTAGTCCGTGTCGGGCGTATAGCGGAAGCTGATGAGGTTGCCGTCGAAGTCGTACACGCCTTCGCTGAGTGTGCCGTGGGCCGGGTCGGTGGTGACGAGGTCGCGCAGCAGCGTGTCGCCGTCGGGGTCGGACGAGGTGCCGAGCGACATGATCTTGCTGCCGTTCTTGGCGACGGAGACCGCGCTGTCCTGGGCGACGGGTTTGAAGTTGATCGCCTCCAGCGCAGCGACGATCCCCTCATACTCCTCTTCCGGCTCGAAGGCCGCGATCTCGGCCGTCAGCGCCTGGATGGCGGCGATCCAGTCGTTGTCGCCGGAGATCAGCGGCT
>CAZYLK010000297.1:0-4453 GCA_964648365.1 uncultured Phycisphaeraceae bacterium
ACGGGAGCGCTCGGCCGGCAGCGCTTCCTGGCGCGACAGAATGACGAACGAGCCGAACGTCATGTAGCCGATACCGCCAAGCTGGATCAGCGCCAGGACGATGAGCTGGCCGGCGAAGTTGTAGCGGTCGGACACGCTGACCGTGACCAGCCCGGTGGTGGACATGGCGGACGCGGCCGTGAACAGGTTGTCCAGCGCGCCCACGCCGCCGTCACGCTGGACGAACGGGATGCACAACAGCAGCCAGCCCGCCAGCATGTACGACAGATAACCCAGCAGCGCGAGCTTGGCGGGGTGAAGGCCCTTGAGGAACGTAGCGAACCCCGCCGCGTACTGCCTGTAGCGATGATTCACGAGCGACTCCTTGCCCGACGGGCGGGCAGGATACCCAAGGTCGAACCGCAAGTGAATGCGCGGCAGACTTTGCGTTTGCCGCTGCGCGAACCAGTGTCTGCGACCAGCCGTGAGGCTCATTCGCCCGAGCGGGAGGATAGGGGCAGTTTTTTCTTGTATGCGCGGCCAACGACCGGGTACACTGGGGCTGGAGCCTCAGCCGGACTGCCGAGCGCACCGGCAACCAGATAGACGGCTCCGCTCGACGTCGAGCGCCTGTCGGCATCGGCACGCGTCGCCCGGCGACCAGTCCGGCCGTGCATACATTGTGCCCGTGGGCCGGTACTGCCGCGCAATTCGCGGGCCCAAACCTGGAGGGAGGCAGCATGTGTCAATCTCAAGACCCGTGGCGGGCAACCATCCCGCTGCTGATCGTGACAACGTGGACCACGCTGGCCCCGGCCCAGAGCAAGATGGACGTCGTCGACGAGATCAGCGTCGAAACGTATCGCCATTATCTCGATGACCAGCTCTTCGCCCGTGACGGCGACGTGCGCACGCCGTTCGCGCCGCAGCACGACATGGCCCGCGACAATATCGAGGCGGCGTTTCGCAGCTTCGGGCTGGAGACGACGCTCGAACCCTTCCAGTGGCAGAGCAACACGTTCTACAACGTCGTCGGCGTCAAGCGCGGGTCGGTCTATCCCGATCGCCAGTACATCATCGGGGCGCACTACGACTCGGTGAACGTGCCCGGCGCCGACGATAACGCCAGCAGCGTGGCCGGCGTGATGGAGATCGCCCGCGTCCTCTCACAATACGAGTTCGAGTCGACGCTGGTGTTTATCGGTTTCGACATCGAGGAGCCGGGCCTGGTCGGCAGCGCCAGGTACGTCGAGCAGCACGCGGGCGACGACATCCGCGGCATGGTCTCGATGGACCTGATCGCCTACAACTCCGGCACGACCACGTGCGTGATCTATGGCCGCGCCGCGTCCAATCCTATCAAATCCGCGCTGGGCGAGGCCGTGGCCCGCTACAGCAACCTGGCCGCCGAAATTCGCGGCCAGCTCGACCGCAGCGACCACGCGCCTTTCGAGGCGCGGGGCATTCAGGCGTGCTGGCTGATCGAACAGGACGGGCTGGAACGCAACCCGTGCTATCATCGACTGTGCGACTCGGTCGATACGCCCGGCTACATCGACTATGACTACGCGGTCCAAATCGTCCGCGGCCTTACCGGCTACCTCGTAGAACACGCGGGACTTATTGATCCTTCGCGGTGCGACGACATAAAGAAGTTCGATGCCTCCTGCCGGCAGCACGGCGTCGTCAAGGCGCTCGTCCGCTACAGGAACCGCGATCACAACGGTGAGTCCGTCACGTTTCTGCTCGACAACGGGCGCGACTTCAGAATGAACGTCGACGGCAAGCGGGCGCGGTTGCTGACCTGCTGCCTGGAGGGCGAACACACGGTCGCGCTCATCGACCCGGCTGACTGCCGGCCGCCGGTCGTGGTGGACTGCCGTGAGTAGCAGTCCGTTGAGGAAGTCGTGGTACGTCGTGGGACGCGTGGCACGGTCTTCCAGACCGTGATTTCACCGGCCGGCAGTCGAACAACCGCCTTGCCGGGCCGGTGCCACGCGGCACGTGGGGCCTTCTGTGACGGGCTGTCACTCGGGCGCTCGGTCGACCAGCTTCTCTCGCCACCCGGCCGCGCGCTCTGCCTGACCGGTGGCCTCATACAACGTGACCAGCGCCTTCACGACGCGCTGTGTTCGCCGATCTTCGACCGGTCGCGTGTCGGCGAGCTTCTTGAAGCAGTCGAGCAAAACCGGTTCGGCCTCAGCAGCCCGGTCGAGCGCGATCCAGTTTTCCGCCCGGTTGCCACGCAGAACGATCCGGAACAGATGCTCCGGCGGAAGGGTTTTGCGCGCGATGTCTTCCGCCTCGGCGTACAGCGCCTCCGCCTCCTCGGGTCGGCCAAGATCGCGCAGCGCGAGGGCGTAGTTGTTCAACGTGATCGCGATGCCGGAGTGCGACGGCGGAAGCGTCGCGCGCCGGTTGGCCAGCGAGCGGCGAAACATCTCCTCGGCCTCGGCCGCCTTGCCCTGGCGAACCAGCACCAGCGCCAGATTGTTCAGCGTGGTGCCGACGCTGGGATGATCCTCCCCCACCAGCTTGATGCGGATATCCAACCCGCGTCGATGCGCCGCCTCCGCCTTGTCGAGCCGGCCGGCGGCCTCGTTGGTGTTGGCGATATCGTTGAGGACGCTGGCATAATCGGTGTTGATCTCGCCCTTCAGACGTGCGAACTCCGTCAGGGCCTGGTCAAGTTCCAGCAGCGCTTCGTCATATTGACCCTTTGCCTGAAGGGCCGCGCCAAGATCCTGATGAATCGACGCACGCAAGTCCGCCGCCACGCCGTCCGCGTCTGCTTCGATCAGGCGGCGGAAGGCCGCCACGGCGTCGTCATATCGGCCCTGTAGGTAACTCGTCTCCGCCAGTCCCGCTTCGGCCTCCACGACGTACGATCGCGGGATGGCCATCGCCATGTCCGACACGGGCGCCTCAGACGGTTGTGACCCCGCGGCGATGACGGCGTGGAGGTAGTCGCCCGCCTTGTCATATTCGCCGCGCATCAGCCGCAGCAGGCCGAGATCGATCATGGCCCTGGCCCACTCGGGCGTTTGGGTCGCATTGCCGGCCTCAAACGCCGCGACGCTGGCGGTCAGATGATCCAGCGCGCGGTCATAGTCGCCCAAAGCGCCGAAGGTCTGGCCGAGCGTGCATCGCAGCCGCGCTTCGACGACCGGCTGCCCGCTCAACTCACCCGCGCGGATGCGCCCCTCCGCCTCGATGAGCAGTTCGCGCACCGTCACCTCCCGCCCGCGCGTCGCGTTCGGATCGGCGGCGGCCAGGATGTCCGAGAGGAAGTCCAGCGCCGCGTGCAGGCCGTCGCGCGTCTTCACAACGTCCTGCAGCGCGGTCATCGTCTTGTCGCGCTGTGCGGAAACCGCAACAAACCCGTAGACCAGCCCCCCCAGCCCGACCAGCAAGGCCACAGCCAGCACGGCCACGCCGGTGAAGACCCCTCGATGACGGCGGGCGAGCTTCGACAGGCGATACGTGGCGCTGGGCGGCCGCGCTTCGACCGGCTCGTCGTCGAGGTAGTGCTGAACGTCCTCCGCAAGCGCCGCGGCCGTCTCGTAACGGCGGGTGCGGTCCTTTTCGAGGCACTTGAGCGCGATCCAGTCGAGATCGCCACGCAGCGATCGCACCAGCGATCGCGGATCGCTGCGGCGCGCTCGGGCGACCCTCGATGCCTTCGTCGTTTCGCCGCCCGCGGTCGGGTGCGCCTGGACGG
Source organism: uncultured Phycisphaeraceae bacterium (assembly GCA_964648365.1). Classification (GTDB taxonomy): domain Bacteria; phylum Planctomycetota; class Phycisphaerae; order UBA1845; family UBA1845; genus SURF-32. The sequence continues at coordinate 3,701 of CAZYLK010000297.1, forward strand.
CTGGCGGCTTCTGCGCCAGCGCCGACAGCCGCGTCGACGGACGATGCGGCTCTTCTTCGCGGATGATGCGGAGCATCTCGACGTAACCGGCGCGGCGCAGTTGAGCCCCGTCGAAAGGCGTCGTGCCGGTCAGCAGTTCGTACAGCAGCACGCCCAGGCTGTAGATGTCGGTGCGCGTGTCGATGTCGAGGCCGCTCATCTCGGCCTGCTCGGGCGACATGTACGCGGGCGTGCCGATCATGCGGCCCTGCTCGGTAAACAGCGTCTTCTCGGTCAATTCGGCGCCGGTCGCCTTGGCGATGCCGAAGTCGATGACCTTCGGCACGGGCACGCCGTCGTGAAGCGTCACCAGCACGTTGGACGGTTTGATGTCCCGATGGATGACGCCTTTCTGATGAGCGTGCTGGATCGCGTGGCAGACCTGGATGAACAGTTCGAGCCGGGCGGGCGTATCGAGCTTTTCCGTGTCGCAGTACTCGGTGATGGGCACGCCCTTGACCAGTTCCATCACGAAAAAGGGCCGCCCGGCGTTGGTCGCGGCCGCGTCGAGCACGCGGGCGATGTTGGGATGGTCCATCATCGCCAGTGCCTGGCGCTCGGCCTCGAAGCGGGCGATCACCTGGTGGGTGTCCATCCCCAGCTTGACGATCTTCAGCGCGACCCGCCGCTTGACCGGCTCGCGCTGCTCCGCCATCCACACCGATCCGAAGCCGCCTTCGCCGATTTTCTGCAGCAGCTTGTAGCGCCCGATCA
>CAZYLK010000298.1:0-4373 GCA_964648365.1 uncultured Phycisphaeraceae bacterium
AACTCGAATATCGCTGCGAGACGCCGATGCAGGCCAAACATGCCGAGGTACATGCGCTGTTGTGGCGGCTGCTGTACGAGCATCGGAGGCGACATGGCGACGGTGCGAGCGAACGCCCGCGTGGCAACGGCGAGGGGGGCGATGGGCCGGATGCCTCGGCGCCTCCCGATGAGACGACGGTGGATGAGCTGGCGGCGATCATCCCGGCGCGTGCCGTGGGCGCCGATGTCGCGACGTGCAGCGACGCGGAACTGGCCGCGGGGATCTGCGAACACTTTGGCATGATTACCACGCTGCGCTGGGCGATGGACGCGACGCGGGCATGGGGCGATCCCGAGCTTCGCGAGGTGGCGGATCGTCCGTTTTGACATGCACTCGCGCGGTAATGACCCGTCCCGCCGGCGACCGGCGACGACGCCAGCGATTCGCCTCACGCTCGGATCGCGATCTCGCGTGCGCCTTGAACCCGACGCTCGGAAAAGGGTAACATGACGAAGCTGAACGTGCCTGGGGGTGCGTTTGCTTCGCGATCGGCCGGAAGGAGAAAAGAGCGATGTGTAAAGCGGTGATGGCAGGCGCTTGTGGAATCGTGCTGGCGACGGCCGTGGCTGCGTCCGCCGTCGAGTTGATCTGTTTCGACGAAAACGGCGGCGGCGGCAATCCGCGCGGGCTGTACAACTTCGACACCGATACCGGCATCATTACGCTACGGACGACGGTAGGCGGCAGCGAGCGGTTCTTCAGCCTCGCTCAGCGGCCCTCCGACGGCGTCATCTACGCCATGCAGGTCAACGACAGCAACCTGCACACGATCGACGTGGACACCGGCGCGTTTCAGTTTGTGGCCGCGACCGGGCTGGCCACCATCGCCGACATCGCGTTCGACCCGAACACGGACAAGCTGTACGGCCTGGGCCGCAACACCAGCCTGCTCTACGAGATCGACCCGGAAGACGGGTCTTCGACGCAGATCGGCAATGCATCGCCCGTTCGCAGCGGCCTGGCCTTTTCCTCCGACGGCACGCTCTACGGCCTCGACGTTCACACCGGCGATCTCTACACGATTGATGTCAACACGGCCCAGCCGACGCTCGTCGGAGGCTCCGGGCCGGATCCGAACACGATCGAAGACGCGACCATGACGTCGGACGGACGCATGTTCTTTACCGACTGGCCCGGGCAGATTTATGAGATCGACCTCGACACGGGCGCGCGCACGTTCCTGGGCGACACCGGGATGGGGAGCGGCCTCTCCGGCATGATCGCGCTGGGCGGCGGGCAATGCGGCGATAAGGCGAAGCTCAGCGCCAAGTGCAAGCGAGGCAAATTCGCCGCCAAACTCAAGAAAGCGAACCCCGGCATCGTCGTGACGTTCCAGCTCAGCACGGGCGACAGCGTTCAGGCGTCCACCAACAACAAAGGCAAGGCCAAGGCGAAGTTCAAGAACGTTCCGCCCGGCAGCCATACGGTCAAGGTCTGCGGTGCGGAGGCCGAGGCTACTTGTTGAGCCTGATCCGCGGCGCCGTTACAGTGCCGCGTTCCTGGCCGCGATGCCCGAGTCGGAAGGTTGTCCATGAGCGATGCGCCCACACAAGAAACTGCGCCGGACCGGCCGCGTCGGTTCGCCCTCGCACTTTCGGGGCTGGCGCTGGCGATCGTCTCCCCGGCGCTGTGGATGGCGACGCTGTCTGTCTCCTGGATGCAGCGTACCGGGCTGGCGATGTGGATCGCGCTGGCTGCGGGGCTTGGCCTGGCTGTTGCTGCCGCGCGGGCGGATCGCCGTCGGCGCACCGTCGGCGCCGCCGTCGTGGCGGGATTGTGGGCGCTGCTTCTGGTGGGGGGCTTCCTGTGGGGCATGAAACTACCCGGATCGTCCGCATTTGAGGCCATGGCGCAGGCGCCGGCGTTCACCCTGCCGGATCAGGAAGGCCGGGCTACCTCGCTGGATTCGCTCACGGCTGACGGCGCGGCGCTGCTGGTGTTCTATCGTGGGCACTGGTGACCGTACTGCGTGGCAGAGCTCCGCGGGTTCGGAGCACACTACGACGAGTTCCGTAAGCTGGGCGTGACGGTGGCGGCCGTGTCGGTCGATGCGCCCGCGGATTCCCGCCGCGTGGTCAGCGCCGGCAAATTGCCGTTCACTATCCTTTCGGATGCGGATCGGCAGTTGATCGGCGCGCTCGGGCTGGTTCATTCCGGCGCGGGCCCCGGCGGTGCCGACATCGCGATTCCCGCGCACATCCTCGTCAGCCGCGACGGGCGCATCCTGTGGCGATACCAGTCTCACAAGATTCAGGACCGCCTGGATCCTCGCGAGGTTCTCAAGCAGGTCGGCGAAGCGCTGGACCGCAGCGGCAGCCCGCCCGCGCCGTAGCCGCCGCTTCGCGCGGCGCCGATCCATCCGCACCGCGACGCGTAAGCGAGCGGCTCTGTCCGAACCGCGACGCGTAAGCGAGCGGGTGCCGCGGGCGATTACCGCGCCCCCGTCATCCGCTCGTGAAACGCGTCATAGTCGACGAGATCCACATCCAGATCGCCTTCCGAATCGAACACGTCGCAATCCGGCGCAGCGTACGGCTCGCCGTCCCCGGAGAAGCAGTTCTGCAGTGCGGCGTAATCCGCCACGTCCACGTTGGCATCCCCGTTGAAATCTCCCGAGCCGGGCACGCGCACGTCGAAGATCCAGAACTGCGTCTCCTTGTCCGACACCATGACCTTGTCGCGACCCAGGAACGGATACACGCCCCACGCCCCGCGATACGCGACGTTGGCGCTGACCGTCGATGTGTCGTAATGGGCGACGAGGTCGAGCTTCTTCGTGTCCGGGTTGATGTCGAAGACCATCATGCCGCGGTTGTACCAGGAGACATAGAGCCGGTAGCCGACGACGTAGACGTTGTGGGCGCAGCGGGACTCGTCCAGCGGCACGGCCACCGTGTCGCGGAGGGTGACGCTGAACGGCTCCTCCTGTACCTCGTACAGCTTGACCGGCCCGCCGTTCGTGCGTTCTTCGCCACAGACAATCCAGCGCTTGTCGCGCGTCGGCCAGACCGAGTGCGTATTGTCGCCGGGGGCGGAGCCGAGGAACTGCGGCGGCTGGTTGGCAATGTCGCTGACGTCGTAGACGAAGATTCCCGAATCCCAGCCGCAGACGTAGGCCCGCCCCGCGATGACCGTCACGTCATGCACCAGCGACGAGCCGACGTTCATGGTCCATTTCGCCTGCGTGATCGTGCTCTGTGGCGGGTTGTCCGGATCGAAATCGGTCAGGTCGACCACCGCGAACGCGGTGTTGCGGCCGTTGGCGACGTAGAGATAGCCGCCGTCGTAAAACATGTTGTGAACGTCGCTGAAGTTGGTCAGGCGGATGTCAACCAGTCGCTGCGGACTCCGCGGATCGCGCACGTCGACGATCTCGACCCCATCCTGCCCGTCGTCGTCGAGACCGATGAACATCAGTCCGTCGTGGACTTTCACCTCCTTGGCGTTGCAGAAAGCATTGGCGCCAGGGATTTGGTACGTGTTGTCGAGGAACGGATTCTGCGGGTCGGAAATGTCCATGATGTCGATGGACCCGCCCAGCCGGTTGCAGACGTAGGCGTAGCCCTTGTCGTCGGCCCACAGGTCGGCGGCGGTGTAATTCTGCGGCTGGCCGTCCCAGTTGGCGACGAGTTCGACGTTGAGGGGGGGGACTTGGGCGTCGGTGGTGGATGGCAGCACGGTCGCGGCGATGGTCGCGGCCGCGGCGACTACGACGGCGAGCGAGGAGAACCTCTGCCCGCGAGCCGTAGGGCGAGCCGCGGGCTTTTGCCCGCGCGGATGGTCTGGTAGTCCCGTCGCGAATGGCGCAGGTTGAAGCGGCCTGCAAACACGCGGCCGGCGGCGATCCGCATTGCGACTGCACTGCTCACGAGCAGTGGCACCGTTCCGGCCATTCGCACCATTCGCACCGTTCCGGCCATTCGCACCATTCGCACCGGCGTAGCCACTGGTGTCCGTGCGTCGTCCCCATTCACTCATCACCGCTTCTCCTGCCGAACGAATCTCTCTGCGCATTTCCGGGATCGACGCTAGCGTGAACGCAGGCTACGGCACGGCGATCGACCCGACATGGGCCAATTGTAGCAGAAACGGCCGCCGTTTTCGCCCTGCCGAGGCCGCCGCGGCCGTGGCCGGGTGCGTGACGCAATCCGCGGGCTATCATGACGTGGCGGCGCGCGTGGCACGGGCATCTTGCCCGTGATTGCGACTTGGTGCCTGACGTGCCCGGAGGGAAACTGCTTCACGACAGGCAGGCGCGCCTGCCGCCCTCTGAATCACACGGCCTGGAAGGCCGTGCCACGTTCGAGCATGCCCGCCGGGTCTTTCACGCA
>CAZYLK010000299.1:0-4260 GCA_964648365.1 uncultured Phycisphaeraceae bacterium
AAGGAGTCCCGATGATGTCTCGAAACTGCCTCGTTCCGTTCCGTTCCGTTCCGTTCCGTTCCGTTCCGTTCCGTTGTGCTGTTTGTTTGATGGCCGCTCTCCCGGCCGCCACGGCGCTGGCCGCCCCTGATATCGACGACATCGAAGATATTGGCGACATGCTGGAGATCCTGGTTGAGGATCTGAGCGCCCAGGGCGACGGGTGCGGCGGGGTGTCCCACATCGGTGAACCCACTGTGGTCGAGGACACTTCCGGCGTTGTGTTTGCATCGTCACCTATACTCCTGTCCGTGGACGGCACAACGGAGGCGACCGGCACAGCCTTCCTTACGGTCGATCCCGATCTCGGCACTGTCGATAGCGTGATGGTCATCACGCGCGACTCCATCACGTACACGCTCAGTCTGTCCGTCGAACTGGACGACGATGAACTGCACATCTGCGGGTACATTTCATACTTCCAGTCGCCGTCGACCCTGACTTACGAAGGTGGATGGGCCTATACCGTCGCCAACGGGCTGGAGACCGACGAGGGAACCGACGAGGAGCTTGAGGAGACCCTGATCGATCTCTTCGGGTGCGATCCAGAGGACGCATTAGCTTTGAATCTGGCAAACTCGCTCCAACAGCTCGGCAATTGGCTCATTATGGGTGTGAACTATGTTGTCGACTTCTTCAAGCCCTACACGCCACCCACTCAGTGCGATGGTCCGCAGTTCTTTGACGGATCCGGGCAGAGCTGCGAGAACCGTACTATATCATGCAAAGATGATCTTGATGAACTCAGTGAGCTCATCAACAACCTCACGGGAGTTTCCCTGGGATTTAAGAAGTGTATGAAGGGAAGAGCGGGATGCGGCGGGTCCTCGTTCGAGCGTGCGAGGGTGAGTTGCTCTACATCCAATGATTGCGGGCCCTGCGGCAATGCAGCTGGATGCAGTAACTACGGAACGAGAATCTGGTATTGCGAACCAGAAAACGCGGACACATGCAGATGCGCTAGAACTATGTTTCACGAAATGGCGCATTCCTGTGGCTACCTCGATGACCCTGATTGTGTGAACCCAGGGGGTGACGGCTGTCCGGTACCGGAGGATCCCGACGACTATTCCGGTGCGTGTCGCGTCGGGTTTATGATGAATGAAGAGTGCTGTGAATCCAGTTCATAGCCAGAAGCGACAGAGGAATGGGATATGACAATACAAGAGAGCGAGAAACGTGGTCGGATCGGGAATGCGAGTCTGCGTGTATCGGCGGCCGTCCTGCTCCTTTCTGTTACCGGCTGTATCGAATGGTGTCTTCCCCCCGCAAACCCAGATGGCGAGTTGAGATTGCGTGGCCGTCTCTTGGATACGGAGTCGCAGGAACCACTTCCCGGAGTCGAGCTAGATGCAATGCTGGTCACCAGCGGCGAGATCACCACCAGAGAGACGCATCCACTTCCGACTGGGGCGGATGGAGGTTTCCTCATTTACCTGGCGGCGAAGGGACCGGATTGCCAACGGCTGCCTGATCTATCGGCGCCGGATCAGGTGCGTGTGGTCGTGCCTGCTGAGGGATGCACGCACACGTTGACGTTCGACGTCAGTAGCGAGAACTTCGTCGACCCCGAGTACAACGATCGTGTGCTGGAACTGGTGAATCCGATTGTTGTTCCGGCTTGCGAGGAATGAACCCGTGCGCGAGGCGCAGTAAGCAAGCGTTGGGCCGGGGCAGCTTCCCGCTGCCTCGGCCCGATACTGCGTCTCTCGGAATGCGACACGAGTAGACTGGATGAGGCACAAACGGGTCTGAAAAGCCGGTTCCGCCGCGATCAAGCCGACCCTACCACCAGCATCTCCCGCGTCCGCCGATTGGTCGACAGCGCGTACGGGCGGCTCGCCAGTTCTTCCACGCTGACGCGCCGCTTTCGGGTGCGGACCATCTCGGTGATCTCGTCGATCGACGGGATGCCGTCGCTGCGATACGAGACGACCAGGGCCGCGTCGGAGTACCGTTCGATCAACTGCCGCAAGGCGTCGACGCACGTTGTCGGGTTCGACCATCGGTCCGCCTCCCGAATCAGCCGCAGGTGCTTCGACGACCGATCGATGCGGCCGCCCCAATCGTCAAACTCGACCAGCCCTTCGAGAAAGTGATAGAAGTCGCGATAGTCAACGCCGACCCCCGACGCGTTCACGTAGGGCGGGTCGATGTACACGAGGTCAAAGCGGCCGTCGACCTCCAGCGCGTCGCACCGCGTCGCCCGGCAGGGCTGACCGGCGTCGAAGATGGCCGCGTTGGCGCTTCGGGCGGCAGCGCGGAAATGCGCCTCGAAGCTGCGATCCCACGTCGCCTTGTTGCCGAACCCGCGGGCCACGTCAGCCTGCCGCATGTAGAGGTTCTTGCGGTGAAACAGGTTGTACGGGCGCTTCGCCAGCGCCGCCTGGAACAAAGCGAACAGCGCCAGTGCCCGGGCGTAGCGGTCCGGCAGGGCGTGAATGGCCGCCACGGCGCCATCCAGCCAGCGGTTTTCCGGGTCGGTGAAGTAGATGCCCGCGAAGGTGGACTCGATAAACCCGCCGCCTGCGGCTGACCGGCCGGCCGCGACGATGGACTCGACGGTGCCGCTGTCCAGCGTGGTGGCGGCGTTCTCGATCAGCGCCAGGCCGATCTGCCGGTTGAACGCCAGCCGATCGTTGTAATGGACGGCCTTGCCGGCGCACTTGAACGCGTACGCCACCGCGCCGGTCCCGCCGAACGCGTCCAGCACGGACCGGACAGGCAGCGATTCCACCGCGCGGACGATGCGCGTCGCCAGCCGGCGCTTGCTTCCCAGATAGCGGGTCGTCGGGAAGCGTGCGTACGCTTCGTCCAGACCGATGCTGGTTGGGAAGAGCGTGGCGCTCAGTTCGGTCTATCCCCCTCTGTCGCCTCCAACCGGCCCCGGCCGCGGCCGTGGAACGTGTGGCTGCCGGCGAAGCACGGACGGCCCCGACAGATCCCTGCGACGGCAGCCCGTGGCGGCAGCCCCAGCGTCAGCTCCCCTCGCTAACCGACACGTGCGGCTCCGCAGGAGCGGCGGCCGCTGCCGGCGCCGCGGGCTTTGGTGCGGCGTCCGCTGCTGCGGCCGATCGGGCGTTCCCCGAGGCCGCAGGTTTGGCGGCACCGCCTGCCGTGGCGGTTGCGGTCGCCGGCGCAACCACCATGGTCATGCGCCGTCCGTCCTGTGCCGGCGGGCGCTCGATCTTGATCGTGTCGCCCAGCGCCTTGATCACGTCGTCGAACTTCTCGCGGGCGTAATCCTTCAGATATCGCTCGCGGCCGCGGAAGAGCATGGTGAACTGCACCTTGTGGCCCTTTTCGAGGAAGCCGCGGGCGTGGTTCAGCTTGATCATCCGGTCGTGATCGTCGGTCTTGGGGCGCAGGCGGATTTCCTTGATCGTGATCGCGTGAGCGGTGCTCTGCTTCTGCCGCTTCTTCTGGTTGTACTTGTGTTTGCCGTAGTCCATGATGCGGCACACGGGCGGCCGCTCCATGGGCGCGACTTCCACCAGGTCCAACCCCAGATCGCGGGCCAGAAGCTGCGCATCGCGCGTCGGGGTGATCCCGCGCTTCTCGTTCTCGTGATCGATCAGGAAGATGGGGGAAATCCGAATCTGCTCATTGATTCGAAGTGACTTCGCGATGAGACGTCTCCTTGAAAAACTACGATACCATTACAGCCTGTCGGAGGGAGTAAGGGAGTTAGGGAATGAGGGAGTAAGGGAAGAGCGCGCGGAGGCTTGATGCTCCGACGGTTTCTTCCCTGACTCCCTCACTCCCTGACTCCCTCTTTCCCTTCGTCCGGCGATCAGCCGGCGATGCGGGTTGTCAGCGGCGATTCCAATGTCCGCCGCTCGATTTCGTCTTTGCAGGCGGCCACCAGGCCGTCCACCGTCATGTTGCCGATCATCTTGCCGCCGCGGTCGTTGACGTTGACCGAATTGGCGGCGACTTCTTCCTCGCCCACGACGAGGATGTAATTCACCTTAGCCGCCCGGAAGCGGTGCTTCTTCGGGCCGATCTTCTCGTCCGACACGTCCAGTTCGGCTCGCAGGCCGGCCGCCTTCAACTGGGTAAACACGGTTCGGGCGTAATCCGCACTCTTCTCGCTGACCGACGCCACGCCGACCTGCACCGGCGAGAGCCAGAGTGGGAACGCGCCGGCGAAGTGCTCGATCAGGATGCCGACGAAGCGTTCCATGCTGCCGTGCGGCGCCCGGTGGATCATGATCGGCC
>CAZYLK010000300.1:0-4246 GCA_964648365.1 uncultured Phycisphaeraceae bacterium
CTCCGAGATCGCCCGGGAGATTCTGGAGCGGGAGAATCAGCCGTGACTCGCGGCGACGAGTCGCCTGAGCCGTAACCGTAATCAATTGTGGCTGCGATATTTATGATCGCACCAGGCGCCGGCCTGGCGCAGGGTGCCGCCACACGACCCACAGCGGGGCCGAGAATTCTGCTGGACCCAGTCCCGTCGAATCCGCCGCCGCAGCGTCTATACGTTGATGGCGTCCATGCCGCCCGGCGGCGACCGCTTCGGGCGGAGGCTGCCGGCAGGGCTGGCCGACCAGGCGTCTGCGTCGGGACACGGGTTCGGCGGAGCAGCGAAAGATGTTCGGTGACGGCGGGGCCGCCATGTGTCTTCAAAAGGAACGCGCGATGGGGAAGTGTCGGGAACTATCGGGTCTCGTGGGCGTGGTGATCGCTTCGCTGTGGGCGGTTTCGGGGGCGGTTCGAGCGGAGGATCCACTCGCCTTCGCGGAACTCCAGGGCCTGAGTGACAACTCAGTCACAGCGGTGGACATCAACGAACATGGTCAGGTCGTGGGCTATGTACGCCGCGACGACATCCGTGCGTGGCGTGCGGTGCTCTGGGAACACGGACTCCCTCAGGAACTCGGCACACTGGGCGGCGACGACAGCGCCGCCGAGGCAATCGACGACCGCGGGCGCGTGGTCGGGTGGGCTGAGTACGAAGAAGGATCTATCAGTCGACACGCTTTCATCTGGCAGGACGGCGTAATGACCGATCTGAACGATCTGATCGGGGGCGCCAGAGCCCGCTGGGAGTTGAGGGAGGCCACGGACATCAACAAACAAGGCTACATCGTTGGCTACGGCTCGTATTCGCCCGGCGGCAGCCGCGCCTTCCTGCTGCGGCTTTCGCGGCCGGAGGACGTCATCATGTTGCCGCCACTGGACGTCAACCACACCAGCGCAGCTTCCGCCGTGAACCGCACGGGACAGGTCATCGGAACGTCGGGTGACGCCGGGGTTCTGTGGGACAAAGGCGTAGCGATTGATCTGGGCAATCTGGGGTACGAAAGAACCCAACCGCTGTCGATTAACAGCGCTGGGCACGTCGTGGGTCGGTCGTGGCTGGGACCGGACCAAAGACACGCGTTCCTCTGGACGCCCGAGTCTGGAATCACCGATCTGGGCACACTCGGCGGCGAGCAAAGCCTGGCTCACGCGATTCTGGATGATGGGACCATCGTCGGCTCCGCGTATGACGAAAGTGCAGAGTCGCGTGCGTTCCGGTATCGCGACGGCCTGATGACCGATCTTAATGCACTGTTGCCGCCCCAGTTCGACGGCGAGTTTGTGGCGGCCCGCGGGACGAATGCCGCGGGCCAGATCCTCGGCGGCCGCGGGTTCACGAAAGAGGTCGTCGCCAACCCCGTCTGCAGCAACATCAAGCGAGTGGAAGTCACTTGCTTCCGGGGTGACGCAGTGCGAGCCAATGTCAAGACGCGGCTGCCCGCCGGCTCGCTGATCGGAATCACCGGTCCAGGCGCTACGAAGCGATTCCTGGAAGTGGACGCCCGCGGCCGGGTGCGGACCGAGTGGACTGGACAAAGCAACGATGTGGAAGTCTGCGTGGGCGGCTGTCCGGAGGCTTGCGGCGAGGCAGCTTGTCTTCCGCCGCCGGAGAATTACCTTCTGGTCAACCCCGAGAATTTCCCGTTCACGGAGGGTTCGGACGCATTCAGTGTCAACGAAAACGGCGATACCGTAGGATGGTCCAATTGGCCTGAGTTCAGACGCGCCACTCTGTGGAGCCACGACTGGATCCTTGACCTGGGCACGCTCGGCGGCTCGTACAGCGTAGCGCGCGACATCAACGACGCCGGCCAGATCGTCGGCTCGGCGGATCTAAGGGAGGGTCAATCGCACGCGTATGTCTGGGAACGGGGTGGCATGACGGATCTCGGGACGCTGGGCGGAGACGAAAGCACCGCGAGCGCGATCAACAACCTGGGGTGGGTTGTCGGCTGGTCAGACACGGCGGACAAGCAGATTCGCGGCTTCCTCTGGCGCGATGGGCAGATGACGCCACTCGACTCGCTCTATGGAATCCTATCCGGCGCGCGTGATATTAATGATCACGGTCAGATCGTCGGGGACGACTTTGTGGAACCCGACAGGAGGCGGGCCGTGCTCTGGAGCGAGGGGCAGCCACCGCGCGATCTCGGCACGCTGGGGGGAAGCGAGAGCTCGGCAACCGCCATCAATGAAGCCGGCATGGTCGTCGGCGAGGCTAGGAACAGTGATGGGCGGACCCGGGCGTTCCTGTGGACCGAGGACGAGGGCATGGTGGAACTCGAAGCTCTAGGCCGTCGGTACAGCGATGCGTCTGACATCAATGCCAAGGGTCAGATCGTCGGAAGGACGAGCGTTCGGCGCGGCGAAATCACCCCGTTCTTGTGGCGGGACGGTGTCATGACCGACCTCCACCAGTTGGCACCAGTCAACTGTCGGGAGCAGCGATTGCTCACCGCGCTCGCGATCAACGACAGGAGTGAAATCGTCGGCACGACCTACATTCCCGGAAGCGGTTACCAGACTTATCTCATGACGCCCGCCTACTGCGGTGATATCCGCAAGTTCAAGGTCACCTGCAATCGCAAGAACACGCTGGCTGCCAAGCTCTCGACAGCGTACCGCCGCGGTACGGTGCTCTCGCTGATCAGCGACGAGGGCGAGTCGCGATGCGTGACGATCGGCCCCACCGGTCGCGGGCGGGCCACCTGGGAGGATCAGTCGGGCCAACGCGAGATATGCATCGAGCACTGCCGCGACGTGTGCGAAGCCGTCGATTGCGGATGATATCACGGCGAGACGCCCAAGTCGGGCGGCGGCGAAAGCGAGCCGGTCATTCGTTTGGACGCCCGGCCGGTCGGCAACGCTGGTACGGCCACGGTCGGATGGGGCAGAGGCGGTTTGAACGGACAGTGTACCGCCTCCCGTAGTCGTCATCCCACGCAAGCGAACAAGCGGCCGCAGATGCGAGCGACCATCACGCGCCCCAGCGCCGCGGCGACTGCCGAGCCAGCGTACGGGACATCGCGACCTGTTGACCCGCCCGTTCGCGGCTTCAGACCGGCAGATCGCTGCAGCGCGACTCGTGACAGTATTGGCACGCCCGAACGGATTGTGGTACAGCGGTCAGACTTGCGAAGAGTCTGACCCTGGCCCACCGCCTGCCGCCACCCTCGCGCGGCGGAGCCGGCCATACTCCGCCGGAGGAATCCGCCACGTGTGCGCACCCACGCTGCTGATCAGCCTGCTCTACGCCGCCGCCGCCCATCCGCAGGACACCGCGAAGCCCCCCGCCACGAAGCCGCACTTACAATCGCTCGCCGCAAAGACGCGGGCGGAGGCGGATGTCCCGGCGCTGGGGCTGGTCGTGATGCACGCGGGCGAAAGGCCCGCCATTGCCGTGGACGGCGTCCGCGTGGTCGGCGGCGAAACGAAGGTCACGCCTGATGATCTCTGGCACCTGGGCTCGATCACCAAGTCCTTCACGGCCACCCTCGTGGCCCGGCTGGTGGAGCAGGGCAAGGTATCCTGGGACGACACCGTCGGCGCGCGCCTGGGCGGCGCCGTGCCGAACATCCACAAGCAATATCGCGACGTCACGTTCATGCACCTGCTGTCGCATCGATCCGGATTGCAGGCCAACATCCCCGGGTGGATGTTCGCCTCGTTCGCCGCGGAGCCGGAAGACCGGATCGCGGATCGGCTGCGCTGGGTGAAGATCGCGCTGGAACAGGAACCCGTCGGCCCGAAGGAGGAGACGTATGAGTACTCCAACAACGGGTTCATCGTGGCCGGCGCCATGCTCGAATCCGCCACGGGTCAATCGTGGGAAGATCTGATGCGTAAGGAAGTCTTCGGCCCGCTCGGCCTCAAAAGCGCCGGCTTCGGCGGCCCGCAGGGCGACACGCCCGACGCTCAACCGCGCGGCCACCGCACCGTCGACGGCAAGCGCGTCGCCGTCCCGCCGGACGCGGACAACCCCCCCGCCCTCGGCCCGGCCGGGCGCATCCACATGTCACTGGCCGACCTGGCCACGTACCTGAGCGTCCACGCTGCCGGCCGCGAGGGTTTTCTGACCAAAGCGTCGTACGAGCGTCTGCACACAACGCCCTTCGGCGGCAACTACGCACTGGGCTGGGTCGTGATCAGCCCGGAAGGACGCTGGCACAACGGCTCGAACACGATGTGGTACGCGGAAGCCGTGTTCGACA
>CAZYLK010000301.1:0-67 GCA_964648365.1 uncultured Phycisphaeraceae bacterium
GCGCCGGCATCTTACGTAAAAAACCGGTGCCACAGCTAACACCGGTTACAAACCGGCGCCACACCGG
>CAZYLK010000301.1:167-4238 GCA_964648365.1 uncultured Phycisphaeraceae bacterium
ACCACCGGTTACAAACCGGCGCCACACCGGACCACCGGTTACAAACCGGCGCCACACCGGACCACCGGTTACAAACCGGCGCCACCCTCAGAGGCCCCCGGCCCGCCCACGCGGATTTCGCCGCGCTGCCCGAGTGACGACGGCTCATGGATTGCCCGCCGGCGGTCGGGTAGAATCCGCCCTGTTTCCCGGCGGCCGACATCGGCCGCACCCACCGCCTGTCGGCGGCTCCACGTCTGGTTTCTGGAAGGAGGTTCGTCAATGGCATCGCGCAAGTCGTTCGTTCCTTTCGGCATGTTCGTCATCACCGCGGCCGCATGGTCGTCATCGCCGCTTAGCGCCGGCGAGATCATCAGCGACGGCAACATGGACACCCTCACCGTCGGCACCAACCCGGATACGGGCGTGCCGGCCGGGGCGTGGTTTTTCCCGCAGAGTTACATCGACGCGGCGCTGGGCGAGGTCAACGCCGAAGACGTGAGCATCGTCGAGACTGCATCCTTCGACCCCAACCGCAGCGGCAACTCGCTGCATCTCAAAAGCGACCGCAGCACCGGCTTTACCCACCTGCCCAACCTGTTCAACGAGCGAATCGAGGAGACGCACGGACTGACCGTCCGCGTGACGTTCCAGATTTACGTTCCGGGGCCGAACGGCGGCGGAGCGGTCTACATCGGCGGCGATCACGGCGGCGGCGGCTACGTCAACACCACCGACCGCGGCCCGCAGCTTCTGTGGCTCGCCGACGGGACCATCATCTACAGTCCCGGAAACGTCGTCGTGGTCGACAGCTACCCCTTCGAGACCTGGCAGACGGTTCAGCTCGACATCGACTTGGTGGCCGACCGCTACGACATGTCCTGGGCGGCCGGCGACGACCCGCTCGAACTCGTCGGCGTCGATCTGCCCTTCCGCTCCGGCACGCAGACGCACCTCGACCGCTTCACCTACGTCCACTTCAGCGACTTGCAGTTCCCGGTCGAGTCGTATCTGGACGAAGTGACGGTCGAAGTCGTCGGATTGGGCCTGTGCAACTATCTGGTCAAGAAAGACGCCAGGCCCAAGGGCGGGTGCCAGTCGTGCCCGGTCAAGGGTGATCATATCGCGTCAGACCAGCCTTGCAGAGAGAAGAATGACTGCGCCAACAACTTGAGCGCAACCATCGACTGCCCGGATGGACCGGGACGCTGCAAGAAGGTGAAAGGGAAGCGGGCCGGCTGTGAATAATCGCTGACGGCCACCCCCGCGCCGGCTTGCCTGACCTTCCACGCGGGCGATGACGAGCCGGACGCGGGCTTTCGAGTCAGGGACCGAGGATTCGTTCCAACTTCGACCGTCGTTTCTACTGGCCCGATCGCCCGGGTTCCGCTAGGGTCCGAGTGGGCGTCGCCGGTGTCGCGCGGCCCGTCCTCGAGGTCGGACGTCGCGACGTCGATACGTGCTGCGCGTCCGCCGACGCCACAGGAGTCTGTCGTGCCCGAACTCAACGGAATCGAACGCATCCACCCTTCGGTGGCGGGGCCGGTGCGGGAGTATGCCCGGCTGATCGACGACTGCTTCGGCGGCCACGCGGCGGCTCTGGTGGTCTTCGGGCGGGCGCTGACGCCTGATTTCGACGCGAAGGCCGACGTCGTCGCCAGCGTACTCGTCGTGGACGAGATCGACCTGGGCGCGCTGCGGACGCTGGCGGGGCAGGGGCCGAGACTCGGCGGGCTGCGGATCGCGGCGCCGCTGGTCATGACGCCTTCTTACATTGAAAGCTCCCGCGATACGTTTCCGCTCGAACTGATCGAGATTCAACAGAAGCACGTCGCGTTGTGGGGCGAGGATCCGTTTGCGCGGCTGACGTTCGAGGCCGAACATGTGCGATTGCAGTGCGAGCGCGAGTTCAAACGGCTGCTGATCCAGTTGCGGCAGGGTCTGCTGAAGGCGGCCGATCAGGATTTCTTGCTGGCCGAACTCCAGCACGCGCTGGCGGACGACCTGGTGCGCACGCTGCGCGGCGTGCTGTGGCTCGAAGGGCAACGCGAGGCGACGCCGCGGGGCGACGTCGTCGCAGCGGCGGCGCGGATGTGCGGACGTGAACTGAGCGGATTGAAGCACGCGCTCGATCGCGGCTATGAGCCGGGCTGGGAGGATTTTCAGGCGTTCTACGCCGACGTGGCCGTGCTTGCGACACACGTCGATCGCAAGCTGGAGCAGGTTCGATGAGGTGCGCCGAGGGTAAGCGGCTAAGGTGCGCGGCGGCGATCGCCGCGCTGGCGTCGCTGCTGCCGCTGCCGGCGCTGGCACGGGTGGACGTACCTCTGCCGCCGCGCGACACCCACGTCGTCGATCGGGCCGGCATCATCGACGATTCGACCGAACGGCAGATGAATACCTGGCTGGGCGAGTTGGACACCAAGGCGAAGGAGACAATCCTGGTCCTGACTGTGCCCACAACCGACGGCGAACCGTTCTTTGACTTCGTCCAGCGCACCGCCCGGGTGTGGAACGAACAGGCTGACGATGTGGAGATCACGGCGCTGATCTGCGTCGCGGTCAAGGAACGGCAGGCGCGCATCCACACGAGCTACGGCATCGAGCACATTCTGCCGGATTCGTTTTGTGGCAGTGTCGCCCGCAACAACATGGCGGCGCACTTCAAACGCGGCGACACCAACCGAGGCATGTTGGAAGGCACGGTGGCCGTCGCGAACAAGGTGGCCGACGCCCACGAAATATCCCTGACCGGGATGCCGAAGATGCAAACGGCGCGTCATCGAAGCAGCGCCGGCGGCGGTGCGGCCTGTGCCGGCGGCATCTGTCCGCTGCTGTTCCTGCTGTTGATCGTCTTTTCCGTGCTCGGCCGGCGGCGCCGCTACTCGGCCTGGCGCGGCGGCGGGCTGTTGGAGGGCCTCTTCTGGGGCAGCGTGCTCAGCAACGCGCTGGGCAGTGGCGGCCGGTCGAGCGGTTGGAGCAGCGGCGGCTTCGGCGGCGGCGGGTTTGGCGGTGGCGGCGGCTGGGGCGGCGGAGGCGGCTTTGGCGGCGGCGGATTTGGAGGAGGCGGCGGTGGCGCCAGTTGGTAGGAATTGTCCGAGTTGTACAGCGCCCAACAAGGCCACGGCCGCGTTCTGCGCGAGTTGCGGCGCGGCCCTGGGCGGCGCGGGCGGCGTAAGTGCGACCGGGAGTGGAAGCAGCGGAGGCATCGGTATGAACCTGGGTAAAGCCTTGTTGTTGATGGCGGTTTCGGCGTTTCTGGGCATTCTCATCATCGGCGCCTGCGGCTATGGCGGATACACCAGCGTCGTCGCGATGGATGAGAGCGTAAAGAGCCAGTGGGCTCAGGTGGACAACCAGTTGCAGCGGCGATTCGACCTGGTCGAGAACCTGGTGAACACCGTCAAAGGCGTCGCGGCGCAGGAGAAGGAGGTCTTCGAGTCCATCGCCAAGGCCCGCGCGGCGTACACCGGCGCCCAATCCGCCGTGCAGCGCGCGGAGGCGACCGGAACCTACGAAAGCGCCCTCTCGCGCCTGTTGGTGATCCAGGAGCAGTACCCGGAACTCAAGAGCAACGAGTCGTTCCTCAAGCTGCAGGACTCCCTCGAAGGCACGGAGAATCGACTGGCCGTGGCGCGGAAGGACTACAACGACGCGGTCAAAGCGCTCAACACGAAGATTCGTCTCTTCCCCGGCTCCCTCTACGCCTCATGGGCCGGCGTCGAGCAGGCGGAATACTTCGAGACGCCCGACGCGGCACGCGAAACGCCGAAGGTCGACTTCGGCGCCAGCCCGTAACGCGTGGCGGGGTGCACCGAGGCGCGACCCTTACCCGATCACCAGGTCCGTGAGGAAATCAACGCAAAGGTGCAAAGATGCAAAGGCGCGAAGATGCAGAGGGGCAAAGGTGCTGAGGCGCGACGGGTTGGCGGGCCGGTGCCCATCGGGGATGCCGGCGACTCGCGCGTGCTGTCTGCGTCGATCATTCTTCTGACTTTGCGCCTTTGCACCTTCGCGTCTTTGCGTTAATTCTTTACTGACCCGCGGATGGCGCGCCCATGCGATGGTTCGTGCGACATGACCTGGACGGCT
>CAZYLK010000302.1:0-4207 GCA_964648365.1 uncultured Phycisphaeraceae bacterium
GAGAGTACGCCACCTTTTTGCCGACCGCCATCAACGAAATTCGGTTATACCTCGATTGACGCCGCGAACGGGCGCTGACGCACGACAGAGCGTACCTCACTCAGGCGCGGATCTGCGGCGGGTCGCTGAGCGGTGTTGTTCGGCTCGGCTTCACAGTCCGTCGAGTTGGCGATCGGGACAGCGACGATGACTCAGGCCGCTCGTGGACGCGGTGCGGTCGCGGACGGTGCGCGTGCCGTTGACGCCTGTTGATGTTTAAGTTCGCACAAGACCTCGCCAACGACAAACCGGGTGCCACTGCGAGAGTGCAGTGACACCCGGCCAAGGGTCACAAGCGAGACATGGTCACGGCTTCGCTGGCGCCGCCTCGTCGGCTACTCCACGCAGGCCATCCGCTGCCGCGTGATCTTGCATTCCCCTCCCTTACCGTCCGGACAGTCGATCACGGCAGTGATCTTCTTGCCGCACTCCTCGACGGAAGCGCAAACCGCCTCGGTGTGCGTGCCACACTCGCCTGCAACAGGACACGCGCCGCACCCACCGCGAGCTTTGATTCTCTTGTCATAGTAGACGCAAGTCTGTTCAGGACCGCCGGCGCCGTGGATCTGCACGTTGTCGAATCCCTCCGCCCCGTTGTTGCCGCCGAACGGGTCGAAGACGTTGACGCGGCCGATGGCGGCATCGTCCGAGATGACGCCGAAGAAGAAGCTGCCGTTCGGTCGAACCGGAACGTTCTTCATCCCGAGGAAGGTGTTGTCCACGTCGTAGACGCGGATGTCGACCGTCTGCCCGCCGGCCAGGCTGACGGGCGTAGAGCCGAAGCCGAACACGTCATCGCGCTTCAGGACCACGTCGATGCTCATGGGAAAGCGGTCGGCGATCAGTACGTCGCTGGAGACGCCGCCGAAGCCGGCCGTCAGCAGCGCCAGAACGAAACCTCCCGGCGTCGGGCTGGGGATGTCGGGCGCGCCGCCCCGGTCGTTGGTCTGATACGCCATCCCGTCGCAACCGGTGAGGCCCTGCGGGAAGTGGCACGGCTGAGGGTTGCAGGGAACGTCGCTCTCGATGACGTCCGGATGCAGGTCAGCCCCGCCGGGCATCGTGTTTTCCTCAAAATCCTCGAGGCAGATCATCGCGCCGGCGGCCGCCTCAAAGTCGGCCTTGTTGTCGAACCAGGTGAGCGACGCAGACGTCGTCGGCCCGCCGGGAATCGCCGCCGGGGCGGTCACGCCGGCGACCGGCACGCGGTCTGAACCCAAATAGCTCTGCGAATCCGCCCAGACGGCCTGCGTGCCACAGGCCAGCGCGCAGAGCGCCGACAGGACAACACGTCGGTTGGTCATGGTCATTCTCCTCCAGAAAAAAAGATCGGGCTGGGCGACGGATGTCGCGACCATCGCGCGTACGCCGCTCATACCCCGGTCGGATCTCGATCGATCATCGTCGCGTGATGTCCGACACCGGCCGCGCGCGGCTCAGCGCGAGGTCGGCGACCAAACAGCACGGCTGACGGGCGCGGCCATGCGCTGAGCCGTAACACGCCTCCTTGTACCTCATCTACCCCGGCAGCTTCGCCTGACGCTTGAGGCCGCCCGGCCCGCGACCGTTTTCATCGTACAGAGTTGCGGGGGGGCAGTTCAAGGCGCGCTGCTTGAATAAGTCACTGCGATGGACGTTTTCCCGGCAGTCGTGACGGTCATCGCTCCGCTGGTCAGTGAGCGTTGGGGTGAATACACTGGGTGCGACGACGGGCAACGAGGCGATATGGCTCAATTCCAGATCGATCCCGACATTCGCGTGGCCGAGACGATTCCTTCGGCGGTTTATACCGACGCGACCGTGTTCGAGCGGGTGCGCGAACGGGTGTTTGCGCGCTCATGGCAACTTGCAGCGGACGTGGATGACGTGCGCGTGCCGGGGCAGACGTATCCGCTCACGCTGCTGGAGGGCATGCTCAACGAGCCGCTGCTGCTGACGCGCGATCGCGAGGACGCGATCCACTGTGTGTCCAACGTGTGTACGCATCGCGCGAATCTCGTGTGTGAGCATGCGGGCATCGAACACGGGCTGCGCTGTCGCTATCACGGGCGCCGGTTCAAGCTGGACGGATCGTTCGAGAACATGCCGGAGTTCGCGGAAGCGGTGAACTTTCCGACCGAACGTGACAGCCTGCCGAGACTGCCGCTGGAGCGATGGGGGCGGCTGCTGTTTGCCGGGCTGTCGCCGGCCGTGCCGTTCGAGGCGTGGTTGCGACCGGTCACAGAGCGGGTCGGTTGGCTTCCGCTCGAAGCGTTTCGCCGCGACGCGGCACGAAGCCGCGATTACCTGGTTCACGCCAACTGGGCGCTGTACTGTGAGAATTATCTCGAAGGATTCCACATTCCCTACGTCCATGCGTCGCTGAACGCAGCGCTCGACTACGGCCGCTATCGCACGGAGTTGTTCGATCATTGCAGCCTGCAACTCGGCATCAGCGCCGGCGGAGAGCACGTGTTCGAGCTGCCGGCGGATTCGCCCGATCATGGACAGGCGGTGGCCGGCTATTACTTCTGGCTGTTTCCGAACCTCATGCTGAACTTCTATCCGTGGGGCCTGTCGATCAACGTGGTCAAGCCGCTGGCGGTCGATCGCACCCGCGTGTCGTTCATCGCGTACGTGTGGGACGAGTCGAAGCTCAGCGACGGGGCCGGGGCCGAACTGGACCGCGTCGAACGCGAGGATGAGTCCATCGTCGAGCTGTGCCAGCGGGGCGTCAGTTCGCGACTGTACGACCGCGGGCGATACTCGCCGACGCGCGAGCAGGGGACGCATCATTTTCACCGGCTGCTGGCGGGCGTGTTGAATAGCAAATAGCGAATGGCGAATAACGAATGAAGACGCAAGCAAGTGTCCTGCTATGAAGGGGCGAGCAGCTTTGCCAGGTCGGCGCCGGGCAGCCGGCCGCGATGCTGTTCCATCAAACGGCCCATCAGCCAGCGGTGCCGCCGGTCGTCGCTTTCGAACCGGCGTCCGTTCGTGTGGGCCAGCACGTCTGCAACCGCCTGTTCCGCCGTGACACGCGGCGACTCAGTAGGCGCATCGACCGCTTCGACATCGGCGGTCGCGGTTGCACTCGCACCCGCGGTCAACCGTCGCAGTTCCTCCAGAATCGCGGGCACGACGCCCTCGCGGGTGAGGCTCCCACTGCTGAACCGTCCAAACACGTCGAAGACGGCGTCATCCGGCAACGCACCGATCGGCAATCCGCCGCGCCGGAACGCCTTCATCCGCTGAACGAGCACGACAGCCGCGAACGTTGCATCCACGCCGAGTTCGTTGACGACGCGATCGAACAGCGCCAGCCGCGGGGAGATGCTCAGCGGATGCACGCAGTCCTTCGGGATGCCGAGCTTGACCAGACGCGTCAGCCGTTCCCAGATGCGCTCCGGCATACCGGCCCGGATGCGCTCGGTCCGCTCGCGCGTGATCGCCATGGGCGGCAGGTCCGTGTCGGGGTACATGCGCTCCGCCCCGGGCAGGACGCGTTCAAAGCCGGTGGTGCCATCCTTGAGCGCCTGCCGCGTGTCGCTGGGCACGCCCTGGGTCGCTTCGGTCGCTCGGATCACGATTTCGTTGCACGCGGTGACCGTGTCCTGCTCGTCGCCCCAGACGAGGATCAGCGCATCGTTGTCGCCCGCCTGCGTGCGGCGGCGAAGCTCCTTCCAGTCGCGAACGGTGAGCATGTCGGTGGCGGTATCCGAGTGAACGATATTCGGTTGCCGCGTCAGGCAGGCGATGACGCGGACGCGGTCGGAGAACTCCTTGGCGAACGTCGTGTGTTCCTGCGTCTGGTGGCTCAGAAGGCCGGCGAAGCCATTCAGCACCACGCAGCGCACGCGCAACCCCTGATTGACCGCCTCGCGAATGGGGGCATAGTGCGTGCGGCCGGCGATGCGGGTCACGTCATGCGTTGACCAGCGGAGCGTGTCCGTGGTAATGCCGCGCGACTTGAGGGTGTCGCGAATCTGCAACAGCGACCACTGCCGCATCGCCTCGTTATAGACCAGCAGCGGAATCCGGCTGATCTGCGGCACGCCTTTGATCTCGACGCGGGTGCTGCCGCGGACGCTGACGTTGACGTCCTCACGCGAGGCGCCGTAGCCGGTCCGCACCTTGCCGGTACTGCGGCACAGCAAGCGGATGATCTCGCAAACCTCGGCCGCCTCCT
>CAZYLK010000303.1:0-4092 GCA_964648365.1 uncultured Phycisphaeraceae bacterium
GCCACGCCCATCGGATTGAACAGGACATTGCGCAGGCCGCCATCGCGCAGACGCCCCCCGCCGCGGGTGCGTCCGCCGACGCGGCGCGGGAGGCCGCCTCCGATCACGCTGCACGGGCGGGTGACGTCGTCTCCGGCCAGAGCGGCCCGGCCCCCGGCCAGAGCGACCCGGCCGGACAGCGCGACTCGGCCGGCCTGAGCGACCCGGCGTCCGGCCCGAGCGACCCCGCGTCCGGCCAGAGCGACCCCGCGTCCGGACAGGGCGGCCCGGACAGCGCCGACGGCCGGGAAGATCAGATTAGCCCGGATGATCTGAGCACGCCCGCCGACGGCATTGCCATCCGCGATCGCGCTAACGCGGGCAGCGGTCTGATTCCTGTCGCCCTCAGTGCCAAGCAACTGTACCTGCTGGTCAAGATCGCTTGCCTTGCACTGCTCACGGGCCTGTGGCTGCTGGTGTTCGTTGAGCCCGGCGGCCGCGGGTGGTTTCTGGCGTTCGCGGCGCTCGGGTTCAATGCGGCGATCGGCCGCGATCTGATGGCGGGCAACGTCACGGTCTTCGAGCAACTCGCGATCTGGATCGGGGTGGCCGCGCTGCTGTGGCGGCTGCCGGCGGCGTTCTGCGTCTGCATCATCCTTGCCGGGCAGTTCAAGCTGTTGCCGCTCGGCCTGCTCGGGCTTCTGTGGTTCGTGCCGTGGGGGCGGAGGTGGCGGTACGTCGTCCTCTGCGCGGTGTTGCTGGTCGCGAACGCCGCGGCCGTGTACCTGCTCGACCCGCAGGCCGCGGCCAACTCGATCCGAGCCTCGGCCGACCTGGCGGGCGGCGAGTACCAGATGGGCAACTCCTGTTCGGTTGCGGTGCTGCGCATCGTCGCCGGGTGGTTGTTCCATCTGTTTCCGCCGCTTGAAGACGTCCCGTCCGAGTTCGTGGTGCCTGCTTTGTACGTCGGCTTCGCGGCGATCACGCTGCTCGTCACGATGAAACGGCTGCCGCTGATTACCGATCCGCGCATCCGCCTTTTCGTCGGCATCGCAACGTACATGCTGCTCGTGCCGCGCATCCGTGACTATTCGTGGACGCTCATGCTCGTGCCGGGTTTCGAGCTGGCCCGCGCCTGGATCCGCGATGGGTTGTCGCCGCGATGGATACTGGGGCTGGGCGTGGCGGCGTTGGCGCTGCCGGGGACGAGCGGCCTGAGCTGGCACGGTTCCTATCTGCTGGCGTGGATTCTGTGGGCGGTCACGCTGTACCGGCCGGCGCCGCCGCATCAGCAGCAGCCTTCGGCGCCGCAGGGGCAACAACCCATGAGCGCACCGCCGTAGCGGCGCTTCGCGGCGGGGCAGTCAGCGTCGGCGGCCGGCACGCTGCAGCCGGCGCACGCACCTTTGGCGCGCTCGGCGCCGCAGGGGCAGTAACCGATGAGCGCGCCGCCGTAACA
Organism: uncultured Phycisphaeraceae bacterium; assembly: GCA_964648365.1. Taxonomy (GTDB): domain Bacteria; phylum Planctomycetota; class Phycisphaerae; order UBA1845; family UBA1845; genus SURF-32. The sequence goes on from CAZYLK010000303.1 coordinate 1,439, forward strand.
GCCCTCGGCGTCCGCGATAAGCCTCCACAGACCGGACGAGAAGGCAAGAAGGTAAGCAGGTAGGAAGGTAAGAAGGGTGAGACGGCTGGCGGCGGATCAGCGGGTCGAGCGGGCGCTGCCGCACGTGCGGCGGCTTTCGATGACCTCGCTGAGGACGCAGGAGTCGCACTGCGTGGTTCGGACGCTGACGGCGTCGCCGGTCACGGGCAGCGAATTGCTCGAGAACGACTGAAACGTCGTCATTTCCTCGACCGACAGCAGCGTCGCCGCCGCCCCGCCGCGTGCCATGAAGAGCGTCGGCGCGCCCGGCACGTCGAGGTGGACGAGGCCGAACGTGTGCCCCGCTTCGTGAACGATCGAGTTCGCGATCGCGGCCGCGGCCATTTCGACCCGCTCGTCCTTCGGCCACCGCTGCAGCGCGGCGGCCAGTCCGTTGTCGCGGAAGGCGTTGGCCAGCACGATGCCTTCGGCGCTGCCGTCGTCGGTCAGACCCAGTTCGCCCGTCGCACCCTGGCACCGGCACATCTTCGGCGCGCCCTCAACCTGCGTCACGATCACGCGCGACACCACCTCCGCCGGGACGGCCGATCCGACGGCGTCGTCCACCGGGCCGGACTGCGGCGCGAGGGCGTCGTTGGCGAAGGCCACAGCGTCATCCATCACCGCCACCACGTCGATGCCGAAGGGTGCGTAGGCTTGCGAGACAAGTTCGACGATGCGGGACACCAGGGCATCGTGATGAGCAGAATCGACGCCGACGAACGCCGCCTCAAACGGAGGAACCACGTCGTGGCGGATCAGGCCGAGAATCTCCAGGTCGCGCTGCAGTTCAGCGCCGTCGAAGATGAGTTGAAGCTGGAGCGAGCGATAGATGTCGCAGCCGTGCGTGCTGCTGTCGTCGCCGCGCGTCAGGACCGCCGGCACTGAATCGTCACCGAGCGCGGCCGTCGGCACGTTGCCGCAACCGACGAGCGTCGCCGCCAGCAGCAGCGTCGAGAGCACCAGGATGACTGCGACTTTCCCCGACATGACAATGCTACCCCCGGCCGAGGGCACTTTCTACGAACGCGATCGGGTGAACGGACCGCGTGATAATATACGCACGGAGGGGGGCGAAAGACAACGGATTATCGAATGCCCGCGCGCGGAATTCTGCTGCGGCGCACTTGACCGGACGCGCGATGCCGCGATGCCGCGCCGAAGTGGCGTTCCCTCCGCCCTTGGCGCGATCGCATCGGGTCGCACGCCGCACCGTTCGCGATCGCTCCGGCGCCACATCGCAGCTTCGCGAAGTTGCCCCGTTTACCACCGGCATGCGGGCGCGGGGCAGGTCCGGCGGATCGGGCATCGCCGGTCGCGGGGCGGTCGCCTGTTGGTTATCATCCCCGGCGTTCGGGCACGTCGCCGCGAACGGATGTTGCAGGAGCACGCGCCGGGATGTCAGGCCACGCGAATGCGCTGTTGACCGCCGAATCGGTACGGGTGGAGTTCGGCTCGCTGGTGGCCGTCCGGGACGTCTCGTTCGAACTGGCGGGAGGGGATCTGCTGGGCCTGGTCGGTCCCAACGGGGCGGGAAAGACGACGCTGCTTCGCGTACTGGCCGGCCTCCATGCGCCGACCTCCGGAATCGCCCGCGTGATGGGTCGGCCCGTCCTCGGCGAACACGAACTGGTCCGCCACCACGTCGGCTTCGCGCCCGATACGCCGCCGGCCTACGAGGAATTGACCATCGCCGACTTCCTCCGGTTCATCGGTTACGCCTACCAGGTCGAGCGCCCCGAGATCGAGGAGCGCATCGACTTCTGGCTGGAGCAGCTCTGGCTGACCGAGAAGCGCGACAGCAAGATCAGCAGTCTTTCGCGCGGGATGAAGCAGCGCGTCACGCTGGCCCGCACGTTTCTGCCCCGCCCGCACGTCATCCTTCTCGATGAGCCGCTCTCCGGCCTGGACCCAGGCGGCCGGGTGCAGCTTCGCGGCGTGCTGGCGGCCCTGCGCGATCAGGGCTGCGCGATGGTCGTTTCGAGCCACATCCTCTCCGACCTGGAGGAAGTTTCCACGCACGTCGCCATCATCGAACACGGTTCGGTCAAACGCTGGAGCCGCACGGACGCGCTGCACGCCCAGGACGGGCACAGACGACACTTCCGCGTGGTTCTCGCCGGCGGCGATGCGACGCCGATCCGTGCAGCCGCTCAAGGCGGCGCGGACCTGTCACGACACGTCGCTGACTTCGCGGCGCGCCCGGCTGGGGACACGGCCGCCCGCCCCCTTACGGACTTCGCAGCCTGTCTGGCCGAACTGGACGGCGTCACCGACATTCGCCCCGACGGCCGCGGCCACACCTTCGAATACGCCGCCGACGAAGCGGCCGTCTCCGATCTGCTCCGCCGCCTCGTCACTGATGGCTGGCCGGTCGTCTCGTTCACGCCTGCCAAGTCGGGGTTGGAGGAAGTGTACATGCGGGCGGGGGTCAAGCAGGTGGATTGAGGGGGCCGACCGGGCGTGCGAGACGCAATCGGTGGGGCCGTCAAGCCGTTGGCGGCGCGCGTGGCACGGGCATCTTGCCCGTGATTCTGGATCGGGGATGCGCTTGCCGAGTCGTAACGCCTGCCGACAGAGAAGCGTTCTGCTGCTGCCCGAATCACGGCCTGGAA
>CAZYLK010000304.1:0-4090 GCA_964648365.1 uncultured Phycisphaeraceae bacterium
TTCCCGTGATCGACGTGGGCAATGATAGCGACGTTACGAATGTGAGACTGATCCAAGGACCGGACTCTCCCGCAGACAGGCGTGGCGCCCAGCGACGCGGATGGGCGTTCCCGCTCCGACGCAACACCTGCGTTTCGGAGTCGGACGCGGGAGTATAGCTATCACGGTTGGGAGCGAAAGTCGATCGTGGCGCCGCGTTCCCCAAGGGGTGCGTGGCGCCTGACGATCCGCCCGTTGGGACGAGGCTGGCCCCGCTGCGTTCCGGGAACGCCGACCGCTTGTCTGGGCGGTCAGGCGACTTGTTTACATGCCCGGGAGAGGACTCGAACCTCCACGTTCTAGGAACACATGGCCCTCAACCATGCGCGTCTGCCAATTCCGCCACCCGGGCCGCCGGCCGCCGCTGGGGCATGCCGACAAGAGGGCGGAGCATAGCGGCCCCGGACGCCGGCGGCAATACGTCCGGCCGCGCGAAGCGCGAAGCGGGTGCGCGACATTGTCGGCGGGTGGCACTTGGTGGCGCTCTCGCTGGCACCGCGGCGTGGCACGGTCTCGTCCTCGAGGCCGTGGCTGTCGTTGGGGCGTGTCGCGGCATTTGTGAGATGGCCCTCACCAGCCCGCCGCCCGCCCCCGATCCGCCGGTTGCCGATGCTACCGCCCCGCGCTCTGCGGACTCGCACCCGCGCGAAACCGACAGGCCGGCCGCCCGGCGGCGCCCGGCAGGGCGTGCCTGGTGCGTGTGTGCCCACCCGTCAGAAGCCCTCGAATTCGACGTCGCCGAACTGCGACTGCATATCGATCTCGCCGCCGCCGCCGTTGAGGGTCGCCGTTACCTGCCGCCGCTCAAAGTCCACGTTGACGTCTTCGGTGTCGAACCCGGCGAAGTCGAAGCCGAGGTTGCCGGCCTGGGTGGCCATGAAGAGGTCGGCCGCGAACTCGAACGGAACCAGCACGGAGATGCCGCCCGAGACGCTGCTGGCGATCACCGCCCCGCGCAGGACCGGCGACGCGGTGATGTCAATATCGCCCGTCGTGTTCTCGACCTCTACGCTGCCCAGTCCGGTCATGGCACTGACGCGCCCGTCGGTGGTGACGATCTCGATGTCCCCGTCGGCGGTGTCCACGGAGACCGATCCGGCGCCGGTGCGGGCGATTACGTCGCCGCTTTGCTCGGCGATGGTGATGCTGCCGCTGCGGCGCACCCGGACGCTGACCTCGCCCTCATTGCCGGTGACCCGGACGTTGCCGCGCTCGCTGTTGATGTCGATGAGCATTCCGGAGGGGATGCTGATTTCGAATTCCGCTTCGTAGCTCGTGTCCTCATCGTCGGGGGGGGCGTCCACGTCGACAAAGACGTGCGGCGGATCGGACTCCGCCACGCGAATGCCAACCTCGATCAGGCCCACCGCATCCTCGGCCCGCGATTGAGAGCGGCTGGTGGCGCGGCGGATCGCTGTGATCCGCATGACCTGCTCCGCGGGATCGACCACGATGGTGATGTCCCCGGCCAGGGCGTCGATGTCGAGCGATCCGACCCGGACGTCGGGAACGGTGTGGTTCAGCCGGCGGCTGACGGTCGTGGTGCGGTCCGGGTTGAAATCAAACCCGCAGCCGGCCGTAGACAGCAGGACCGGCGTAACGGCGGCGGCAAGGGCCGCGGCGACGCGACGAAACTGTGATTCACGCATTGGGGAGACCCTTTCTGCACAAGACCCGCGGCGCTCTGACTCTTCCGGCCCGATTTTAGCGATCGCACAAGTGTCCAATCCACGCCGGAGCAGGTGGCATTCCACCCCATATCGGCACCAGTCCCGCCGCCGCTTGCGGGACTGAGGGTAACGCGACAACGCCGTCCCCGGTCCGCATGCGGCGGCCGCAGAATGTTGTGATCGGGCGGGTCCATGACCATAATGGCTGCGGGCGAGAGGCACCACGGTGCGGATGAGCGGATCGCTGCGGGCGTCCGACGTACCCCTCCACGCCCCGCTTCGGCGCCGTCGCGCGCCGCAGGGAGAAGCCGGCGATGCATACAGCGTGTGCGATCAGGATTGTCGTAACGGCCTGTCTGTCAGTCATGGGTCTGTCCGCGCTGGCCGTTGCCGGCAGCGAGACCCTCCGCTTCGAAACGGAAGACGGCGTCAGGATCGTCGGCGAGCTGTCGTTCCCGGAACCGGGTGTCCTGACCGTCATCGAGCGCAGGCCGGTGGTCATCCTCCTGCATATGTATTCCAGCGATCGTACGGCGTGGAAGCCGCTGGTGCCGAAGCTGACGGAGGCGGGCTTCGCGGTGCTGGCGATCGACATGCGCGGCCACGGAGAGAGCGTCGAACCGGCGGCCCAGAATCTCGCCCGCCGGGTGCGGGAGCGGGACGCCACCCTCTTCAACGCCATGACCCGCGACGTGGCTGCCGCCTACGCAGCGCTGGTGCAGCGGCTCGACATCGACGCTTCGCGCTTCGCACTCGTCGGCGCCAGCGTCGGATGCAGCGTAGCGATCAAGTATGCCGCGCTGGACGCAAGCGTCGACGCCGTCGTCTGCCTGTCGCCGGGAACCGACTACCTCGGCGTCGATTCGACCGAGCCCATTGTTGCGCTCGGCCGTCGCCGAACGCTGCTGCTGGCGACCGAGGGGGAGCGCAAGGCGCCGGACGAACTGGCTCGCCTCAACGCCAGCGTCACGTCGGAAATCCTCGGCACGGGAACGGTCCACGGCACGCGCATGTTCGGGAAGATCGACGGGATCGAGAAGCGGATCGTCGACTTCGTCACTGCCGGCGTGGGAGAAGCGGCAGATACGCCCGTCTTCGCGGCCTATCCCGATGGCAAGACCTTCTATCCCACCATGGACGCGCTCATGTCTGCGGAGAAGGTGGATCGCGGCCGCGTTCGGATCTTCTCGTCGGCAGACGAGGCGAAGGCGCGCGGCCTGGTCAGTCCATAGGCGACGCAGGTGGGGGCCGTGCGTTTCGACGGCTGACGGAAAGCTGGTGCGGCTCAAGCCGCCGCGCGTGGGGAACCTTTGCGCTGCAGCGCCGCGGGGTGCGCAAGCGGTCACGGCAGGATTTCGACGTCGATCGTGCCGTTCAGATCCCAGTCCTCGGCCAGCCGCTCGCGCATGCGGCCGTCCCGTTCCGCGTGGTGGTCGGCGAAGAGGTAGTTTGCTCCGCCGTAGTGCCGATCCGAAATGCGGTTGCCGTCGTAGCCGTTCAGCCCGGCGGTATTGGCTTCCGCGGCGTCGATGTAGCTGCAATCGTCGTTGCCCACCCCGTCGCCGCGTTCCGACTGCTCGTTCGCGTCCGTCATGAGCGGAATGCGCAGCGGGATCGACTCGATGGTGGCACTGAAACGCGGGTTGGCGCGGGTGTCGAAGCCGTACTTGCCGTCATTCTGAATGCGGTAGGAACCGTAGCTCCACGCCGGCAGGTAAACACGGTAATGCCCGCTGCTGTAGTCCGCGGCGCCCGCGGCCGGGCAGAGCAGATACTCGCCGAACCGCTCCGGATCGAGGTTCCGCTGCGCCGGAAAAGGCTCAGGAATGCGGACCGTTTCGCGGTAGGCATAGGCCCAGAGCAGTTCGCTCCATCCGTACGGCACCGGTTCAAGCGGTTTGGGATCCAGGTCGTCCGGCTCGAACAGCGCGGAGGGCAGCTTGTCGCCGTAGACGTTAAAATACGCCCCCAGGCCGTTGCCGTACTCCTTGAGGCTCGCGAGGCACCGCACCGACTTGGCCTGCTCGCGGGCACGGCTCAGCGAGGGCAGCAGGATCGAGATCAGGAGACTGATAATCCCCATGACCACGAGCAGTTCGATCAGCGTAAACGCCCGTCGGCCGCGGTCGCGGCGGGATGCGGCGTGTAAGTCTTCCATCGAGTGATTCCCCGACGACCCGTGCCCCGAGCCGCCCGTCCTGGCGCTGGCGATTCTACGCCGAATTCTACCTTCCAGGCACTCGAAATCAAATCTGTGCGCGGCAGCACCGGCCGCACGGCCCGCAGGGTGCACCACAACACGGGCGGGCACGCTCAAACGTGGCACGCGTGGCACGGCCTTACCTTCTTGACAATTGTCACCCCTCTCCTGGAGGCTCGCT
>CAZYLK010000305.1:0-4050 GCA_964648365.1 uncultured Phycisphaeraceae bacterium
TTCCAGGCCGTGATTCGGAGGGTGGCAGGCCCCTGCCTCTGTCGTGAATCCGTTTCCGACCAGGCAGGCGAAATACTGAGTCGCAATCACGGGCAAGATGCCCGTGCCACGCGCGCCGCCCGCGGCTTAAGGGCCCCGCCGATTGCGTCACGCACCCAGGGGAAGACGGCACGGAGGGAAGAAGCGACGAAGCCACGGAGCCACGAAGGGGAAGGCAGGCACGGAGGCACATAGGCATCAAGGGCGGCACTACCCTGCTTCGCGCGGCGCTTCGCACCGAGAGGCGGACAGACGAGGCGCTCGAATCCACTCTTCTCTGCATCCGCGTTCATCCGCGTTCATCTGCGGTTCTTTTCTCTTCGCGGACGCCGATCGAGCGGCCGGATTTGTCGACCGCAGATGAACGCGGATGAACGCGGATAAGAAGCGCGTCGCGTTTGCGTCGCTGAGTTCGTTCCGTTGTGTACCCGCCAGCGGTCTCCTCAGTCGCTCACCGCTGCCATTGGGATCGGACGATCGCCGCGACGCGACCACCCTTTGCGCCGTCAGAATCGCTCCGACTCCCTCTTCCCTTACTCCCTTACTCCCTTCTTCCCCGCTCGGGTTGCCGGCCGCACGTGAATTCGGTTACTCTGCGCTCGGCCGAGGCGCGGTCTGGAGTTGAGTCGTGGCATTGTCCCCGCTTGCAACGCACGCACACTACGAAACGGCGTTCGAGGACGCCCTGCGCCGGTTCCGCTGGCCCTTCATCCGCGTGGACGAACAGAAGCGTACGATGCTCGCCGACGTGAAGGTCAAGTCGTTCGACTTCGTGGTCTACCCCGACACGTCGCGCAAGTGGCTGGTGGACATCAAGGGCCGCCAGTTTCCCTACGTCGGCGACGGCGGACACCGCTACTGGGAAAACTGGGTCACGCGCGAAGACCTGGCCGGCATGAGCGCCTGGGAGTCCGTCTTCGGCGACGACTACGCGGGGATGTTCGTGTTTGCCTATGTGATCCACGACGAAAGCCGCCAGCCGCCGCCGGCGCCGGTCTATGACTTCCGCGGGCAGCGCTACTGCTTCCTGGCGGCTCCCGCCGCGGATTACACGGCGCTGGCGCGGGTGCGGTCGCCGCGCTGGGACACCGTGACGCTGCCCGCAACCGAGTTCCGCCGCATCAGTCAGCCCGTCTTCCCGCCCGCCGACGACGCCCGCGCCGCGGCGTGCTGAGCAAGCACGCAGCAAGGCTGCGCGGCCGCTCCGACACCGCTCACTGCGCCGCGCAAGTTTGTTTGCTCCATCCGCTCCGCCATCCGCGTTCATCCGCGTTCATCTGCGGTCGATCCCCACCCGCCGCCGCGACGTCCGCGGAGCAGAAAACAGCCGCCGATGCGCGCCGATGTTCGCGGATCGGAAGGCGCGCTCTCGCCGTCCGCTCGGCAACCATCCGTTGAGTGGCGGCGGCCCATTCGGTACGATGCATGGGTCGCGGCGACGCTGCCGCCGACGGGCCTGTTCGGGAGGAGAAATCATGCGTTTGATGAATCAGATCGTTGTGATCGTTATTGCGTTCGTGGCGCCGGCGTCCGTCGCCATCGCCGGGGCGGATGTCCCCGCGGGTGTCTTCGATCCCGGCTGCGGCCGGATCGTCCCGCTCGGCCCCCGCGCCGCCGATGCGCATCCATCGCCTCGCGCCCCCAGGCCGGCCGCGGCCGTGATCGGCTACACCACCGGCGCGGTCATCTCGCACTACCGCGCTCTGGACCACAACGAGATCGCCCTCGGCGTGGCCGACCTGGTCGGCGAAGGGCACGAACTGGTGCCGGTCAACGCCCTGACGCCGCAGAACGTGGAAGACCTCGACGTGCTCGTCGTCGGCGTGGTCAACGCGTTTCAGACGCTGAGCGGTCCGCAACTCGAAGTGGTGGAAGACTTCGTGCTGGCGGGCGGCACGCTCGTATTCCTCGGCGAAAACAATCGCGCCTTCCGCGACAACAACGTCGCCCTCGGCGCCCGCTTCGGCCTGACCTTCCCCGGCAGCGACCCGCCGGAGACGACGCTCAACGACGTTCCCGAGCCGCGCCATCCGATCATGGACGGCCCCTTCGGCGCCGTGGACACGATCGACGGCTCCAAGAATTCCGGCGGCGCCTACGGCAGCATCCTCAGCCCCGGCCCCGGCCGCAGCATTCTGGACTTCCCCGGCGGCAACAGCGGCGGCGTGGTCATCGAGCGCGGCCAGATCGCGCCGGGCAGCGGCCTGGTCATCGCCGTGGCGGAGGTCAACGTCTGGGACCAGAGCGAGTACAACAAGGCCGACAATCGCGCCTATTTCCGCAACATCTTCGAGTACGCGGCCGGCGGCGGCCTGGACTGCGACGCGATCAAGAAGTTCAAGAACAAGTGCAAGAACGGCAAGCTGAAGGCGACGGTCAAATCCGACCTGGAGGAGGGCACCGTCCTGCACGTCAGCAACAACGGCGAGCCGACGATCATCGTCATCGACGCCCGCGGCAAGGGGAAGTTGAAGGCGAAGGGGCAAGGCGACGTCCCGCACGACATGGTCATCGACGAATGCCCGGACCGCGCCTGCACCCTCCCGAATTGCAGCGGAGGCAAGTGCAACGGGTGACGCGCTGGCATGCAGTTTGCCACCGTTCCCCTGGGGAGACGTGAGGCGCACGCGTGCCCAAGGGGCGCGCAGGGGGCACTTAGCGCCGCCATTGTGGCGAGATGCGGCGATGTCCCCATGCCCAGGTGTTGCGTATGTCATCCGATCCCGGCCCACGCTGCTCACGCCGCACGACGTGCTGCGCCGCTTACCATCGCTCGGGGGAGCGGATGGTTCCGCGGCATCGAGCGCGTGCGCCCGGAGCCGTCAGAATGGTCGGAGGACGGATCACGCCGATCACCTCGTCAGTGCGGTTCGCCCCGCTCCGCGACTCGCGCACCCACGTAGCGGGCCTCGGCAAACCTGACGGCAACCCGACGCGTATCGTTACGGAGGAGGGGACGACCGAGCAATACACGGCCGTTCGGTTCATCTACGACGGCGGCCGGCGGGTGGCGGCGGTGGCCGGCGAGTCCTGGACGGCCGACGGGGCGTGCGGGCAGCCCGGTGACTACCAGCGCCTCTACGTCCGCGAGTTCCGCTACGAATACGACGAGCCGCGGGCGAAGTATCTGGTGGCCGAGCGCGATTGCGAGAACTCCGCGACCGTGCTGTCCCAGACGTGGACCGACTACCTGGGCGGCAGCGTCTACGGCGACTACGAAGTCGGGGAGTCCGAAGGCAACCCGGTGTACACGGAACTTGCCAGCTTCATGCCCGGTATTGGCTCGACCACGTTGGCGAATCTCACTTCCATCAAGTACGAACACGCTGACCACCTGGGAACGCTTCGGGCGCTGAGCGACTATGCCGGCGACGACGAGCACCATGTCGTCTACACCGCGTTCGGCGAGCGCATCGCCGGCCCCAACCACCGCTACGGCTACGTCGGGGCGTTGGGCTACCGCGCCCACGAGGACTTCGCCTGCGACAGCGAGGCCGACCCCTACGCCTTCGCCTACCTCCACGTCGGATTCCGCTACTACGACCCCGCCACCGGGCGGTTCCTGCAGCGAGATCCGATTGGGATTAGCGGCGGCCTCAATGTGTATGATTACATCGGAGGCAGTCCCGCGCAGCGCGTTGATCCGACCGGACTTCGCTGGTGGAAGCGTATTGGCGGGTCCATTCTCGCGGGCCTCGGGTGTACCTACATGTACGATGTTTACCTAGACCGGTGGTATAAGGTCCGCGACAAAGCGCTGAGGACCGCCATAACAGAGAAGATCCTCATTGACGCACGGGAAAATGATCCGAAGCCAGACCAAACCAATATCATCGATCCGAGCATAATTGGGTCGTCATCAATTACAGTGATTATATATATTCGACTCCCAGATGGACGAATCTCAGTCAGCTACTGCTATGACGGCCACTGCGACCAGTTCTACATCACGGAGGACTGTGTCCTTCCGGCAAGCGTGTATGAGCCGTTTTGCCAAGTTCGGTATGGTCA
>CAZYLK010000306.1:0-4041 GCA_964648365.1 uncultured Phycisphaeraceae bacterium
CTCTTCCGACCCGGCGGGGCGGAGGCGCACGCCCGGTCGCCGGCGCATCATCGCGGACGTGCGCACGGCGCCGCCTCGTAGACCGTGGGCACGTGGCTCTTCGTGGCACGGCCATCCTGGCCGTGGGCCGACTCGCGCGAAGTTGAATCACGGGCAAGATGCCCGTGCCACGCGCGGCGGGCGATGTTATCACGGGCAAGATGCCCTGTGACGAACCCGGCGCGAGGCCCCGGTGGGGCCAAGGCGTGTTGCCACGGCTGGAGCCAAGCCTGCCGACAGGCGGGTAACTGCGCGCCTCCGGCGTGATCGGACGGTCGCGGTCGCGACACCTGTCGCCGTCAGGTGGGAGGCGCCCAGAACGGCCTAGCGCCGGACAGCGGGCGGCCGGGCCGTTTTGTGAACCCGCGGAGCGCAGGGTATAATACCGGTTAAGGAGATGTCCCATGGCCACGCTTCCGCTCATCCCGCTGCCGTCGCCCCTTCGCCTGGAAGAGGGGGGCGTTGTGCGTATCGGCGCGTCGCGCGTGACGCTGGATACGCTGGTGGGGTGTTATCGCGACGGCAATACGGCCGAGGAGATCGTCCAGCAGTATCCCACGCTGGCCCTCGCGGATGTCCATGCGACCATCGCCTATTTCCTGACGCACCTGCCGGAGGTGGAGGCTTACCTGCAAGAGCGCCGACGCGACGCGGCGGACTTGCGCGGCGAGGTAGAGCGAGTGTGTGATCAGCGCGGCATGCGCGAGCGACTGCTGGCCCGTCGGGCACCCGGGCAGAGCGGACCATGATCGCCCTCCTGGCGGACGAGGACTTCAACGGCCGCATCATTCGCGGTCTCCAACGCCAGACACCGGATGTCAATCTGCTGACGGTTGCCGCGGCAGGTCTCGCGGGACAGGCGGATGCATCCGTCATTTCCTGGGCCGCCGAAGACGGTCGCGTCGTGCTCACTCATGATGTCAACACCATGATCGACGCGGCGCTCGACCGCATGCGCATGGGTCAACCCATGGCCGGGTTGATCGCCGTCCCGCAGCAGATGGGCATCGGGGCGGCGATTGCCGATCTGGCGCTGATCGTGACCAGTGCCGAGCCGCGCGAGCTTGAGGGGCAGGTATGGTACTTGCCGTTGTAAAGCTGGCCGGCCCAGGCGCGCCCCTGTTGGGCCACGAGTCCCCTCCCCCCCAACTCTTCCGACCCGGCGGGGCGGAGGCGCACGCCCGGTCGCCGGCGCATCATCGCGGACGTGCGCACGGCGCCGCCTCGTAGACCGTGGGCACGTGGCTCTTCGTGGCAGGGCCATCCTGGCCGTGGGCCGACTCGCGCGACGTTGAATCACGGGCAAGATGCCCGTGCCACGCGTGCCACGCGCGCCGCCGCGATCATGCTTCAATCGCCGGCTTTGCGTGTCCGAACCGAACCCCCCGCGTCCAATCTGTGTCCGAGCCGAACGCCCCACGCCCTACCCCAGCGTCTGAACCGACGTCCCCGCGTCAAATCCCAGCGTTCGAACCGAGCGCTCCGCGTAGGGGCTGCCCCGAAGCGGCCGCAACATGGCAGCCCCGGGCAACGCCCTGGGTGGAAGGCGCCGGACGGACCAAGCCCTGAAAGGGCGATACAAGCGCGCGAGACCATCCATCCCCCCGGCCTTGTGTCGCCCTTTCAGGGCTGACGGTACCCTGTCGCCCATCACCGACGATACCATGCCGCCCATCACCCAGGGCGGCGCTGCGCTTTGCCCTGGGCTGCTATGTTTCGCCCCTTCGGGGCAACACTCGCGCGGCGGAACACGCTGCGAAAAGCGGCGGATGCAGCCGGCAGATTCGCGCAGGCTGACACTTCCGGCAGCATCGCGCAGGCTGACACTTCCGGCAGCATCGCACAGGCTGAGGCTTCCGGCAGATTCGCGCAGGCTGAAGCCTGCGGCTCGGCGCTGGCGCTCGGCGGTGCCGCGCTATCGCACACGCTCCACGCTGACTTGGTCTTGCCGATTCACCCCATCGAGATACAATTCCCGGAGGTGAAATCATGGCCGACGTGATTGCGGACCGAATCGAGGTGGATGCCGATCGCTGCCACGGCAAGCCCGTCATCGCGGGCACCCGCGTGCTCGTACGGACCGTCCTGGGTTGCCTGGCTGACGGCGACAGTCCGCAGCGCATCGCCGACGCTTACGGGATAACCGAGCAGGACATCCGCGCAGCGATCGCGTTCGCCAATCAGCTTGTCGGCGATTGGGATCACGTTCCGGTTCGGGGATGAGACGTGCGATTCCTGATCGACGCCTGCCTGCCCCGCGACTTCACCCGGCTCCTTGAATCCTTCGGTCACACGTCGATCGACGCTCGGGACGTCGGCATGGGCTCCGCCGGTGATCCTGACATCGCAGCCTACGCCCGCGCCAACCAGCTCTGCCTGCTGACGGAAGACTGGGGATTCGGCGATATCCGCATCTATCCACCGGCACAATACCATGGCATCGTCGTGGTTGAGTCGGCCGACAACGGCATCGACGAAAAACTGGGCGCGCTTCGCAACCTCTTGCTGCGCACCGACGTCGTCGCGGCCTTGCCCGGCAGGCTGGCCATCGTCACGGCCGAGAGAATTCGCCTTCGGCCGCCCTTGTCGTCGGAGCAACAGCGGTACTCGATCTACAGGAGCCGCATGATGACCACCGAAACCAACGCCGAATTCGCCCGACGGATGATGCTGTACGCCCGCCCGGCGTCGAGCTTCCGGCCGACGGCCACGTACGACCCGGACGGCGACTGCATCGAATTCCTGGTCAAGCCCGACCCGTTCTACGCCGAGCGGGTTGATGATCTGGTCACGGTCTACTTCAGCCAGGACACAAACGAAGTCATCGGGTCGCTCATCAAAGGCGTCTCCGGCTTCTGCCGGCGAATCCTCCAGACGATGCCCGGTTTCAAGATCGTCGTCAAAGGCGGGCGGGTCAGACTCGAGCACCTGTTCCTGGCCCAACTGTGGGCAAGCACGTCTGCGCCGGGCGAAGTCGCCACGCTGACCTATCGCAAGCTGATCGAGATGGCTGAGGAGACCGACGCCGAGGCCGAATTGTTGCCCGCTTTTTGTGGCGGATAGGGCGGTGCTGCGCCGGACGTGGCGCAATGACCGGCGGCATGGAATTGCAAGTCGTATCACGCCGGGACGACCGGGCCGATCCGGTCTTGGTTCGGGGCGCGCCTTGTGGTATCCTCGTTTGACCGTGGTCCAGATAGACGCACATTTCGACGGTAAGGTGATCGTGCCGGACGAGCCTCTGGCGCTGAAGCCCAACCAGCGTGTGCGCATCCAGGTCGAGCCGATCGATCAGCCTGCTTGTCCATCCAACTCGAAGCGTCTGCTCGGACTACAGCGCGGCGCCGTCCAATACATCGCCGACGACTTTGACGCCGAGCTTGGCGATGCGTTCTGGCTGGGCGAGGGTCAATGAAGCTGCTGCTCGACACCCACGCCTTCATCTACTATGTGGATCGCCCGGATGAACTCCCGCCGGCCGCCCGTGCCGCACTTGAAGATACATCCAACGACCTTCTCCTGAGCCTTGTCTCGCCGTGGGAGATGCAGATCAAGGTCGCGCTCGGCAAGCTGCAACTCGGCAAGCCTGTAGTTGAACTGGTCCGAGCGGAACTGGATCGCGGCGCGATCCGGCTGTTGCCCATCGCGATTGAGCACATCGACGCGCTTTCGCGGCTGCCGGATCACCATCGCGACCCGTTCGACCGCCTGCTCGTGGCCCAGGCGATCCACGGAGGGCTGAGACTCGTCAGTTCGGATTCGGCCATCGCGAAGTACGCCGTGCCGATGTTGTGGGAATAGCCGCCGACGGCCTAGCACCGGCATTGCAGGTGAAGCGAAGCCCGCCGGCAGGTGGGCGCAGCGGAACCCGTGGACGGCGTCCCCCCCCACTCTTCCGCCCTGGCAGGGCGGAGGCGCACGCCCGGTCGCCGGCGCATCATCGCGCGCGTGTGCCCGACGCCGCCTCGTGGATCGTGCGCACGTCGCTCTTCGTGGCACGGC
>CAZYLK010000307.1:0-4017 GCA_964648365.1 uncultured Phycisphaeraceae bacterium
TATGAAGCAACGGTCGCGTCGACCGGCGATCCCGAGCCGGCCGCGTGCTGCTTCAAGGACGGCGGCTGCGACGACCTGATGCGGGAAGACTGCATCGACGAAGGCGGCCGCTGGAACTTCGGCCAGGAGTGCGGCTCGTTCGACTGCCCGCAGCCGGGCGCCTGCTGCATCACCAACTCGGAATGCGAAGTCACCCTGGAGCGCGACTGCCTGCAGCGCGGCGGCGAGTTCATGGGCGAGGGCGTCGGCTGCCAGACGATCTGCGCCTGCGACGTCATCAAGAAAATGAAGGGCAAGTGCAAAGGCAGCGGCACGATCAAGGCCATCGTCAAGTTCAAGAACAACAGTTGGGACGGACGCCAGATCAAGATGGGCGTGGGCGAGCGACTCCGCTTCGACGTCACCGTCCAGGGCAAGAAGGCGACGCTCTACACGTGCTGCTTCAACGGCGCGCAAACGGTCAGCCTGCTCGAGCCGGAGGGCTGCCTGGAGCCGATCGAGATCGACTGCCCGTAGAACGGTTCATCCGCTCAAGACCGCGGCCGCGGCGGGCCGCGCGAAGGTCACATCACGCGGCGCCTCCACCCGGAGGCGCCGCTTTTTCGTTTCAATCGGGGTCCGGCGCTTGCGCCGGCGCGATGAAGCGCTCCGGCGGGTAGACGACCCACATCAGCCACAGCCCATGCGCCGGCGCAGTCGGGCCGGCGGTGCGTCGATCGCCGCTGGCGATGATGTCCGCCACGCGCTCCGGCGGCCACAGTCCGAAGCCGACGTTCAGCAGCGTCCCGACCATGTTGCGCACCTGCTTATAGAGAAACCCTGTGCCGTGAACGTCGATGTACACCTCCGCACCGCGGCGGTCGACCTGACAGCCCAGCACCGTGCGAACCATCGTCTCACGCACGCAGCCGCGCCCGGCCAGGGCGGTGAAATCGTGGGTGCCGATGAAGTGCCGCGCGGCCTCCTTCATGCGATCCACGTCCAGCGGCCGCCAGATGTGAAACGCGTATCGCTGCGCGCCCTCCGCGACGGCCCTGCGGCGCGAGGCGTACAACCGGTAGCGATACAGTTTTGAAACGGCGTCGCGGGTGGCGTGAAACGCCGGGTGGACGTCGCGGGCGTCGTCGATGGAGACGTCCGGCGGCAGGCGGGAGACGATCGCCCAGCGAAGCTTGTCCGCCGGAATGTCGCACGTCGTGACCACCGACGCCGCCTGCCCGGCCGCGTGGACGCCCGCGTCCGTCCGGCCGCTGCCGACCAGTTCCACCGGGTGGCGAAGCACGCGCCGTAGCACGTCTTCCAACACGCCCTGCACGGTCCGCTGGCCGGGCTGGCACTGCCACCCGTGGAAGTCCGTGCCGTCGTAGGCGATGCGGAAGAGGATCGCGCGTCGGACGGGCGCCTCACTCATAGCGCAGCGTTTCCGCCGGCCACACCAGACCCGCCTTGCCGGCCGGCACGGCCGCGCCGATTACCGACGCCAGCACCGCGATCACGATCACGCTGGACGCCACCATGGGCTTGACGACGTTGGGAATGGTGTCGAACGAATACACGTCGGGGCTCCAGACGCGCAGGTTCGGATCGAGCGAGGCCAGCCAGTCCTGAATGTCGTTGATGTAGAGGACGAACGCGCTGCCGCCGGCCGCACCCAGCAGCGATCCGACCGCGCCGACCACGACGGCGAACAGGATGAACGTCATCGCCACGCCGCCGGCCGACGCCCCCAGGGCCTTGAGAATGCCGATGTCGCGCGTCTTCTTATCGACGATCATGTAGAAGACGCAGCCGACCACGGCGATGCTGACGAAGCTGATCAAGCCCAGCACCACCATCATCAGCACCTTCTCCTTCTCGATGGCCGAGATGAAGGGGCGCTGACGTTCTTCCCATGTCTGAATGTCGACCAGGCTCAGAAGCTGGGCCTCGGCGGAGAGCGGATTGACGTTCAAGCCTTCGACAAACGTCGCCCACACCTCCGCCACCCGGTCGCGGGCGGCGTTGTAGTCGGTTCCGGGCTTGAGCGACACGAGCACCTGTGAACAGCGGGCGGGAATCGAACTGCCATCCTCGCGCTGCTGCCGGTCCATGAGCAGGCTGTATTGCAGCCACTCGAAATCGACATAGACGCTGACGCTGTCGATCTCGTACACCTTCGTCCGCGAATCGTCCACGTAACGCACGGGCAGCGTCACCAGCGAGGCGGTGTTGCCGCCCACCAGGGCGCCGGTCGACGTCATGGGCAGGATGCCCAGCGTCATGTCGCGACCTTTCTGGAAGACGCGCTGGTAGCTGCCGTCCGCCATCCGGTCGTGAATCACGTCGGCGCCGATGATCACGCCGCGCCGTTCCGGCCCTTCATACCCGGGCTGGTCGTCCATCGAGGCAATGAACAACCGGTCCGCACGGACCTGGCCGAAGGGGCGCTCGTCGAACGCGGCGATCTCGTCCGGATCGGCCGACTGCCGCCAGCGACGATTCGCCTCGCGGTACTCGGACGGCAGCACCGCCGCGCCGCTTTCGTCGAAGCCGAACACCGGGCGAAGCTGCGACGCGAGCGTGGTCGTGCCCGGGAAATAATGGTCGTAATGCAACCCCTCGCCGAACGTGTTGATGCGGCGGTATTCGTCCAGCCGGATCCCCAGCACGCGCACCGGTTTGGTGTAGAGCACGCGCGGATCGCGCAGGATGCCGTAGTTGTAAATGACCGGTGTGGTTTGATCCACGATATCCGGCAGTTGCCGGGCCAGTTCCACCTGAAATTCCTCGTAAAAAGGAAAGCCCTGCAGCGTCGGCACGTCCACGATCACGTCGCTGAGCAGCCCGCGCGACCGTTCCTTGACCATGTCGAGAAAGCCGTCCATGACGCTGATCACGACGATCATCATGGCGACGCACAGCGTCACGGCGATGATGGGGATGATCACGATGATCTTGGTGTAGAGGTAGCGCTGAGCGAGGAACCACTTGTACATCGTGTTGCGATCCTGTCCGTCGGCCGTTGCAGGCCCTGCCGCCGGCCCTTGCAAGCCCCGCCGCCGGCGGTTGCCGACCCATCGCCGCCGCGCGGCGAACCGGCCGCGCGGGTCGGGGCGCGATTGTAGCGACACGGGGGTGAGGCGGAAACGGGGATGACGGCGGCGTCGCTGACGGCTGCGCTGGCCGGTTCGCCCGCAGCGATCTGCTGCATCACGTCCAACCCGGCTGAATCACCGTAGACAATCGCGCGCCCCGAGCGAGCCGCGCGGCTGCAGCCCGCGCGGAGTCTGTGTCCCAGTCCGTGGCGCGGCACGGCGATCCGGTTCCAGCGGCCGCGGCGGGACTTCTACTGACGAGGTGTTTCGCCGTCGGCCAATATGCTATAATCAACCGGTGGAGGTTGCGATGCCGCAGGAGTTGACGGTCATTTTTGAGCGTGGGGCAGACGGATGGTGGATCGCCACCATTCCCGAGGTTCCCGGAGCCTTCTCGCAGGGCAAGACCAAGGATGAGGCTCGCGAGAACGTGCTCGATGCCTTGGCCGAGATTATGGCCGCGAGGCGGGAGTTCGCGCTGGCCGGCCGGGCTGCGGGTTCCGAGCTGGAGTCGATCCCGTTGACGGCTACCGGGACGTAGGCGGCTCGATGCCAAGTTCCTTGCAGATCTTCAGAACCAGCATCCAGTCGATTTCCGTGTGACGCGGCACCGGGGCGGTCTGTCCGTTTGCGGGGTTGAGGTAGATCGAATGCCGGCTGCCTTCCCGCAAGAGCACGCAGCCTCGGTCCAGCAGGTGTCGAATCAGCTTCTTGCGTTTCAATGCTGGGCCTCCCTGCTCCGCCTGCGCTACTGTCCATCGTCTGAACCGGTATCAGGGGATTCAGAATTAGTCGCATCACCGTTGGACTGCTCCGCTCCTCGCTTACTTGCCTTTGCTGCGGGATACCAGCGCGACAAACCGTAAGTTCCGTTCGGCAGCTTGTGAAATTTCGGGTTCTTGGTCAGCGAAATCCGGAGTCCGCGGATCGCGTTATCCCGGTC
>CAZYLK010000308.1:0-3899 GCA_964648365.1 uncultured Phycisphaeraceae bacterium
AGCACCTCGCCCCGCCGCACCTCCAGCGACAGCGCGTCCACCGCCGTCAGCGCGCCATATCTTTTTATCACGTCCGTCAGCGTCAGCATGATCGCGGCAGTATAGCGATGCGGCCGCGCGGCGGAATGATAATCGGAGGGGCGGTTTAGAACGGGATAGCGAAAACTACGAGTTTTTCGCCGGACCGGTAAAAAAACGGTTGGGACGGCTTGACGGGCGGTTGATCGTGTGGTATGCTCATACTTCCGGGCTGGAGCGTTGGGGTTAGCACGACCCGAGGGACGTGACGCATGAGAGGCCGGCCGGAACGCTCGGCGTTCGGGTCGCGGCCTGTGGGGTGCGTTATGGCAGCGGCGGCGTTCCAGGCGGTAAGTACTTCCGGGACGGGGCATTGCGCACCCGCCGCGGCCGCCCCGAGTCTTCACGCTTCACGCTTCACGCTTCACGCTTCACGCTTCACGCTTCACGCTTCGATCCTTCGAGCTACGCATTGTCGGAAGCGGGCCGCCACGGGCGGATATTCGAGTTTCCAACCGGTGGTCTGAGGTGGCGCAGCTCGGCCACGGGCGCGTCTTCCACTTTCAACCGTCGGCCTGTGCGCCTCAACCCTTCCCCATGGAAGACCAAAATGAATCTGCGCCGTAGGAATGCAAGCCAGGCCCGCGGTCCGCCGCTGAGCGGCGAACCGCCCGCGTTTCCGCTCGTATCAGCGGAAAAAGGAACACCCGGACGGGGGCGAACCCCCGCCCGAGTGCGACGTTCGGCATCCCGCGTAAGGCCTAGCAACCGGCGCGGGAAACCGGTCAACGTATACTCATGCTTAACGGGATCTGTGCGCAAAGTCAAGAGTCGGCGTCCGGGACGATGGTCCTGCGCCGTTCGACCCTGAGAACCTGGCCGCGGCCTCCCGTCTTCCGTTGACCCACGTCGCACGACTCTTTGCTGACACTTGACGTATGCCCCGCCCCGCGGCCGCGCGCTCCCGGATGCGCGCAGCCTCCGCGGCGCGGACAAGCATTCATACGCAGCATATCCGGGTTTCAGGAGTATGGCAGTGAATCGAAAGAAGTTGATCAAACTGGCCGCTGTCGCCCTCGTGCCGGTCGGCGCGGCGATCGCGGGCACGACTTTCCACTGGCGCGGCGGCGGCGAGAGCGGCAGCGTCGCCAACGTGGACAACTGGCAATCCGGCGAACCCGAGCGCGGCTATCCCGGCGACGTGGCCGCGGATGACACCGTCGTCATCGACGACCGCTCGCAGCGGGAGGCCGTGGTGATCGACAACGGCACGCTGACCGTGGCCGAGCTGCGCGTCGGCGACGATCACGAGATCGTCCTGGACGACGACATCGAAATCGTGGGCGACCAGGAGCACGCCGGCCGGCTGCGGCTGGAAGGCGACGTCACCATCAGCGGCAGCGGCCGCATCGTCACCGACGGAATCTACGTCAACTCGACCCAGAAAACGGTCATCACCGTAGGCGAAGGTGTCGTTGTCCAGACGCCGGAGCCGGAGCAGGAGGAGTAAGCCTCCAGTCCGATGGCGCAGGACGTTATGCGCCATCATGCATGACCCTTACAGGAGAGATTTCTTATGAGAACTTTCATAGCGGTCGCCACCGCCGTCATGCTGGCGGGCGCGTGCCTCTCTGAGGCGCAGGTCCGCTCGACGGACCACACCAAGGCGATGGTGTTTCTCGCGTCCGTGTCGTATGCCGGCCAAGTATACACATGGACCGGAAGCGTGAACAGCAACTGGAGCAACACGGGCAACTGGGCGCCGAGTGGCGGCTACCCGGGGCAGTTGCTTACGGATGATGACGTGATCATCGACAGGAGTGGCCCTACTCCACCACCCTCGGTCACGTTGGACACAAGCGTGACCATTCGCACGTTGGAGATCACGGGTGACGCCGGTGAGACAGACCTGCTGGTCGAGTCCGGCGAAGTACTTCGCATCGACCCGCTGCTGTACTCTGACGCCAATCACGTCGCCCTGGCGCTGCGACTCGCGGAAAACTCGCAGATCAAGCTGCTGGACGAGAGTGAACTGTGGTTCGACAACGACGCCATCGCCGAGTTCGGGCATAGCGCAGAGATACTTCTGGCGCCCACCACCGACCCGGCCGTGATCGGCCTGGCCCACGGCGTGGTCGTCACGGCCAAGCCGCCGGATGGCGAGTCACACCACTTCTTCATTACCGCGAGCGGTGACGGCATCCTGACCGGGTCCGCCGTCGAAAGCCCCGACCTGGCGGAGACGTTCGTATTGTACCACGGAGTCCTTCGTGGCAATTGGACGATCGATCCGATTCTGGTCAACAACGGCACGGTTGCCACCGGTCCCGACGGAGTGGGGCCCGGAAGCCCCGGAGAGGCCGGCGACATGCACCTTACGTGTCGCCCCAAGGGCGGTACCGGCACATGGTTGATCGCGGGGACTGACTCCAACCCGAAGGCGTCGCTGACGGTGAACGCCGCGCTCGTGCCGTCCGGACATATGGAGATTGCGTACTCCCACCCCAGCCCGGTTCAACACTACGGCCACATGACCGTGAACTATCCCGTTGTCGGGATCGGGACTCTTCGAATGTACAGGGGCGGTAAGCTGACGGTCGACGCAGGCGCGTTCTTCGAGTACAATCGCGAAGTGTATTACGGTGGGTGGTTGCTGAAGTACTGCCCCCCGTACGATTGAACAAGATCAATCCTTTTCCTGTTGTATATGTCCACTTGACAATAAGGAGACTTTCATGACAGCTCACCGTATGGAGCCAAGGCAGAGTGCGCGTGGCAAAGCGATACCGATTGCCATCGCCACTTGCATGCTCACCCTTCCCCTCCTGGCCACCGACTACGACTGGACGGGTGCGACCGACAAGAAGCTGACTACGGCCACCAATTGGTCGCCATCCGGACCCCCCAGCGGCACAGGTGATACCGCGACGATCCAGAACCCCTCTACCGAAGACGAAGTCAGGGTTGACAGTTCCGGTATCAAGCTCGGCCGGCTGCTCGTCGGCAACGGGCACACGCTGCACCTCAAGTACGGCCTTGATGTGGAACGCAACTCGGACGACCCGGCCGAGGTAAACGACGGACGCCTCGAGTTTGAAGGCGACGTGATCGTGGACACCAATGGATCCAGCAGCGGCACGCAAATCCTCGCGTGTCACTTCATCCGGATCTACGCCGCCAGCGACACGGTCGTCGAGTTCACAACCGACGGGGACACGGCTGGGATTATCGACGCGTGCTCCCCCGAATGCCAGTAAAGGAGATAACAATGAGATGCTTTGTTTTCATCCTGGTCTGCCTGACCGTGGTCGGCCTGATGGCCGGCGCGGCGATGGCGACGAGTTACGAGTGGACCGGTGCCGGCAACACGCAGGCGTGGACGGAGATTACGAACTGGCGCCCGCAACCGACTTTCGGCCATTGGCCAGGCGATGACCATCAGAACCCGGACGCGGTCGTCATACCCTACGACCCGAACCAACCCATCGTCGACCACCACGTCACCGGTGTCATCAACCTGTCCTCGCTGCGGATGCTCGGTGATCCGAACAACGACAACGTCCTGACTCTGATGAGTTCGGGAGAACCCAGGAACCACTTCCGCATTCACGACGTGGACGGGCTGACCCTGGAGGCGCGCTGTTACATCCGTATCGACGACGAGGGTGTCCTCGACTTATGGGGTGGTGGCAGCGTTGTTCTCGATGGCAGGATCGAGAACATCGGCAGTCATGGATCGGTCGTCCTGGCGGACGGCAAGACGTTCGTCACCAAGGGCAGCGGCGGCATCCGCGGCGTTGGAAACGCCGGTTCGCAACCGGTCCATACCCTGCAGATCAGCGGCGGAACGCTGGTCCTGGGTCCGGACAACCGGATCGACG
>CAZYLK010000309.1:0-3801 GCA_964648365.1 uncultured Phycisphaeraceae bacterium
CATGACCCAAAACTTGACTCAAGTGTAACGGAAACGGGGAGTCAAGGACTCTAGCGATGAAAAAATCCTGCCAAGCTGTAAGCACCGGCGGCGGAACTCTGAATCGTAGCTGAAACGACTTGTGAATGAAGGAGCTTGACGGTTCACCTGGCGCAGCGGAAGCTTGCGTGGATGAACCCTCTTGTTTTGTCGTGTCGAGTGACGCACCCGGCCAGAGTCTCTCGACGCCGTCGCTTGAGTACGGGACAAGAAGCCAGACTCTCTCAGTCCAACGGGCTCGAGACCGAAACGCATCGATAAATGTCGAGAGAATCGACCAAATGGCAAGTGCGTGTTCGCGCTCAACGCGGTCGAGGTTGTCTATGACGAGAATGAGCGGGTCCGTGTTCGTACCGACCGCATCGTCAAGAAGATCGCTGAACTCGCGTTCGAACTCAACGGACGTAGGTTCAGGTGACTCACGAGCTTGGGTGGTCAACTCCCGGGTGTGCTGGTCGGCAAACAGGGCCACAGGCCAAAGCACGTCGTCTCCGTGTCCGGCCGCTGATCTGTTGCGCCTCGCCCAGTTCCAAGCGATTCGCACAGCAACCCACAGAAGCGGAGAGAGCATCAGGACAAGACCGATCACGAGGTACCAGATGCCGTAGGAAGCCGGGTCATCCGACCAGAAGATCGAAGCGCCGGTCGACCAAGCCGTTGCACCAAGGGGCATGAGCAAAACGAGGAGCGCAAGCGCTTTCCCATCGCGAGTGAGGGTTGGGATGGTCTTGACGTGCGTGGTCTTGAGTCTTCCGGCGAGGCGGTCGCATCGCTCCGTCCAGGCCGATTGGTCGACCGAGGCTGAGTGCGGCCACTCAGAACAAAAGAAGTGAAGGAGTGATTCCAGGAACACACGGCGGAGCGGGTCTCGATCGTGCTGCCAGGCGTCAAAGACGAACACGCGGTTCGGAAGTAGGTTGCGTAGCAAGGTCACCACCGTCGACTTGCCGGAACCCCAGGATCCCTCGAGTGCGATGGCCTTGCCGCCGGGCTGTGTGGTAATAATGTCGTGTAATGCGTCGGCGAGCTTCGAGTGCGGGCCGAGTGCGTCCTCCTCGGCCGGTTCGTCGCCGAGGACTGTCAACGTGCGGCTGGAATCATTTACCATCTCAGTCTCCTCTGATCCGCTCGGTTCTCCGCCTATACCACAGCCGGTTGGGGTCGGCAACCTGACGAACGCCAGCTATAGCGATGGCCTCGACGGCGCCTGGCTCCGTAGCCCCACCACTCGCCTCCCGCTACAATCCGCCCTCGCCCAATCGGCCACCGCCGATCAGGCGCAGCGTTCTCTCTGCGAGCCCCCATGTCCGACCTTTACGAATCACCGCTGGTCACCCGAAACGCCACGCCGGCCATGTCGCGCCTGTTTGGCGCCAGGCAGCGGATTCTGACCTGGCGGCGGCTTTGGGTGGGGTTGGCTAAGGCTCAGCGGGAGTTGGGGCTTGGCATCACCGGCGAGCAGATTGCGGCGCTGGAGGCTTCACTGGATCGGATCGACTTTGACGCGGCCGCGCGGTATGAGCGGGAGCTTCGGCACGATGTCATGGCCCATCTGCACGCCTGGGGGGATCTGGCGCCGGAGGCGCGCGGGATTTTGCACCTGGGGGCGACCAGCGCGTTTATTGTCGACAACGCCGACCTGATTCTCATGCGCGACGCCTTGCGGCGGGTCGCGGAGTGGCTGGCGGGGTGCGTGGACGCGCTGGCGACGTTTGCTCACCAGCATCGAGCCTTGCCGACGCTGGGGTTTACGCATTTTCAGCCGGCCCAAGTGACGACCGTGGGCAAGCGGGCGGCGCTTTGGTGCTACGACTTCGTTCGCGACCTGGGCGAGATCGAGCATCGGCTGGCGTCGCTGCGGTTTCGCGGGGTCAAGGGGACGACCGGCACGCAGGCGAGCTTCCTGGCGCTGTTCGACGGCGACCACGAGAAGGTCAAGCGCCTCGACCGCGAAGTGGCCGCGATGTTCGGCTTCGAGCAGGTCGAGCCGATCACCGGGCAGACCTATTCGCGCAAGGTCGACGCCGAGGTCGTGTGCAGCCTGGCGGGCGTGGCGGCCAGCGTTCACAAGTTCGCCAACGACATCCGCCTGCTGGCCAACCTCAAGGAAATCGAAGAGCCGTTCGAGTCGTCGCAGGTCGGCAGCAGCGCCATGCCCTACAAGCGTAACCCGATGCGCATGGAGCGGGCGACCGGGCTGGCGCGGTTCGTGCTGTCGCTGGTGCAGTCACCGCTGCAGACGGCCGCGGAGCAGTGGTTCGAGCGCACGCTGGACGACTCGGCCAACAAGCGTCTCAGCATCCCCGAAGCGTTCCTGGCCACCGACGGCATGTTGCGCCTGGTCAAAAACGTCGCGGGCGGCTTGGTGGTCTATCCAAAGGTGATCGCCGCGCGGCTGGCCGGCGAGATGCCGTTCATGGCTACGGAGAACATCATGATGGCGGCCAGCGCCGCGGGGGGGGATCGGCAGGCGCTGCACGAGCGCATCCGG
This sequence comes from uncultured Phycisphaeraceae bacterium, assembly GCA_964648365.1. GTDB lineage: Bacteria > Planctomycetota > Phycisphaerae > UBA1845 > UBA1845 > SURF-32. The sequence goes on from CAZYLK010000309.1 coordinate 2,531, forward strand.
GTGCACTCCCACGAGGCCGGTCGGCGCGTCAAGCAGGAGGGGCTGGACAACGACCTGCTGGCCCGGTTAAAGGCCGATCCGGCGTTCGCCTGCGTGGACGTGGACGCCGAGGCGGACCCGGCGAAATACATCGGCCGTTGTCCGGAGCAGGTGGAAGAATTCATTGAGGGCTTTGTCGCGCCCATCCGCGCGAGATACACGGACGCGCTGTCGCGCGAGAGCAGCCTGGAGGTTTGACGCAGATGGATAGGAAGAGCCTGGCCGCCAGAATCAAGCAGACGGCCTACTTCGAAGGGGAGTTCACGCTGCGCTCCGGGCGCAAGAGCAGCTACTACCTCGACAAGTACATGTTCGAGACGCAGCCCGACATCCTGCGCGGGCTGGGCGAGATGATGCAGGTGTACGTCACGTCCGCCACCACGCTGATCGCCGGGGCGGAACTGGGCGGCGTGGCCCTGGCCGCGGCCACCGCGCTGGCGTGCGACAAGCCGTTCATCATCATCCGCAACTCGAAGAAGGACTACGGCACGTCCAAGATGGTCGAAGGCGCGATCCAGCCGTCAGACCGCGTGCTGCTGGTCGAAGACGTGGTGACCAGCGGCGGGCAGATCATCGAAGCAGCGAAAGTGATTCAGGCCTCCGGCGCGACGGTCGAACGCATCGTGGCGGTGATCGACCGCATGGAAGGCGCCCGAGACGCGATCGAGGCGGCGGGGTTCGAGTTCGATTCGCTGATTACGCGCGAGGATCTGGGGATTGGGGGGGCGGAGTGAATGGCGAATGGCGAGTAGCGAATAACGAATGAAGAGCGTACGGGCGACGCGTGCTATGACGGCGGTTTGTAACCGGCGGCGATGTGGCACCGGTTTGCAACCGGTGGAGCCTCATGACGGCCACATCTGGATGGATGTTCTCGTCCGTCTGGAAACGCATCAGGCGCTGCGGGCTCGCCGTCGCGAACGCGGATTGTGGTCAATCAGTCGTCTTGTCGTCGCTCGGCTTTTGTAATTCGGCTGCGGAGCGGCGTATCCGATTGCGGCTGACGAGGCGTTCCGGGTGCTGGGTCTGGAGTTCCCGCAATCGCTCGGCGACGCTATGCACATCGCCGCCGCATTCTTCAACGAATCGCGCTCCGTTCTCGCGGATTTCGTCAACGACGGGATCAGGATAGGGCATCTGTCAACGCTCCAGTCAGTCGTTCGGCTCGAGCATCAACTCGAGGTATAACCGAATTTCGTTGATGGCGGTCGGCAAAAAGGTGGCGTACTCTC
>CAZYLK010000310.1:0-3736 GCA_964648365.1 uncultured Phycisphaeraceae bacterium
CCTGGACGGACTACCTGGGCGGCAGCGTGTACGGGGATTACGAGGTGACGGAGGTGGAAAGCGAGCCGGTGTACACCGAACTGGTCAGTTTCATGCCGGGCATCGGATCGATGACGCTCGGGAACACGACGACGGTCAAGTACGAGCACAGCGACCACCTGGGCACGTTGCGTGCGCTGTCCGACTCCGGCGGCGACGACCTGGGGGCGGCCGTCTACACGGCCTTCGGCGAGCGCATCGACGGTGGAAATCACCGCTACGGCTACGTCGGCGCCCACGGCTACCGCGCCCACGAGGACTACGCTTGCGACGGCCTGTCCCCCGCCTACGGGTTCCCCTACCTCCATGTCGGATTTCGCTACTACGATCCGGCGAGCGGGCGGTTCCTCCAACGCGATCCGATCGGGATTGTCGGCGGACTCAATGTGTACGAGTACGTCGGTAGCGCCCCAACAACCTTCCACGATCCCGACGGCCTAGGGCCGATCTTTGATGCGGTTGTTACAGGGATCGCGAAAGCAATCGGTCCATCGAGAGTAATTGCGGCTACGGGCGGAGAGGGTGAAACCCGTCTGGACAGGATTGGAGACAACATCGCCGGGAGGAGGCTCCCATCACAGATCGTAATCGATGGTATTGTCGGCGCTGCGGGTGCCCGTGTGCCCAAAAGGCGGGGACCCAATCGGGGCCCATTAGACAAGATCACAATCAAGGGGCCAGCGTCGACGAAGTCGATCTGGGAGACGCGGCGAGCGCGTCACATTACGGGTACTACGATTCGCGGCGGCATGAGAATCGGTTTTGTCGGAATGTGTGCCCTCCTAATCGACGGCGCGGGGGCGGCATACAACATTGGGGCAGCCGTGTATGAAGAGTGGTAGTGCAACCAACTGGATGAATGGAGCCTTGCCGTGTCTTGGTATGTTCTCGCGACAGTGCTGGCGCTGGCCTGGATTGCCTCGTCGCGCCTAGACCGCAGGCGCGAACGGGTGCTTCGCCGACGAGCGCCGATGAACTGGGATCTCCTTCGGTCAACGGAATTCCCGAGCGCCACCGATTGCATGGCTATCAATATCATCCTGCCGGCAGTTGCGAACCTGTTCCAGATCGCTGAGACTCAGGTTTACCCTGATGATAGGATCGATGTTGAGTATAGGCTGCCCGCCATCTGGCACGCCCTCACGCTGGACGATCCTGCAGAGGGCATCTTGGACGCAATCCGCGATAGGCTTGAGGAAAGGGGATTTCCCGGGTGGGAGCCTGCGCCCGGCTCCCCCCTGCGCGTTCGTGACCTTATTGCCGACGTCGCGCGGCACATTCAATCTGCGGCGGGCGCGGGCGCGATTGCGAAAGGGCGCCGACGCTGCTGAACCGCACCTGGACGGACTACCTGGGCGGCAGCGCCTGCGGAGATTACGAGGTCAGCGAACTGGAGGGCAACCCGGTTTACACCGAACTCGACAGCTTCCTTCCGGGCGTCGGCTCGATGACGCTGGGGAATCTTGCCGTGGTGAACTATCACCACGCCGATCACCGGGGCACGCTGCGGGCGCTGTCGGACTCCGGCGGCGACGACGGCGACGCGGTGGTCTACACCGCCTTCGGCGAGCGCATCGACGGCCCCAACCACCGCTACGGCTACGTCGGGGCATTGGGCTACCGCGCCCACGAGGACTTCGCCTGCGACGAAATGGCCGACCCCTACGCCTTCCCCTACCTCCACGTCGGCTGGCGCTACTACGACCCCGCCAGCGGGCGGTTCCTGCAGCGGGATCCGATTGGGATTGATGGAGGCATCAACGTGTATGTCTATGTCGGCGGCACCCCCACCATGGCGGTTGATCCGCTCGGACTCCATCCAATTGGGCTTCCCCGGTTCAAGAAGATTGTGCTTAGCTGCGATTACTACGGTCGTTGGGACTTCATGCCGCGCCCTGGCGGCGCGATGGGTGGGCATATGCATGTGTTCGACAAGACTGGCAAGGAAGTTGCCAAGGTAAATGAGAGAGGTGGCTGGGCAGAGAGCCATAAGGGGAAGTCCCTTCAGAAGCCGAGTGAAGTACCTTCGTCCGTGCGTAACAGAATCAATCGGGTGATTTCCAGAATAGGGAGTATCCTTGACGACGTTTCGAGGGCCTTGCCGATAGAGATTACTATTATTACTCCGGTTTGTCCGCAGTGTGGCAACCTTGCTGCGATGGGCTGTGCATGTCCGATTTGAGTCCAACTCCGGCCGATCAGAGCCGATGCCCGGCGTGCGGCAACCCGCGTGAAGCGTGCTGCTGCAGCAAACGCAAGGCTTGTGATCTGATACCGTCGGGTGACGCCGGAATTGGCCTCAGCGATCTATTATCTTATGACGCGGACGTGCGGCGAAGCGCCATTATGCGCGTTTCGCGAGGACGGCTTTACGAGTTTAGCCAGCTCCTTGTGAATCGCTTGGCTGTCGAGCCGTCCGTTGAAAACCAGCGTCATATCATCCGTGCGCTCGGAAATCTGCGCTGCGTTGCCTCATGCCCTGACATCCTCGCGCTTGCGTCGGTGTGCATCGCTAACGACGAAATGGACCTGAGGGGTGGTGATGCCGCTGCAGTATTAGGAATGCTGGGTTACGAGCCTGCGAGGAGCTTCCTTGAGCAGTTGCTGGATTCGCCTTTGGAATGGAATCGACAGAACGCCAGGCGAGCGCTACGTCTATTGGATGCGCCCGAGGGGAGCCCTCGCTGAGGCAACGATCGCGTGTCGGGATGCGTCTCTTTCACCGTGCTGAGCCGCACCTGGACGGACTACCTGGGCGGCAGCGTGTATGGGAATTACGAAGTGGGCGAGTCGGGCGGCAATCCGACGTATACCGCACTGGTCAGCATCATGCCCGGCATCGGATCGATCACGCTGGGCAACGTCAGCACCGTCAAGTACGAGCACACGGACCATTTGGGAACGCTGCGGGCGCTGTCGGACTCGGGCGGCGACGACGGGGAGGCGGTGGTCTACACCGCCTTCGGCGAGCGCATCGACGGTGGAAATCACCGCTACGGCTACGTCGGCGCCCACGGCTACCGCGCCCACGAGGACTTCGCCTGCGACGAAATGGCCGACCCCTACGCCTTCCCCTACCTCCACGTCGGCTGGCGCTATTACGACCCCGCCAGCGGGCGGTTTCTGCAGAGGGATCCGATTGGGATCGGGGGTGGGCTTAATGTCTATGCTTATGCGAGCGGCGTACCGACTGCAGCAGTAGATCCTACGGGCCTAGATGATCGGGTCATTCCGGCGGTTATACCTGGCATGTCGGGTCCGCGTAAGATTCCCCCTTCGGTATGGGAGCAATACGGGCCGCCATACGTCCCGCCACCAGTGCCTGCTCCCCCGCCCGCAGCTCCTGCGGCGCCGGCACCAGCGCCACCTAGCCGCGCCCCCGGTCACGCTATGCCCATACCCGGGCCGGCCGGATGGATGGAGTCGGCGGAGATCACGCTGATCTATTGGGGCATTGGAGGTATTGGAGTGACGATCGCAGAGGGCTGTATGATAGCATTCGGGACTCCCCTGTATACCAAGCACCGTCCCGGAGACCTCTACAAACGACTCTACGACGGCTGGTTGGACAAACTGAAGGATGCGCTCTGGTGATGACAGGATTAAGCGAAACCGCGTCTGAGATCGCACGCACCCGGCCGGCATCCGCCGCCCGCGCAGCGGGAAACTGGATTATCGCGATGGGCGTCATGTATGC
>CAZYLK010000311.1:0-3735 GCA_964648365.1 uncultured Phycisphaeraceae bacterium
CGAGATGTACCTGCGCGGGTCGAAGCACCTGTATTGCATCGCGGAGAAGTGACGGGGGTTGGGCGGTACGCTCGCTCGACGGGAACGCGCCTCGGCGTGCATCTTGAACGACTGACGTGGCCGGACCATAATCCGGACACGGCCTTGGGCCGGTACGCGTACATGCAACCCTGTGCGTACCGTGACGCGGGGCCGTCGTGGAACCACGCACGGCGCGGGGTTCATCGTCAGGCCGTGTTGGTCCCACATGCCGTCGATTCCCGACATCAAGGCGCTTGTTCGAGGCTTCGCCACAAATCTGCGACTGCTGAAGGCTCCCGATTACAAGGAGTCACAGGCTCGTTTGCACTACATCGATCCGTTCTGGTCGCTGCTGGGCTGGGACATCCATAATAATGCACAGCGGGCGCCACAGGACGTAGAGGTCATCGTCGAGCCGTCGATGGACAGCGTCGACGATAGAGGGTTGCGTTCCCGCGAGCCGGACTACCTGTTCCGCATCAACGGCTTTGCCCGATTCATCGTCGAAGCCAAGAAGCCGTCAGTTGATCTCGACGGCGATCGGGGGGCTATATTCCAAGCCAAGCGGTATGCCTGGAGCGCCAGGATCCCGTTCGCGGTATTGACCGACTTTGAGGAATTCCGCCTCTACGACACGACCCTTAAGCCAATCCTCAACGAGCCCGGCCGCGGCCTCGTCAGCGAGTTTTCGCTCAACTTTCAGGACTATCCCGAGCAATGGGACGTCCTGTCCGAGACCTTCGGGCGGGATGCCGTCGCCTCGGGATCCCTCGAGCGACTGCGCGCCAGAATCCGCAAGGTTCCGGGAGGGCGGCGCATCCTTACGGTGGACCGGATGCTCATCGACCTCAGGGGCGACGAACCGGTCGACAGGGTCTTTCTGGCGTACCTCGACATCCATCGCCAGCATCTGGCGGGTGAGATCTATCGTCAGAACCGGAAACAGTTTCCAGGCGCCGACACACTCCACGGCGCTGCACGGCTGACGGAGGCGGTCCAGCGGATCATGGACCGGCTGGTGTTCATGCGCGTGTGCGAGGATCGCGGCGTAAGCGAATGGGGGGGGCTGCGAGCCATTCTGGACCGGATCGGCACAGAGGGCGGCGACCTCTACTCCGCTCTGTGCGATCGCTTTCGGGAACTGGATCGATCTTACAATGGGTATCTGTTCAAGGCCCATCCGCTCAGCGAGTCGCTGGATGTCGACGGCAACGTCCTTGCTGACTTGATCCGCACGCTCTACCCGCCGGAGGGTCCGTGGGATTTTTCCGCAATCGCCGACGACCTGCTGGGCATCGTGTACGAGCGGTTCCTCGGCAACGTCGTGACGGTTAAGAAGCACCGCGTAGCGGTTGAGGAGAAACCGGAAGTTCGGCACGCCGGTGGCGTCTATTACACGCCCCGCTTCGTCGTGGACACGATTTTGCGACGTGTCGTCGGTCCCAAGCTGGCCGGCAAGACGCCACAAGAAGTCCTGGACGTGAAGATTCTCGACCCGGCATGTGGCTCAGGCTCGTTTCTGGTGGCGGCGTTTCAGTACCTCATCGACCATTGTGTCGCCGCCATTGCCGACGACCCTTCCCTGGCGAGTGTGCGGACCACGCCCAGGTCCCGTAGGAAGCGCAAGGATCTTGCCTTCCAGAACGGCAAAGGCGACTGGCACCTGGCTCCGGATTTCAAGGCGGCATTGCTGACCAGTTGCCTGCACGGCGTGGACATCGACCAGCAGGCGGTCGAGGTCACCGTGATGTCGCTGTATCTGAAGATGCTGGAAGGCGCCTTGCCGCCCAACTGGCAGCGGGAATGGCTGGAAAACGAGTTGCTGCCGCCGCTGGACAACAACATCCAGTGCGGCAACTCGCTGATTGACTCGTCCGATTTCGATCAGTACGTGGTCGCGAAGTACGGCGGCCTCTTTCCGATGGACGACGATCTGCGATTCCGGATCAACCGCTTCGACTGGACCAGCCGTACGCGCGGGTTCGGGCGGCTGCTGGATGCTCAAGCGGTGAAGGATCGCGGACGATCCGGGTTTGACTGCATCGTCGGCAATCCTCCTTACATTCGGGTCCAGGAACTCAGGAAGTGGGCGCCGCAGGAGTGCGAATTCTACAAGTGGAATTACAAGTCTGCTGCCAGGGGGAACTACGACATCTATGTTGTGTTTACCGAGAAGTGTCTGACGTTGCTCAGCGACGAGGGCTTGCTCGGGTTTATCATGCCGCACAAGTTCTGGCAGGCGAAGTACGGCGAAGGTCTGCGGAAGGTCATTGCGGACGGACGCCATTTGCAGGCAGTTGTGGACTTTGGTGACCAGCAAGTCTTTAGCGGCGGCACGACGTATACGGCTGTGCATGTGTTGTCTCGAGCGCGATGCTCCGGCGAGGTTGACATAGCGCGCGTGCTTAAGCTGGAAGACGGAATCAGTCAGTGCGCGGCGATCGACGGCGGCAGGATCTTGCCCGGTGTCGAACGATTCTACGCTGCAAACACACTCACGGAGTCGCCGTGGTACTTCCATGATTCATCGACTCGCAAGCTCTTGGAGCATCTGAGGCACGGTGCGAAGCGCCTCCACCCAGACGTATGCGCGAGCGTTTTTCAGGGAATCGTTACTGGCGCTGATCCCGTCTTTCTCTCGATAGGCTGGGAGCCCCACCCGGAAGACAAGTCTCTGATTAGGTTCCACTCGGAGGCAGAAGAAGCAATTGTCGAGGTTGAGCGAAGCGTTACCGTTCCGGTCGTAAGAAGGCAGGGATTTGATTCGTATGTCGCTGAGCCACAGCAGGTGCTCTTGCTGCCCTATGACGCCACAACCGAGTCGCTACTGACAGCAAAGGACATGGAGTCGCGCTTTCCAAGGGCGTGGAACTACTTGTCGCGCCATCGCACGTTGCTGGCGGGGCGGGAGAGCGGCCGGTTCACCAGTGTTTGGTGGTCGCTCTCACGCGCGCAGAACATACGTCGGTGGTCCGGACGAAAAGTGCTCGTGCCCTACATGATCAGCCGGCTTCAGGCCGTGTACGATGATGCGGGTGCCTTCTTCGTCAATGTCACAACTGGCGGTTATGGATTGGAGCTGCGAACTGATCTGATGGCAAGACCGTGGCCGGAGGGGCCGCTGTACCTTGTCGGGCTGCTGAACAGTCGTCTCCTTGATTACTGTATGCGCCGGATCAGCAACCACTTCCACGGTGGTTACTATCCGGCGAACAAGCAGTACCTCCAGCACCTCCCCATAAGGATTCCCGGCAGCGATCGGGAGCGAGAACTTGCCGAACGCGTCAGCAACTCGGTGCGTGTCATAATGGAGGCTAAGGTGAGGCTTCGCGGAGCGGGAAGGTCTTTCGCGCGAGCGAAGGGCGGTGGACTCCGGCCGATGGTGCTCTCCGACCGCGAGACCAGGTCGCTTGAGGCCGAAGTCGATGCGCACGAGCGACGTATCGATGAAGCGGTCTTCGCGCTTTACGGCGTTGACGGACTCCCCGACGGTTGATCGCCAGAGTCAACCACTCATGGCGGCGGGGATGATGCAGACCGAACCGCGCGACCCTACGGCTATTCTCTCATCAGCCCGTGCAGCAGCGCCCGTACGGTGTTTCGGAGGTCGCCGCCGGTTCCGTCATTGACCGCTACGGCCGCGACGGTGTGATTGTCCCTGTCGAACACGGCTTCCGCGTACCACATCGTGTTCGAGCCGTTGTGCCAGCGTCC
>CAZYLK010000312.1:0-3705 GCA_964648365.1 uncultured Phycisphaeraceae bacterium
CAGCCCACGACGTCGATGTCGCCGTTGAGGTCGCCGTCGCCCGTGCCATCCTCGACGAAAATACACCCGTCGAAGTAGACCGTGTCATACGAGCACGGCCCGCCGCTCTGGCAGAACGCGGCCGGGTTACCAATATGGATGTCCCCGTCGGCGTCGTAGTCGCCGTCTCCGGCATTGACGTGAATCACGCTTCCGGACGCCAGCCCTTCGATGATTTCGACGTACGACCCTGCGGCCGTCTCCGTGTCAACGATCAAGTTGCCCTCCAAGAGGCCGTCGATCAGTACGCGGCCGTTGGTGTTGATCTTGCCCAGCGAGATGTCGCCGTTGACGTCTTCGCTGACCATGATGTCACCCGCAAGCTCGGCAATCGTGATGTCGCCGTCCACGTCGTGATCCACCTGAATCGTGCTGCCGGTCCTGTATTTTCCGGTCACCACGATCGACGCGGCGGATTCGAGGCCGTTGGTTCCCTCGATGGTGATGTCGCCGTCGTACTCGCCATAAGCGGTGATCTGACCCGCCATCTCATCGGCGATGGTGATATCGCCTCGCGAGACCACGGCCGATTCGCTCGTGTTGATCTTGATCCGGGCGTCGGGAGTGGCGAAGTCGGACATGTCGTCGATCTTGAACAGCGCGCCCGACATGAATTCACCGGTGGTCTCGATCAACCCGTAGAGGTCGGTTCCGGCGCCGGTGAGGTTTTCGAGCGTTCCGTCGAAACTGGAGAACTTGACGGTTCCGAAGATGGCGCCGACTTCGACGTCGCCCGCAAACGACGCCAGGTTCATGATCGCCGAGTGTGGTGAGAGGCCAACGGCGCCGACCGCCGAGAAGTGTGCCGTGCCCGAGCCGCCGCCGGCGCTGACGCTTCCCAGCATGGGCGCGCCCAGCGTGGGGAAGCCGGCCGGGCCGCTGGTCAGGCTCCCGTCGAGGGCGCCGTTGATGGTGATCACGACGTCTTCGTCCAGCACGCCGTTGACGATGCGCACCGTGCCGGCCAGGTCGCCCCATATTTCAATCTCGGATGCCAGCGCCGGCATGCCGGCCTCATCCATGTTGTCGATGGTGACGCTGCCGGTCAGGTCGGAGGCGTTGCTGTTGTCCCCGACGACAAGCTCGGCCTCCCCGCCGCTCATTTCGCCGATGACCACCGTCCCGGCCAGGTCGCCGACCACGCGCAGCCAGCCTTCGTTTACGGCCGTCTCCATGCTGCCGATCTCAATGGTGGCAGTGTTGAGCACCGAGCCGCCGACCGTGATCGCCCCGCGGTTTTCGATGAACACGTCGCCGGTCACGTCCCCGCCGATTTCGATCTTGGCGCTGCCCGTGCCACCGGGGTTGCCACCCAGGTCGTGAGTGACGGTCAGGTCGGCCAGGTCGCCGTCGATTTCCGCCTCGACCAGCAGGCCCGACTTGCCCTCGCCGCTGCCCGGGTCGAGCGTGACCTCGTCCACGTTGGCCGCGCCCGGGTCGCCATTCTCGTCGAGAAGTCGAGCGATGTAGTCAGAATCCGGGTCCAGGCCACGGATGAAGCTGATATCGGCGGGAGCGTCGGAGTTGTTCGTGTCCTCGCACTTGACGCGCCACTCGAACAAGTCCATGCCGTCGTCGCCACGGACAAGGTTGACTCCCGGTCTATCTGGATCGGTTGTCAGATCGAAGGTGACGTCGTCAGGGACACTAGGCGCGCCCGACAGGTTATCGAATCGTACGGAGATTTTGATCCCCGTGGACGTCGTTCCGCTGGTCCAGGCGCTCGGCTGAGCCAGACACGCACAAGCGGACAGGCCGACGGACAGAATTGAAGCGATGCTTGAGTGCCATTGCATGGCGGATCTCCTTGAAAGGCTTAAACTGAAACTCGACTGCTTGACGGACATCCGGTAAGAGCGAATGATTCAGGAGTCTCGGAGGATCACGACAATGCAGCGAATAGTGGCAATGGTTACCGTGCTTGGGGCGAGTTACGCTCTCGCGCAGGACGTCCGATACGAATGTGACGTGCTGCCCGAGGAAGCTGGATTCTTGCGAAACGAGCGGGTGTTTCCGTGTGATCGGTGGATTGCCGATGGCATCCTCGTCCAAGAGTGTGAGATTGTCCGACAGGGACCCCCGCGGGAGGGCGAAGACGATAGCTACCGTCATGACCTTGGTGTGTATGCCGGAGCAGATCGCTGGCGCATCGAATGGCGCGTCAAGTCGGATGCCTTGGAGTCGGAGATCGGAGGAGTAGGCGGCGCCCATTTGGTTCCGGCAAATAATAGCGGCATGCTGTACCACTTCACAATGGTGAGCACCCTGGTGCGGTACTTGCATCCCCCCTCGAGAAAGGTCACAGTCCAAATCGCGCCCAATGTTTTCCATGAATACCGTTTGGATGTTTATAGCCGATACTGGCACGAGTGGTCGGTCGACGGCGTCGTGCGTGCTGCTTACGTGCCCTATCGGACGTTTCCCACCGAGGATTCGTTCCTCGGTTTCGGCGGCCGCGCCAATGTCCAAGCGACGCTCCAACAGTGGGATTACATCAGAATCTCTGCGCCCGATCCCTCCGGCGTCGACTGCGACGCCGTCGAGCGGCTGAAAGCCCGCTGCAAGGGCGGCAAGCTGACGGGCAAGATCTTCACGACCCTCGAACGCCGCACGAAGCTGCTGGTCACCAACAACGGCGAGCACCAGACCGCCAAGGTCAAGCGGTCCGGCAAGGCCAAGGTCAAGTACGACGCCCAGCCCGGCGAGCGCACCGTCCTGCTGCTCGATTGTCCGGCCGTCTCCGACGTCGTGGAGTGCCATTGAACCGTTATGGCTCGGATCGTTGCTATCGCCACGCTGATTCTCGCTGCCACGGGCGCGGCGCAGGTCGAGACGTACGACGGCACCTCCTTTCCCGAGGAACTCGGATGGGAGCGTCGCGGCGAGATGAACGTGGAGCGCTGGCTCGCCGACGGCTGGTTCTATCAGGAAGCGCACAGCTTCGAACGATACGAGAGTGATTTCTACCGGAAGCCGCTTGCGCCATTCTCCGGAGCGGAATCGTTCTTCGCCGAGTGGATCATCGAAACCAACGGGCCGCGCGAAGAGATTGTGGAAGTTTCGCCCGCAGTTCTTTCCCTCGCGGGGCGGAACGATGTGCTGTTCCACACGACGATCGCGAAGGACCGAGCGCGGCTGATCTGGGACGTCCACTATCCGGACACCTTCGTGGATTTCGAACCCGGACCTCACGTGTTCCGGGTCGACGTTTACGGATCTTACTGGTTCGAGTGGAGCATCGACGGTGTCGTGCATCAAACCGGGACGTTCGGGCGAACCTACCCGACGGATGATTCGTTCGTCATCTGGGGCAACAGTTCCGGTGGCGAACCCAATACTACGCGCTGGGACCAAATCACCTACGGCATTCCGGCACCGAGCGGCATCGACTGTGACGCAGTCCAGCGGTTGAAAGCCCGCTGCAAGGGCGGCAAACTGACGGGTAAGCTCTTCACAACGCTGGACCGTGGCACGAAGCTGCTGGTCACCAACAACGGCGAGCACCAGACCGCCAAGGTCAGACGCTCCGGCAAGGCCAAAGTCAAGTACGACGCCCAGCCCGGTGAACGCACCGTCCTGCTGCTCGATTGTCCGGCCGTCTCCGATGTGGTGGAGTGTGATTGAACCGTCATGGATCGAACTGTTGCCATCGTAACGCTGATTCTC
>CAZYLK010000313.1:0-3613 GCA_964648365.1 uncultured Phycisphaeraceae bacterium
ACCTAGCCATTGCTGCTGAGGAAACCATGCCGATCCGGGTGAAGCCCGGTGGCGCGTGTGTTGAGCGTGACTGTATCAAAACCTCCTTGGGAGGTAGTGATCGTGCGCGCGCCGGTAGCATCCCCACCTGTCCAAGTCCGTGGCTCCACGCCGAGCGGTCGTCGCGCGCCGGTCCGGGTTTTGAGCGCTTTTTCATCGCGCAGACGGCTCGCCGCCGCTTCGACGGGTGCTGGCTGTGACATGGAGCGACCGTGCGGCCGGAACCACGCGGCTTGCTGGTCGCGATTCCCTACGCGCGGCGGTTCAATCGCCGCAGGCCAGTTCCTGCGAGATTCCGGGGCAGTTGAGCAGCAGCACGGTGTGGTCGCCGGACTGGTGCTTGTATTTGGCCGTCGCGCGGCCGCGGGCGTCAATGACCAGCGAGCGGTGGTCGCCGTTGTTGGTCAGGGTCAGTTCCGTGCCCTCGTCCAGCCGCGTGCGCACCTTGGCAACGAGCTTTCCCTCCCCGCCGCGCCTCTCGCGACAGCGCGCCTTCAGCTTGCGGACTGCGTCGCAGTCGATCGTTGGCTCGTCCGGAACGCCGAACCTGACGTAGTCGAAGGCGGTTACGCTATCGAAGCAGAATGCCCGGGCACCCCATTGAACGACCGAGTCAGCAGTCGGGTACTGACGGCCGACACTGCCCCAGTCATGAATGACGCCGTCCACCGACCACTCGAACCAGAAGGGACCGTAGACGTCGATGCGAAATACATGCGAAGTTTCCGGATCCAACGGGACATACGGGCCGCGAAAATCCGGGTTCCAGACGAATACGGCCAAATCTCGAGAAACGGTCGTGTGGAAACGAATGCCGGAAGAGCCCGACGCGACCAGCGACGCCGGAGCGACCGCGATCAACTCGCTGTTCGGCCCGTCCGTGATGAGGTGGGCCTCCAGGAAGAATCGGGGGACACCCGCCCAGTCGTCCAGTTCCCAGCGGTAGAAGTCGTCTTCGCCGCCGCATGGGTTCTCATCCAGCGTTTCGCACTCGAAATGGAGCCACCCCGCGTCGAGCCACCGTTCGCACAGCCTGGGCCGGTCACCGCGTTCCCAGCCCATATCCTCCGGAAAGGAGTCAGCTTCGTATGACACCATCTGCGCCCATCCGGGGACCGCACAGGCCAGCAGCGGGATGCACAGGTACGTTGCGTTTCTCACGAGCCTTCCTCCTTCAGCCGCGATGGACCCGTTCGGCGGGCACGATGTGGCCTTCGGGCCTGCGTTCCCGCTCACCCGCCACAGGCGAGTTGCTGCGAGATGGCGGGGCAGTTGAGCAGCAGGACGGTGTGATCGCCGGACTGGTGCTTGTATTTGGCCCCAGCGCGGCCGCGATGGTCGATGACCAGCGGGCGGTGGTCGCCGTTGTTGGTCAGCGTCAATTCGGTGCCTTCGTCCAGCCGCGTCCGCACCGTGGCGACGATCCTGCCCTCCCCGCCGCGCCCCTCGCGGCACCGGGCCTTGAGCTTGCGGACGGCGTCGCAGTCGATTTGGGGCTCGTCGTCCGGAACTCCGAACCTGACGTAGTCAAAGGCGGTCACGTTATCGAAGCAGAATGCTCGGGCGCCCCACTGCACCGCAGAGTCCGCGGTCGGATACTGCCGCCCGACGCTGCCCCACTCATGCACGACCCCGTCCACCGACCACTCAAACCAGTACGGACCGTAAACATCAACGCGAAACTCGTGGCTCATTTCGGGATCCAAGGGAACGATGACCGCATAGACGTCCGGATCCCAAAAGAAGATCGCCTCGTCGCGAGACACCGTGGCGTGAAAACGGATGCCGGAAGTGCCCGACGCGACGAGCGACGCCGGGGCGACCGCGATCAATTCGCTGTTTGGGCCGTCGGTAGCGATTCTGCCTTCCAGCACGAATCGCGGCGCGTTGGCCCAATCCTCGATGTCCCAGCGGTAGAACTCATCCTCGCCGCTACACGGGTTCTCCCGAAGGGATTCGCACTCAAAGTGGAGCCAGCCATCACTCAGCCATCGCTCTGGGGGATGGAGTCGTTCTCTGCGCTCCCACCCAGACTCTTCCGGAAAGGAATTTCCCTCGTATGACACCATCTGCGCCCATCCGGGGACCGCCGGTAGCACGATCGCTGCGATCAGACACGCTCTGTTCTTCATGATGCTTCCTCCACAGGGCCGCCCGAGAAGTATTCGGCGCGGAGGGAGTGTCCGTCAAGGCCTGATTTCACTTTTGAGACCCGAAAGGAAAAAGAAAATGCATCGCTACTTCATCTTTGTGGCCCTCATCGCGGGGCTGTCTTCCGCGAGGGCACTCGCCCAGGCGTCCGACCCGCTCTGTAAGAGCGCCGGCGAGGGCAAGCCCGAGATCTGCGTCAGGTTCGATAACGACGAGAATACTCCTGAGGAACTCACGGACGTCGACTTCGACGTGTCGACCGACCCGGACAACCCGAGTGTCACGCTCCGCCACGGGAGCCACCAGTGGCGCGTCTGGTGCTGGGACGACGATTCCAACCAGGAACCGCAAAACATCGGGACGATTCAGAACCTCACGAGCGCGAAGAACTGGGACTACGACATCAAGATCCTCCAGCCCGACGGCGATCCGGGGGCGGCGGACTTGAAGCACCTGGACCTGGGCGAGGACGAGATCGGCTCAACGCACTGGTCGAAGGTCGAGTCCGGCGAGATCACCGGCGACCTGCCCTCCAACTCCACCTTCAAGCTCCACCGGTACGACAGCACTGGAGGATACGCCAACTTCACGATCGGCGACGATGTCGGCTCCGGAACGGTAATCGAACTCGGCCGCGGAGAAGGCTTCACCGTCGAGGGCAGCGTCGGCGGCGTAGCCGCGTACGTGACGATCGACATCGACTATGGCATCCAGGGAGGCAACTTCACTATCGCAGAAGATGCGCGCAAGGTGATCATCACCCTGCCGGGTGGAGCGACGAATGCTGTCATCAGCAATGGAGCCCTTCAGATCGGCGGATCCCCGAGCGAGACGTTCCTGTACATTCACGAGATGGGCGCCTACGGGGGCATCAACCTCGGACACCTGGAGACGACGCTCCAGGAGGAACTCCAGGAGCCGTTCATAGAGATCGAGAGCGATCTCCCGGCGACCGGCTGGATCGATGCCCACAACCTCACGATGGCCGGCGCCATCACGTTCGACGACGGCGAAGACCGTACGGACATTCTGGGCACCATCACGTTGGGGGCCTACAACGGCGACATCCAGGCCGACGACCTCAGTGGCTCGATCGAAATCCTCCACGACTTCGGGAACTCCGGTTCGCTCGACCTGACCGGCTCGATGTCGGGAACGCTGGAAGTCAACAGCAACAACGGCGGCAGTAACGGCAAGCTGCTCGCCGACATCTCCATCGCCGGGGATCTGACGTCGGATGGGGAGATCACGGTCTATCTGGGAAGCGACGGCGCCTTCGGCAGCGCGGGCAGCCTCCTGATCGGCGGCGACCTTGCTGGCGACGTCTTCATCGGCGGCGACTTCGCGGGCATCGTCACGGTCGACGATGACTTCACCAACGGCGCCGACTTCACGGTTGGAACGGAAGTCACTCCCAAGGACA
>CAZYLK010000314.1:0-3598 GCA_964648365.1 uncultured Phycisphaeraceae bacterium
CATTCGACATTCGCCATTCGCCATTCCCGCTACATCCCCGCCGCGAACACCTCCTGTGCCGCCGCCACGCCGGTGCCCAGCTTGGCCGGGTAGCCCTGCTTGTGCAGCGCCAGTTCCAGGCCGGCCAGGCCTGCGATGGTGTCGAACGGGTCGATGTAGCCCATGTGCGAGATGCGGATGATCTTGCCCTTCATCTCGCCTTGCCCGCCGGCCCAGCGCATGCCGTAGTCGGCGTACATGAGCTTGCGGAGCTTGCCCTCGTCGATGCCGTCGGGGACGTTGAGGGCGGTGGCGGAATCGGCCGGGTCTTTGGCGAACAGGGTCAGCTTCAGCGCCGCTGCGGCCGCGCGGGTGGCGCGGGCCATCAGGGCGGTCTCTTTCCAGATGCTCTCCAGGCCGCGTGCCTTCATGCCGCGCAGGTTGTAGATCGCCCCGCGGACGAGCGTGTTGGCGGGCGTATACGGCGCGTCCCACGTCTCCATCGACTTGCGGTACGCCTTCAGGTCGTTGTAGAGCACCGGCATCTTGCCGGAGTCGACCCGCTGCCAGGCCCGATCGTTAATCGCCACGAACCCCAGCCCCGGCGGCAGCATGAGCGCCTTCTGCGAGCCGGTGATGTAGACATCCACGCCCCACTCATCCATCTTGACCGGCAGCGCGCCGACCGCCGTGATGCCGTCGACCAGCAGCAGGGCGTTGCGCTTGCGGGTGACCTTGGCGATCGCTTCGACGTCCGAAAACGCCGTCGTCGACGTCTCCGAGTGAACCACGATGACGGTGTCGAGCTTGGGATCGGCCGCGAGCTTTGCCTCCACGTCCGCCGCCTTCACCCCTTCGCCCAGCGGCAGGTCAACGACCGTGTGGTCGATGCCGAACGTCACGCAGACTTTCGCCCAGCGCTCGGCGAACTTGCCGTTGCGGTAGACCAGCGCCTTGTGGCCCGGCGGGCAGCAACCCACGATGGCCGCCTCCGCACCGCTGGTGCCGCTGCCGGTGAAGGTCAGGCACATCGCCTGCGTCTGGAAAAGGTACTGCAGCAGGCCGTGGAGTTCCTTGGCCTCCGCCCGGTATTCGGCGGTGCGGTGATGGTCGATGGGCCGGGCCATCTCCAGCATCACGTCTTCGGGAACCATGACCGGACCGGGGGTGTAAAGGCGTAGCTTCTTCATGGGGTTGACTCCGCAAGGGCGGTGCGACGCCGGGTCGCTCCCCGCCGCCAACGATGAAAGCCGCCTCCCCGCCTCGCGCCGGCGCTGGGAACGGCGTTTCGCTGAGTTCTGAGTTTCTACGGCCGCGGCGCCGGGGACGCCCGGTCGCCGGCCGCAGTCTGCGCATTATAAGCCTTGCAAGATCGACGCCAAACCGTGCGCGCGTCGCCTCGGCGCCCGGCCGCTTCTGCCCGGGCTCGGTCACTCCGCCCCGGTTCAGCGTCGCTGATACCGTTGCGGCCGCCCGGTCGTCGCGGGCGGACCGGCGGCGACGGGAACGCTCAGATCGCTGAATCCGGGCAGTTCGATGATGTTGCCGCGCTCGTCGAGACACTCGACCTCGATCTGATCGCCCTGGAAGTTCGCCTTCCCCAGTACGACGATCCGCTTACCCGTCTCGGACTCGATGCGGTGGATGTGGGCGCGCTTGCGGTTGAGCACCTCGTGCGCGACCGGCTCCGACACCCTCAGTTCGACGGATCGCACCGCCTCCTGATAAGCCGCGAACTGGATGAACCGGGTCACGTCCAGCGTCATCGACTCGGCCGTCTTGATCATGCCGCGCCCCTTGCAGCAGGGGCAGTCCTGGTAGATCGAGCGCAGGATCGACGGGCGCTGGCGCTGACGGGTGATCTCGACCAGGCCGAAGGGACTCATGTTCAGCACGCGGGCGCGTTCCTTGTGCTTCTTGAGCCCGTTCTTGAGTGCGTTGACGACCTTGCGGCAGTTGCTCTGCAAGCGCATGTCGATGAAGTCGCACACGATCAAGCCGCCCAGGTCGCGCAGGCGAAGCTGGCGGGCAATCTCCTCGGCCGCCTCCAGGTCGATGCGCAGCGCCGTTTCCTCGGCGTTGTCGGGCGAGCGGAACCGGCCGCTGTTGACGTCGATGGTCACCATCGCCTCGTGCGAGTCGATGATCAGCGACCCGCCGGAAGGCAGCGGCACGTGCCGCGAGTTGAGCCTGGCGATCTCCTCTTCGATCCCATAGTGATGGAAGATCGGCTCTTTTTTCTCGTAGCGTGCCACGTGGCTCTTGGTCCGCGGCATGGCGATGCGCAGGAACTCCTCCACCTGGTCGGAGACCTCGGGGTCGTCCACGACGATGCACTCGTATTCCGACGTGTACACGTCGCGGATCGTCCGGGTCACCAGGTCGGACTCCTTGTACAGTTCGACCGGGGCGGCCAGCTTGGCGTTGCGTTCTTCGATGGTCTTCCAGAGCCGCGTGAGGTAGTTCAGGTCGCGCTGCAACTCGCGCTTGTTCTGGCCCATCCCC
This sequence comes from uncultured Phycisphaeraceae bacterium, assembly GCA_964648365.1. Taxonomy (GTDB): domain Bacteria; phylum Planctomycetota; class Phycisphaerae; order UBA1845; family UBA1845; genus SURF-32. The sequence continues at coordinate 2,485 of CAZYLK010000314.1, forward strand.
GCCGTGCGCAGGATGAAGCCCATGTCGTCCGGGAGGGTCAGCTCGTTCAGGATGCTGCGCATCTCGCGGCGGGCGGCGTCGTCCTCGATGCGTCGCGACACGCCCAGCTTGCTCATCCCGGGCATCATCACCAGGTACCGGCCCGGAATGGACAGATAGGTCGTCAGCGTCGGACCCTTCGTGCCGACGCCCTCCTTGGTGATCTGCACGATGACTTCCTGCCCGCGGCGCAGGCAGTTCTGGATCGGCGGCCGGTCGCGGCGGGCGATCTTGCGGCCCACGTCTTCGCTTTCGGCCTTGCGGTCCGGGAAGTACCGCGTGTGAACGTCGCTGATGTGCAGGAAACCGTTGCGCGGCAGGCCGAAGTCCACGAAGACCGCCTGGATGCTGGGTTCAACGTTGGTGACGCGGCCTTTGTAGATGTTGCCCACGTGGGACGCCGAACTCTGACGCTCCATGAAGAGTTCTTCCAGCCGGCCGTCGTGGATGACCGCGATCCGGCACTCTTCCGCGCCGGAGACGTTCACCAGCATCTGCCGGCCCTTGATCATGGGGCGCTCGTGCGTCTGGCGGGAAGGCGAGCCCTGCCGCGATTGGTTCTGCCGTGGCGGAGGCGCGGGCAGGCGCGCGGCGGGGGCATCCTGCCGTGCGGACGGCCGCTGCGGCGGCGCGTCGTCGGCGAGCGGCGCTTCGTCGTCAACGTCATCGTCCGGCTCGACGGGACCGTCGGTCTGCGGCTGCTGGGCTGCGGCACCGCCGCGCCGACGACGGCGTCCGCCACGACGGCGTCGCTTGCGCCCCGTGACGCCCTCACCCGCCGGAACGGCGTCCGCGCCCGCCTCGCCGGTCGACGACCGGGTCGCGGGCTCCGGCGGGGCCGACTGCGCGGCAGGCTTGGCAGCCCGGCGATCGTCGTCCCGGGGAACATCCGCGGCTGGCTTGGCGTCCGGTTCGTTCGAGGGACTGGTGCGCTGGTCCGTCGATCGTTCATCGCCGGCGCGCGAAGGCGTCTGGGTTCGGGTCGGGCTGCCGCCGCGTCCGCGGACGCGACGCCTCACCGACGGCCGCACGGCCCCGCTGCGCGTGTCGTAGGGCGGCCAGACGCGCGAGTCGC
>CAZYLK010000315.1:0-3425 GCA_964648365.1 uncultured Phycisphaeraceae bacterium
TGCTTCATCTCCGCGGCCGGCAGGCCCTCGGCGTGGATGTAGCTGATCTCCTTGATCTTCAGGGCGCCTTCCAGCGCGACGGGATAGTTGAACCCGCGACCCAGGTAGAGCCAGTTCATCCGCTGGTGATATCGCTCCGCCACTTCGCGGCATTGATCTGCCGTCGCCAGGCACGTCTCGACCTGCTTCGGAATGGCCGACAGCGCTTCGAGAAACTGCGCCGCCCCCGGCTGCGACAGATGCTTGCGCCGCCCCAGGAACGCCGCCATCATGGCGAGCACGGTCACCTGCCCGCTGAACGCCTTGGTGCTGGCCACGCCGATCTCGGGCCCGACGTGCAGGTAGACGCCCGCATCCGTCTGCCGCGCGATGGTCGAGCCAACGCTGTTGACCACGCCGAGCGCCAGCGCCCCGCGGTCCTGCGCCTCGCACAGGGCCGCGTACGTGTCGGCCGTCTCGCCGCTCTGCGAGATGGCGATGACCACCGTACCGTCTTCGATGATCGGGTTGCGATAGCGGAACTCGCTGGCGTATTCCGTCTCGGTGGGTATGCGTGAGAGTTCTTCGAAGAGATATTCGCCGACCAGCGCCGCGTGCCAGGCGGTGCCGCATGCCGTGAGGATGATCCGCTTGGCCCGCGTCAGTTCCCGGGCGCAGTCGGTCAGCCCGCCCAGATGCACCGCGCCGTTGTGGACGTCGATGCGGCCGCGCATGCACATTTCCAGCGCCGCCGGCTGCTCAAAAATCTCCTTGGACATGAAGTGCTCATGCCCGCCGAGTTCGATCTGATCCAGCGTCCACTCGATCTCTTCGAGTTCCTTTGTGACCGGGGCCGCGTCCATCGTCGTGGTCTTGAAGCCGTCGGCCGTAATGCGGGCGATCTCTCCGTCGGCCAGGTACACGACCTGCGTCGTATGGGCGATGATCGCGGCTGCGTCCGACGCGAGGATGTTCTCGTTTTTGCCCACGCCGATGATCAGCGGGCTGCCCTTCCGCGCTGCCACCAGCACGCCCGGCTCTTCCGAGCAGACGACGGCCAGGCCATAGGTGCCGTCAACCTCGAGCAGGGCTTCGCGAACGGCACGCTCCAGATTCCCGTTGTATCGCAGTCCGATAAGCTGGGCGAGCACTTCCGTATCCGTCTCAGACTCGAACGTGACGCCCTGCTGCGCGAGGTAGGTCTTCAGCGCCCGGTAGTTCTCGATGATGCCGTTGTGGATGACGGCGATGCGGCCGGTCTGGTCGGTATGCGGGTGCGCGTTGATGTCCGTCGGGGCGCCGTGCGTCGCCCAGCGCGTGTGGCCGATGCCGCACGTGGACGTAGCGCGCTCGTAGTCGAGAAGTTGCTCCAGCACGTTGATCCGCCCCGCGGACTTGGTGATCGATACAGCGTTCTGCCCGTTGAGCAGTGCCACGCCCGACGAGTCATAGCCGCGGTATTCGAGCCGTTTCAGCCCCTCGACCAGGATCGGCAAAGCGGGCTTGGGACCGACGTAGCCAACGATTCCGCACATGCATGACTCTCCAGCGAGATGCGCCTTTGACGATTCCGGCCGCCGTGACATCCTCGGATCGCACGACCGGTAAGATCGTATGTCGCGACTCGCCCGGCGGCGACGAGGAACCTTCCTCGACGCTCACCAGGCCAGGGGCGGACACCGGTCCAGATGGCGCAGCCTGTGTAACCGTCGGATGTTATCGACATTATCCGGTTCCGCCTGCCGGATTTCAATCCACCGGGGGGGACTTCCCTCGGCCCACGTTTCGCCGACCTGTCGCGCCGGGACCGCCAGGCTCGAAGCCTGGCCGACGAACCCCCCACCCGGCCCGAGCGCGATGGTTCTACAGACGTCGTGCAGGCCGTCACAACCCCCCGGCCGCAACGGTTGACCGGTCACGTGGCGGCCACGAATACTACAAATGTAGTGATGGCGCGGAGATTGGGCGCAGCCAGCAGCCTCCCAAGCCCCGGGCGGCCCGATCCCCGTTTGACCACGCGGGCTCGTCCGGGGCCTCTGCTGCGCGCGGCCATTGGGCTGAAAGCGGTCGATGGGCCACGAACGCAGCCGGCGATCATGCTGCGATTGGGCTCCGATCCAACCGCGATCACGTACTCTGCGCTCGCTGCCATCACGACAGGAAAGCCCGCACCAGCGGGATGATCCGATCGCCAGCGTCTTCGAGCAGGTAGTGGCCGGCGTCGTCGAAACGGTGGACCTGTGCATCCGGAAAGCGCCGCCGCCAACCTTCCAGAAAGGCGGCGTTGAAGCAAAAGTCGCGCATGCCCCAGCAGATCAGCATGGGCCAATCGCGAAATTGCGGCAGGGCGGCGTCGATGGACTCGATCACAGGCCAGGTGGGGTGCGAGGGGCGGGTCGGGATGTCCTGTACGAACGACCATACGGCCACGCGATCCGCCCAGTTGCCATACGGCGCGAGGAAGCCGGCGCGAACGTCGGGCGGCAGCGGGCGGCGCACGGCCATGACCGTGGCCGGGCGGGCGAAGCCGTTGAGGCCGCGCACGACCAGCGACCCGAGCACCGGCCAGCGGCACACCCGGATCCGAAACGGCACCGGCCCGAAAAAGGCGGCCGTGTTGAATACGACGAACCGCGAGAAGCGCTGTGGCTGCCGCGCCGCCAGGCCGAAGCCGATCGCCCCCCCCCAGTCGTGGACGCCCAGGGTTATGCCGTCCAGCTTCAGCGCATCGACGAGCCGCGCGACGTTGTCGACGTGCGTGGCCAGCCGGTAAGGGTAGCGCTGCGGCTTGTCGGACAGGCCGCAGCCGACATGGTCGGGCACGATGACGCGATGCGTGGTGCGAAGCTCACGGATCAGGTCGCGATAGAAAAACGACCAGGTCGGGTTGCCGTGCAGCAGCAGCACCGGCGGCGCGTCCCGCTCGCCCTCGTCCACGTAGTGCAGGCGGACGCCGCCGACGTCGAGAAAGTGGGACGCAAACGGGTAGAGGTCGGCTGGAACCGTGCGTGGCGGCAACATGCAGCCCGCATGATTAGCCGCAGGCCGGCGTCGCGGCAATGACGCGGGCGCCGGCGCGGCGTGGCAGTGCGCGGCACTCTCGCGAGCGCTGCGGTGTGGCTCCAGCGTCGTGGCGTGGCACGGTCTCGCCTTCGAGGCCGTGGCCAGCGTCCCGACGTGTCGCGGCATACGCAAGAACGCCCCCACCCGGCACGGCCTGCCCGCGGTACGCCGGGTGCGGATGCTGCCGTTCCGCGCTCTGCGGACGCGCACACGGAGCCGCCGAGAGCGTTGCGCACGCGGCGCGCAGCCAGTCTCACGGACACGCAACCTCGCGGCAGGCGTCGGGGCAGCCGGAGGGGCAGACTTCGACGGGGCCGGTTTGATTGTGCCACCTGGCCTTGCCGCGGCCGCTCTCCTTGATGGCGGCGGGGGTGGAGCGGCCG
>CAZYLK010000316.1:0-3413 GCA_964648365.1 uncultured Phycisphaeraceae bacterium
CCGGTCGCCTACGTGCGTTTCATGAGCGTCTACCGGAAGTACAGTTCGGTGGAAAAGTTCGTCGACGAGATCCAGGACATCCGCAAACGCGCCACGCACGAAAGCCCGCAGCAGCAGCCGCTGTTCGAGTGAGGCCGTGAACCCTGCGCCCCATCCATTCGACCACCTCATGCGACAGCCAGACCCGCGCATCCGGCTCGCGAAGGCCGCGCTGCTGTTTTCGCTGGACGAATACCCGGACCTCGACGTGGCCCGCTACCTGGCTCGCCTCACGCGCCTGGCCCGCGAGGTCGGCGCAGAGCACACCCACGGGCCGCGCGATCAGTGGCAGGCGATGCGCACCGTCATCGTCGAGCGCCACGGCTACACCGGTAACGACGCCGACTACAAAAACCCCGCCAACAGCTATCTCAACCGGGTCATCGACACGCGGCGCGGCATTCCCATCAGCCTGTCGGTGATATGGCTGGACGTCGCGGCCACGCTCGACTGGCCGCTGACCGGCGTCGGGCTGCCGGGGCATTTCATGCTGCGCCACCCGGGCATGGACGAGGACGTCTACGTCGATCCGTTCCACGGCGGCGCGCTGCGGTCGCGCGAGGAGTGCGCCGAGATGGTCCGACTCATTCTGGGCACGTCGGCGCCGGTGTCGGACGAGATGTTCCAGCCGGTGGACGGGCGTCAGACGCTGCGCCGCATGTTGGGTAACCTCTACGCGTACTACGTTAATCTCAACGACTGGCGGCGCTCGGCGGACGTGCTTTCGCGCATGGTGGCGGTGGTGCCGGACGAAATCCCCGTGCGGGCGGAACTGGCCCGCGTGCTGACGCAGGAAGGGTCGCTCGGCCGCGCGGCGGAAGTCTTGCAGGAGGCGCGTGAACTGGCGGTTTTTGAGCCGGAACGGGAACTCCTGGACGAACGGGTGGAGGAGCTGCGCCTGCGCCGGGCGGAGTTGAACTGAGGGGCGACAGCACTATCGGACGGGAAGAATCTCCCGTGCGGGTGGTGACGACGATCGGCCTGCCCCCGACGGGCCGGTTCGGTCCAGAATTGCGGAAACTCGCGCGAACCGCAAGCTTCGTTCGGCGTAGAATCTGAAAAGGAATCGGATATGAATCTTAGGATGGCTCGAATTGGAATGGCACTGCTGTGCCTGGTGGCCGGCCCCGCGTCGGCGGCTGTCTTCGTTTGGACGGGCGCGGCGAGCAGCGACTGGGGCAACGGAAACAACTGGAACACGGTCGGCTGCTCGGTGGATTGTTACCCGCACACGACCGACGATGACGCAATCATCGGGGACGACGAGAGCGAATTGGAGATCGAGCTCGACGACGACTATACCATCGACGACATGACGCTGACGCCGTACCCGGGCGAGGTGCGGTTCATCATGTCCACGAGTCCGTCGACCGCGCGGGAACTCTCGTGCGATTCGATCGTGATCAACGGCTTCGCCGACACGTACGTCTGGGCCAACGTGAAGGTTGTTGCCCGGCAAACCGATACGCCGTGATCCGACGAGCGCCGGTCTAGGCGCGGGGTGCAACGCAACCCCGCGACGGGTCACCGGCTCGATCGGGTCGCTGATCAACAGATAGGCGAAACTGAAACCGGGACGGGGTCGTCCAGGCCCGCGTCCTCGCCGGATGATGCTCATGTTGTCGTGTTCGATGGAAGGAGAGGTGTGAGGGTGTCGATGTGCCGTTGCAAATCCATTGTCGTGATCTGCGGGATGTCCGGTCTGATGCTCGTCGCGCATGTCCGCGCCCAGGTGGAGATTCCGGAGGGATTCGAGGTCGTGGAGGTTTTTCGATCGAACCGACTGACGACCTTTCCCGATATCAATGAATGCGGTGAAATCGTGTTCGATTCGCAGATGGGGCGAGACCAGAAGGATCGCGAGATCTTCCTGTATGACAATGAAGCATTGCGGCGGATCACGAACAACAATGTCCGAGATCGTCTGGCGCGTCTCAACAACCTCGGCGAGATCGTCTGGAATCGGACGATCGTCGAGCCGGATGATGACCAAGTCGTCCTATGGCGTCTTGGAGAGGAGATTATTCTGGACTCGTCAACGCGCAAACCTGAACTTCTACTCGGGGAGGCCACCATTGGCGACGACGGATGGGTTGTGTGGGGGCGCGGCCAACGTGCGGGTTTTGGTTGTGAAGGCGACCTGCTTCTGTGGGACGGCGAAACTGAGCGGAAGCTCACTCAGCGCGACCGCTTCTGGGAACATTCACCGGAAATCAACGCAGTCGGCGACATCGTTTGGCAGAGCATGGACGTCTGTGCAAATCCCTGGACGGCGGAAATTCGACTATTTTCGAACGGTCAGACCAACACCCTTCCATCGAGCTTTGTTCAAGTTCAGCTACCGGCCCTCAACGATATTGGCCAGGTCGCCTGGACTGGAGACTGGTCCGTGGAGCTATGGGAAGGTGGACTGACCTCTGTCCTGACGGACAACGGTCGGGGGCCAAAGCTTAACAACCAGGGTGACGTGCTGTTCTACCGTTGGCATGACGACATCGGCCAGGCGCAGATTTGGTTGTATCGCCCGGAACCGAACCATTTCTATCGATTGGTTGACGAATGGCAGGCGAATCACTCGATGGGTGACCTCAACGAATGGAGCGAGGCTGCCTGGGCTTGGACTTTCGGACCGGAGGGACGCGAGTTCGGCATCATGCAGCTTCGCCGAACCCGCACCGGCGAGTCGGATTTCGACGGCACGATTGACTTGGCCGACTACACCGCATTCGCCGACTGCATGACCGGCCCCGTCCGCACCGACCACCTGTGCGACTGCCGGTTTCTCGACATCGACTACGACGGGGACGTGGACCTGGGCGACTTCGCCCGGTTTCAGAACGCCTATCAGGGACCGTAAGGAGATACACACACCGGCAGGGATGCCCCCGTAAGATTCTGAGCACGGAGCCGTTTGCGGTGCGCGCCGCATCGGCGAACCACTGGACAGAAGCCTTGCCCTTGGTGAGGACTTGGAGATCATGAAATGCGAAGCTACGTTATTCTCTCGACGACGTTGCTGCTGGCGATCGCGCCGGCCGTGGCGAACGCGGACACGACCTACATCGGAGGCGACGGCGGCAACTGGCACAGCGTGGCGAGTTGGAACAACGGTGTTCCCACCGCCAGCGACGTCGTCACCATCAACAACAACCACTACCCCGACATCGACGACTCGGCCACGGCTTACGCCAAGAGCCTCAACATCGACAACGCCAACTCCGGCGTGCGGATTCTGACCGGCGCGACGCTGGTGCTCGGGGACGGCAGTGCCCGGACGTCCAACCTGGACAACGCCAGTAACGAGGTGACGGTCCGCGGGACGCTCCAGATTTCGGGCGAACACACCTTCACGGGCAACGGGACGATCCGCCTGA
>CAZYLK010000317.1:0-3334 GCA_964648365.1 uncultured Phycisphaeraceae bacterium
ATCGCCGAACGACCAGTTGCCGAGCATCTCGAAAAACGTGTGGTGGTAGGTGTCCTGGCCGACGTCGTCGAGGTCGTTGTGCTTGCCGCCGGCGCGGATGCACTTCTGCGAGTTGGCGGCCCGCGTCGGCAGGCTGGGGGTCACGCCCGGCCATTTGTCCACGTCCGGCGCCTGCTGGCCGAGGAAGATCGGCTTGAACTGGTTCATGCCCGCGTTGGCGAACATCAGCGTCGGGTCGTCGTGCGGCACCACCGGCGACGACGGCACGAGCGTGTGCTGCTTGGAGCGGAAGAAGTCGAGAAACTGCTGGCGTATGGTGTCGGGAGTCATGTCAGGTCATCAGAGCCCCCGCGTTCATGCGGGGGTCACGGGCAGGATGCCCGTGCCACACTTCACCGGTTACAAACCGGTGCCACATCGGAGCCACCGCATTCATGCGGGGGTCACGGGCAGGATGCCCGTGCCACACTTGGTACCACGGGCGCCGCGCGATCACGGGCATCGGACCACGGCGGGACGGCGCGGTCAACGGTCGGCGTCGAATCCCGTCCGCTGCGGTTGCATCGCACGGGCGAAGTCGAACAATAGACCCGACCGCCGGACGTTGCACGCAGCAGCGGCGGATTTGCGAATCTGGGAGACGTGTTGATGCATTGGCGAGCGCAACGGCATGGGATCTGTCTGCTGGTCACCCTGACGGCCGGCTGGATGACGGGAGGCTGCACCACACCGCCCGCCGGCGGCGGCCCGGAGGCCGCCACGGAGCGTCAGGCCGCGAAACCGGTCGAGGCTGCGCCCGCCGAAACACCGCCGACCACCGCAGAATCGCGCCCCGCAGGCCGGGACGGCGCGCCCCCCTCGGCGCCGCCGGAATCGCCCCCGCGCGCGTCTGAGCCGACTCCGGTCGCTTCCAAGCCAGCCGAACCGGCACCCGCCGCACCCGCGCAGGCGCCCCCATCCAGACAGACGGAAGCCGGCGGACAGCGTCCCGCGGTCGAGCCGGCGGAGCAGGCGCCGCGCGGCGACGCCCCGGGACAAAACGAACCGCCGTCGAGGACGACCGAGCGCCCGAAAGACCCGACCACCGCCGATCCGGCGCCATCGGGCGGCAAGCCCGGTTCGGAACCGCCGGCCGAGCCGCCGCCCGCCGAGCCCGCGGCGAAACAGCCCGGGGACGGCGATCAGCCGAAGGACGCACCGTCGACGGGCGACGGTGCAGCGCCGGCCGAGCCGCCCGCAGTCAAGCCGGCAGAGTCTGCGACTGCGACGGACCCGAAACCGGCAAAGCCGGTCGAGGACGCCACCCCCGCGCAGTCGAAGCCCGCTCCCGCGGCCACGAGTCAGCCCGCGACCGGCGCCGACCCGGAATCGGCAGCGCCCGACGGCGCCCCGGCGCTGGCCGGGCCGAGCGGGGAACCGCTCAAACAGGGCTTGCGGCGCGGCTACCTGAGCCTGGATCACAACCCGACCACGCTGGCGGGTCGCGGCTCGCCGACGACGGGCGATGTGATGCGTCCGGCGGTGTGGCTGACGCTGGACGACAAGGCCGGCCACATGCGGCCCGGCCTGCTCCAGTGGTTCGTCGATGAACCCGTGAGCAAGTCGCCGAAGATCACGCTGTGGGTCGTCGAAGAGCTGATCGGCGATCTCGTGGACGTGCAGATCACGCTGCGCCGCTTCAAGGACGAGGATCCGACGGTCCCGAACGCCAGCCCGCCGGCGGACCCGAACTGGCAGTTCCTCCTCAGCGCCAGTGGGCCCGGCATCGTCAAACCCGGCATCGCGTATCCGCTCTGCACCGGCCGCGATTTCTTCCAGATCAAGAACCTTCGCCAGCAGGAGTTCGTCGACTCGCTGCCGCTGCTGACGCCGGGCAAGTACGCCGTCATCGGCTACGTCACCGGGACCAAATCGCAGGACAAGACGCTCGTCGTCACCTACTTCACCGTCGGCGACCCCGCGGCCGCGGCGCGCGGCGAGTGACGCTTTCTGTCGCCGCTGACCGCGGAGCCTCGTGCCGATTCTCGATCATCGTCCGCGCGGACCGCGACCCCACCGGGGCAGGGGGAATGAGGGAGTCAGGGAGTCAGGGAGTGAGGGAGTCAGCGAAGAAACACGTCAAGCACGCGCGTCGCTTTCCCTTCAGTTCCATCTTCCCGTCTCCCTTATTCCCCCACTACCTTACTCCCTCAGCATCCACCGCGGTCTGTCTCCTCGTGCTCGGTGGCGCGTGCGCCCCGCCAGCAGCCAGGCCGTTTGCCAGGCCGGACTATCCCGAGATCAAAGTCGAAGGGCTGATCGAAGTCGCCGCCCATGACGGCAACTGGGATTCGCCCGCGTTTTCGCCGGACGGATCGCGCATCGTCGTACAGCGGGAGTGGTACGTCGACCCGGTGCTGCCCTATGAGGTGTGCGACGTCTCCGTCGTCGAGCGCGATGCCGCAGGACGGTGGGGCGAGCCGCGCGACCTGGTGGACGGCGTGTATCACCGCTGGGCGGGGCGGATGGTGCTGCCGGTGCAGGCATCGTTCGATCATGTGGGTGCGCGCGTTCTCTATACGCGCATCTGGTTCGACAGCCTGCTGAGCGTGCCGTGGATGGGGACGATCCGTTCGCACGTCGAGTCGCTGCCGTTCGAAGGGGGCGACCGGCGCACGCTGATCCAGCGGTTCGACTGGGGCTTCAAGCCGACCGAGTTGATCCAACATGCCCGCGTCTCTCCGGACGGTCGGTATCTGGCCTTCTATACGCGCGAAGACCCGGCAGACGAGGGCGTGTACCTGCTGGATCAGACCACCGGCGCGCGATTTCGCCTCAGCCATGCCTTCGACAAGCACCCGACGTGGTCGCCGGACGGGCAGCGGCTCTACTTTCACACGGTCACCGACGCGCCGCGCGGGCGCTTCGACCCCGCGGCGAACGCGCTGAACGAGCGCTCGGCGCTGGGCGTGTTCGAACTGTCCGGCCTGGATGACGGCGCCCCTACGTGGACGCGGCGCGTGTTCGACGCGTTCGAGGACGGCGTCTTCATCTACCACAAGCATCCGGCGGAGATCCCCGGAACGGATCTGCTCGTCTTCCACGGACGCACCAAGCCCGACGGCAAGCAGAGGCTCTTCGTCCGCAGGCGCGACCCCGGGTCGCCGGTGTACGAACTCGACCTGCGATGGCAGGGCGAGTCACTGAAGGCCGCCAAACACGCGGCCGCGTCACGGATGCAGCGGGACGTAGCCTTCGTGGCCAAGCTCAAGGGCGAGGACGACTACAGGCATCTGATGATCCTCCCGGCGGCAGCGATCGAAGCCATCGACGACGCGATCACCGACTGACCGTG
>CAZYLK010000318.1:0-3319 GCA_964648365.1 uncultured Phycisphaeraceae bacterium
CGGACCGGCGGCCAAGCTCTACCTCAACAACGACGGAACGCTCTCGTCGAACCCCGACTGGCGATGCACCGAAATCGCCAATGCCTTCGGCGTGGCTTTCGGCGATGTCAACGGCGACGGCCGGCCCGATCTGGCCGTCGCGACCGGATGGCCCTACGGCAACCCGCACATCTACAAAAACACGGTTCACTTCAACGTCGGCGGCACGCTGGAAGCGGCGCCAAGCTGGCAGTCGAGCGACCTGTGGGCCTACGACGGTGCGATCTGGGTCGACGCCGATCGCGACGGCTGGCAGGATCTGATCGGCCTCGGCTGCAACACGGATACGTGGGCCTACGCCAATGACGCCGGCACGTTGAACCCGGCCGCGGGCTGGCACACCACCGACAACAACGGCCAGTTCGCCATCATGGCCGCGGCCGGCGACGTCAACGGCGACGGATACCGCGACCTCTTCGTCACAGACAACACTCAGCTCTACCGCGGCAGCGGCTACTTCCGGCAGTACAACGGCCTGGCGGAAGGCTACTTCCAGGCAACGCCGTCCTGGCGATACAGCGACGGCTACGGCTCAGCGATCGCCCTGGCGGACGTGGACGCGGACGGCCGGCTGGACCTGGCCACCGGGGCGTGGTGGGACTACGCCCGCGTCTTCATCAACAACGGCGCCGGTTACAACGCTCAGGACACGTGGCGCTCCGGCGGGACCAGCGTCGTTGAAAAGATCGTCTTCGCCGACGTGGACAACGACGGCCGGCGGCGGGCGGTTGATAAGTTCGACGCGGGCGGAACCGGGTTTTATGAACTGTCGCATCAACCGATCGAGTTCCTGACGGCCGTGCGCGTCGGCGGCGACGAACTGTCGCCGTCGCAATACACGTATCACCGCGAGCACGGCTGGGTCAGCATCGGCGTCGAACCGGGGAAGAAGGTCGAAATCGAGTACGTCTACTCGATCGACCTCGACATGGCGGTTACCAACTGGGATTCGAGCAAGGGCAACCAGCTCTACCTCAACCCGCGCGTGACCAACGGCAACTGCGACGGCGACGGCTACGTGGACCTGTACGACTACTGGTGCTTCGCGGGCTGCATGGACGGGCCGGGCGTCCCCCCCGCCGGCCGCGAGTGCGAGGCGTTCGACTGGGACGTGGACGGCGACGTGGACCTCGCCGACTTCCGGGAGTTCGAGTTGGCGTTTACGCGGCCGTGAGGCTAAATCTCGTGCATGAGGACGCCCGCTGAATCATCGCCGCACCCGCGCGCCGCCCGCGCGAAGGCCGACCTGTCGATTCTGTTCACCTGCGTCGGGCGGCGGGTGGAGCTGGTCGAAGCGTTCCGCCGCGCGGCCGACAGGCTGGGCCTCGGCGTGCGTATCCACGGCGCGGACATCGGGCGCGCGGCGCCCGCCATGCACATCGTCGACGCCGCCCACGTGGTGCCGCGGATCGCCGACTCTGCGTACGTTCCGGCGCTATCCCGGCTGGTCGCACGGCACGCGATCGATCTGATCATCCCGTCGCTGGATCCCGACCTGCCCGTGCTGGCCCGGGCGGCGGAGTCCTTCGCCGAGGCAGGATGCCGCGTCGTCGTCTCGACGCCCGAGGTGGTGGACATCTGCCGCGATAAGCTCGCCACGTTCGACGTCCTCCGCAGGGCCGGGATCGACACGCCGCGGACATGGGACATTACGGCGCTGAGTTCCGCCGAACTCGATCAGCTCCCGTTTCCGCTGTTCATGAAGCCGCGTTCCGGCAGTGCGGCCGTGGGCAATTTCAAGCTCTTTGATCGCGACGACCTGAACACGCTCTCGCGTCGCGTGCCCGAACCGATCGTGCAGGAGTTCGTCGACGGCGTCGAGCACACGCTCGACGTCTACTGCGGCTTCGACGGCGAGCCGAGATGCGTCGTGCCGCGCCGTCGGCTGGAAGTCCGCACGGGCGAGGTCAGCAAGGCGCTGACGGTCAAGGATCCGGCGATCATGGAAGTCGGCCGGCGGGTAGCCGAGGCGCTGGGCGGCTGCCGCGGCGTGGTGACGGTGCAATGCATGGTAACGGCGGACCCGCGCGCTCGGCGCGAGATCGCCGGGTCCGGACACACCTCCGATGCGGACCGCATCCGTGTCATCGAGATCAACCCCCGCTTCGGCGGCGGCGCGCCGCTGGCGATCCAGGCCGGCGCCGACTTCCCCCGCTGGATCATGGAAGAGCACCTCGGTCGCCGCCCGCGTATCAAGTTCGACGGCTTCCGCGACCGCCTGGCGATGCTGCGCTATGACCAGAGCGTGTTTGTGTCGGGGCGGGGGATGGGGTGAGGCATCACCAATGCGGTGGCTTCCGTATGACGCCGCCGCGGCCGTCGGGTATCTCCGCCGGAAACTGGCTGACCTTCAGCAGCGCCATTGGGATGGTTCTGTTCTTATCTGCGGCGTTGCGGATCCCCGTCGCCGCCCCGCGGATGGGGTGGCGCGAAGGAACGTACACACTAATCTGGATGTGGGGCGACCGGGCCTTCACCAACTCGATTGCCGGCACGAGATCGGAATCTCCACTCACGACGACGAGGCGGTCGGCGCGGTCATGAAGCGCGTCATCCAACAACTGCAGCGCGATGTTCACGTCAGTGCGCTTCTCCTCTGCCGTCTGGAACATGCGCGGGCCATTGAATGTGCAGCCGCGGACGCGGCATGAAATCTGCTTTGACTTGAACTTGCCGAGGATGACGTTCACAAGGGGCGTCGTCGCCAGGGCACGAAGATAGGTTTGCTGGTCCGCGCGATGCCTGCCATCAACAAGGGCCGTAAAATACTGGATGCGGAGGAGTTGATCGTCGGGCCGCAGCCGCGTGAAGCACCCCTCCAGGTTCAACCACCGGTGCGCGGTGCCGCGCACCGCACCGTAGTAGAAGTTGAATCCGTCGACGTAGACGATGCTGCGGTTACCCAACCAACCACCCTCGAGTCCAAGGCAAAAAAAAAGGCAGCCATATAGGCTGCCCAACCCGCCGAAGGCGGGGGAGTTGTACAAAGAGTATACACGCGCCGCACCGTCCGTCAAGAGAATCGACCCAAGTGCCTGCAACGTATCGACTTATGGCTGGACTCGCGATGCCGGGCCCATGCCGCGGCCTGCCCTGTCGCGAACCAGGGTCAGTTCTGTGGTGCCATCCGCCCCCCACCCGGCTCGCTCAGTCGAACGGACCACGCGGCCCCTGAGTTCGCTTCCGTGATCGTCACAAAGCCCGCAGCGGCAGACGCCTCAAACACGTCAACATTCCCCGGAAAGCGGACGGGGCAGATGTGTGATCCATCGGTTGAACC
>CAZYLK010000319.1:0-3302 GCA_964648365.1 uncultured Phycisphaeraceae bacterium
TCACCGAGAACCGCCGCGTCCGCCACGCAGTGCTCGCCCTGGAGCGCGGCGACGTACGGGAACTCGGCCGCCTGATGAGCGAATCGCACCGCTCCCTGCGCGGCGACTACGAAGTAAGCTGCCCCGAACTCGACGCGGCCGTGGAAATCGCCGAGTCCATCGAAGGAGTCTACGGCGCCCGCATGACGGGTGGAGGGTTCGGCGGATGCGCGATCGCACTTGCCGAGCCGGCGGCGGTTAATCCTCTGGCCGACGCCCTCACGTCGCGCTACGACGCCCGGTTCCCCGCCCCATCGCGGATCATCACGGTGAGTTCGACAGGCGGCGCGGAAAAGGTGTCAGGATGATTTTTCGTGTGTTCAAGCCGAGGAAGGGCTGGCGAAGTGTATTGGCGTCACCAAAGGAAAACCGCTCCTGCACGGCGAAAAATCATCCTGACACCTTTTCCTCCTCATCAGCGCACTTCGCACACTCGCCGAAGGCCGCCTGACTCAGGTCGGCCCCGCATCGGACGCAACGCTTGGACCGGCGAATTCGCAGAATGCCTTCGAGTTCTCCCGGGGATACATGCCGGTTGCCGTCCACACGGGCGGTGGTCATCCAGTACGCCCAGCGCTGCTGCGTCCCGGCGAGGTCGTACGCGGCGCCGCACTCGGGGCAGATATGCCGGTCGGGCAGGCCGTTCAGGTCGTAGCCGCAGCGAAGGCACAGGGCCAGATCGCAATGCAGCGCTTTGTCCCAGAGCCGATCGTTATTGCGCTCGAGCACGTACCAGGTCAGTACCGGCGCGAGCACCATGGCGGCGAGCATCGAGATTTCGAACCACCGCGGCGACACGTTCAAGAGAATGACGACCCATCGGCCGGCGAGCGCGAGGGCCACTGCGATACCACAACCGATCAGCGCTTTGTGACGATACCGTCGGATGCATGGCGGTGGCGGCAGTGGCCTCGGATGGCAGTCGGGGCAGACGCCCGAGGGGATGTCAGACAGATCGCGCCGGCAGCGGATGCAGAAGCCGCGATTGGTTGGTGCGACATTGTTCGTCATTGTGCGCTCGCAACTCGGCGCCCCCCTCGTCCACTGTCTCAGGACGCAGCTTCGGCAAACGGCTCATAGCAACTGAACGACTCCGCGCTCTGCACGTCCTGATACCGATCCCCGCTCACATATGTCCCCAGCCTCCTCTGCGCGAACAATTCTCCGAATGTGACGCAATAACGCGGCTCAAGCACGGCGGACATCTCCACGTCAAGCCGGTATTGTCCCAACTGCGTCCTCGCCAGATCCGCCGCTGCCACCGTCAGCAAGAAACGCCGCTCCGCGGGCCTCGCGAGCACGATCGGATGCCGTCTCCAGTCCTCCTCGCTGCCATCCCAATCGCGTCCTTTGTACGCAATGCGCGACACGCCCCGGAAGCTCAGCCACCGGAAGTCGCGCGGGGGCCGGTTATACTCCTGCACGTCCAGCCCCTTCTGTTGGTGCTCGAACCATTGGCTCACGGCCTCCGCGGCATAGTCGATGACGAGGTCGAAGACTCCTTCCCGCTGACTGTAGGACAGCCGCAGGACCGTGGACTCCACCAGCGAAATCGTCTCAAGATACTGGACTCCATCAACCTGCTGCATGGCAGACCCGTCAACACGAACAAGGATCGTCAGACTGCGTCTCTACGTCCCCGATTCCGCCACACCGCACACCTGCACACGCCGTGCATCGTCCGCTCACTTATCCTGCCAGCGGCCGGCAAATAAAGGCGCGGGAATCCCCACGGCGCGTTCCCTTCCCGACGATGACGCCAGCATCGTTGATCCCGTACGCCACTTCCAGCCACCAGTCCCCATTCGTGCTGACGGCATTCAGGTTCACCACCTCGCCGTTACAGAACAAGAATGCTTGACACTCGCGTCCCGGGCGTGCCTCGTCGTCATACCTGTTCCCAACCACGAGTCCCGCAGAATTGACGGCCCAGGCATGTCCGCAAATGTTCAGCATTCGACCAGCATATCCACCGTCGCTGATGAACGGCCGCGGCTGCCCGTCCCGGTCTTCCACCCAGCCCACAACACGACCGCGATCACTGATCGCCAAGGCGACCCCGGACGTGGCCGGCAAGCCATCGATCTGCCGGCAGACTCCATCTCGCCACACGCACGGCAACCCGTTCGTGCCAGCGACGACCCCCTCTGTGTTCACGGCGTTTGCAGACAAGCCTTGTTCTAGGATTGATGGTTCAAGATCGCCGGGAGACCAGCAGGCAGCCCTGCCCGCGCAAACTCCGACGACGGCGCCGGCCTTGCTGACACCAAGAGCGATCGTTTCCGGCGTGCCACTGGCACGCATTGCGACATCTCGGCTCAGACGACCCACCGGCTCCAGGTAGACGGTGCTGCCTGCGTGCCAGACAAAGCCCCGAGAGGTTCTGCCATGCAGTGATCCTACGACGACAGCATCGCCGCAGATCGCCCGCGCACTGCTGGGTGTCGACCGGCCGATGATCCACTCCGGCGGCGCGTCGCACGGCCAACGCACGGCGCTGGGTTCGCCACCGCGGGGTGTCACCAGACCAACGACGACCCCGGAATCACCAATCGCATAGGCAACGCTCGATTCGCAGTCCGGGCAAATCAGTTCAGAAATCTCAAACCGCACCGTCCATCATCCTCCAATACCGGCGAGCGCGAAACAGAGATGATCCTCGGTCACCCACGGAACTGGCGTCCCGGTTCGGCGAGTTCCCACCTCCACCCTCGAACGTGCATCCACAAATCGAGCGCGCACGACCCGCGCGCGTCCGACCCCAATTCGCGGACCAGTTCATCCACTTCCACCAGCGACCGGTTGTCATCCTCAAGTAGCTCCATCCAGCGCTTCGCCGCGATCAATTCGCGTTCCCATTCCCCTGGCTCGCGCTCAGAGTATCCCTGAAATGCCTGGATAAACCGGCGGCATCGTGCGACCCACTCGGCGTGCGTCATCTTGCTGGCCCCGCAACTGAGGTCCGCACGGAAAAGGTGTCAGGTTGATTTTTCATCGCTTGTGCTACCGTGTCCACCCGTAACCGTTGCGACGCTCCGCCAACCGCCCCCCAGCTTGCAGAACCTGAAAAATCAACCTGACACCTTTTCCTCACAACTGCCGATCGAGCCTCCGATAGTGGATCGCCTCCATCAGGTCATCCGGGCGGATCGCCTCCACGTTCGCCAGGTCCGCGATGGTTCGTGCTACGCGCAGGACCTTGTCGTGCGCCCGGGCGGAGAGGCCCAGTTCGGCGATGGCCTGGCGGAGGACGGCTTCGCCGG
>CAZYLK010000320.1:0-3244 GCA_964648365.1 uncultured Phycisphaeraceae bacterium
GAAGCGGCCGCCCGCGCGCGGCCGAACAACAAACGGGGCGTTCGCGCGACGCTGATTCCTGCGATCGACTGGCACGGGAAACCCGATGGCCGGCCGATCCCCAGCAGCGCGAACGCCCCTTCCATTTGGTAGCCGGGCGGGCGGCAGAAGTCCATTGACGAGGCTTCATTCGCTTCCTTCGTCAGGTTAGTGATCCCCGCGCCCGTCTTCCCGTCAGGCACGCGTGCGGGTCGCTCTGCTGCGCGGCCGGGGCTGGTGGCTGCGTCGGCCGAGCGGAGCGAGAACGCCCTGCGCGTCACGCGCCGGAAGGGCGCGCCGGTGCGTATCCGCCAAAACACCAAGGGCCGGAGGCGTTGACGCCTCCGGCCCGGTTGCTCTCACACGTTCGACGGATAGGACTCCCCCCTAGATTGATCTACCCGAGGAGTGCGAGAATCTGAGCGGACTGCTGACCAGCGAGACCCAGAAGTGACACGGTGGTCTGCGTCAGAACCTGCTGCTGCGTGAGCCTGGAGGTGGCCACGGCGTAGTCGGTGTCGCGGATGGCGCTGCGGGCGTCTTCCAGACCGGTCTGGGTGGTCTGGAGGTTGCGGATGGCCGCCTGCACCTGGAACTTCTGGAAACCGCCGATGCGGCCGCGGATCTCGGCCACCTGGCCCTGGGCCTTCTTGACGGCCTGGAGCGCGGTGGACACGTCGGTGCGCAGGTCGGCCGCGCCGCCGGACTTGAGTTCGCTGAGGATGGCGCCCGCGTCGCCGCCGCCGAGCTTGGCGGTGTTGAGCGAGTCGATGCCGATCGTCTGCCGCGTCGTCGCGTCGGTGCCGAGCTGGAACGTCGCCCCGCCATTGGCCTGGATGGTGAACGTCGAGGTTTCGGCCACGGTGTTGCCGTTGCCGAAGGCTTCGGCGAGCGAGAACGACAGGCTGATGCCGCCGCCGTTGTACGATACGTCCAGCCCGTCGGCGCCGGTCGATTGACCGTTGATCGTGATCTGAGCGTCCACGCCGTACTGCTTGTTGACGGAGGCCAGGTCGTTGCCGGTGTTGCTGTCGCCGGTGGACGTGCCGTAGCTGCTGTTGATCACCCCTCCGGAAAGCACTTCCACGCTGACGAACGCATCCGTGCCGTAGGTCGTCGAGTTCAACTGAATGCTGCTGCCCAGCGTGCCGGTGTTGACCACCGCGCTGACGCCGGTCTGGTCCTTGGCGGCGTTGATCTCGGCCACGACTTCGGCCTTGGTCAGACCGCTGGCCAGGGAGATGTTGGCGGCGCCCAGCGTGCCGTTGACGACAAGCTGCGTCGTTCCGCTGGTGCGGGCGGCGGCGCCCGTCGCGCCGGCCGGGCCGACCACGGCCGACGCCGTCGTCGCGGAGGCCTGCCGGGTGACGGTCAGCGAGATGTTCGAGGTAGACTGGCTGCGCGAGTAGACGCGCAGGTTGGTGATCGCCGTCGAATCGACGCCGGTGGTGTCGA
The DNA here is from genome assembly GCA_964648365.1 of uncultured Phycisphaeraceae bacterium. Taxonomy (GTDB): domain Bacteria; phylum Planctomycetota; class Phycisphaerae; order UBA1845; family UBA1845; genus SURF-32. Next base: position 1,474 of record CAZYLK010000320.1, read on the forward strand.
TGCTGTTGGTGCCGTCGATCAGTTTCAGCCCGTTGAACTGCGTCGTGTTGACGATGCGGTCGATGGCCGTCAGGGCGTTGTCGATCTGCGCCTGGTTGGCCGCGACTTCCGACGCGGACAGGCCGGCCTCGTTGGTCGAGGCGGCCGCCAGGGACTCGATCTCATCGAGCAGACTCGAGATTTCGCCCAGCGCGCCGTCCGCGACGCTGAGGATGGAGTCGGTGCGCTGATTGCTGCCGATGGCCTCTTCGACCGCGATGAGTTCGCGGGAGAGCGCCGACGATGCGATGAGGCCGGCCGGGTCGTCCGAACCCTTGTTGATGCGGAAGCCCGTCGAAAGCTGCGTCAGCGTGTTGGACTGCGCCGCCGTGTTACGGTTCAGAATGTGCAACAGCGACAACGTGTTCGTGTTGGTAATCGTGAGTCCCATGGATCAAAGCTCCTTGCACGGCGACGGCGAATGCGCGGTCAACCGCGGCTACGTCGAAGCTAAGATATAAAAAAAAGCCGGGCAAAGATTTGACCGCATTGACGGCCGAAAGGCCGTTTCCACGCTGCCAGTGAAGCAAAAAGTCAAGTCGTGCGAAGAATTCGACGTCCGCATTCAACGTCGCGCGTCCGTCTGCGGCGGCGGGGAACGGTGCGCGGGCGCCGTTATGGGGCGGCGCGCGACATGAGCAGCGCGACGCCCGCGAACGCGATCACGGCGCCGAGCACGGCGCGGATCGAAATGCGCTCGCGGTAGAGCACGGCCGCGACGGGAAGAATGAACACCGGCGTGAGCGAACACAGCGTCTGCGCCACGCCGACCTTGGCGACCTTATCGGCCGCGACGAGGGACATCCACACGCCGAAGTAGGGCCCGAACAGCGCGCCGCACGTGGCGAGGGCAAATCCGCTTGCGACGCCGGCGCGGGCCGGCGCGGGCCGTTCCTCGGCGCGCCGTCGCACCCGATAACGATAGGCGGCGTAGATCGGCAGCACGCAGATGCCCGCAAACGTCATCCTGACGAACGTCGCGGCCTGCGGCGGGATCGGACTGGCCCCTTCCAGCCCGTGCCCCATGCCGATCTTGCTCAGAACCAGCCCGCCACCCTGGCACGCCGCCGCCAGCAACGCCAGCGCGACGCCGCTGGCATACTGCGGCGTCCGCGGCGCGGAGGCGGCCGGGCGCTCCAGCACCACCCACGCCACACCCGCCAGGGTCATGGCGATGCCCAGCGCGCCCAGCGGGGTCGGCCGCTCGTTCAGCCCGCCCGCCTGAACGCTCAGCAACATCCCGATCGCCATCGCGAACAGCGGCGCAGTGATCGCAATCAGCGTCGTGAGCCGCGGGCCGATCCGCAGAAAGGCCGAAAACAAAGCCTGATCGCCGATCGTCAGGCCCACCAGCCCCGACAGTGCCAGATAGATGAGTTGTTGCGACGAGGCGTCCGGGAACCACTGATGAGCGACGACGCGATAGGTCACCGCGTGCAGCACGATCGCCAGCAGGATGCGAAAGGCGTTGACCGTCCACGACCCGAGGCGCCGCGACGCGGCGGTAAAGAAAACGGTCGTCCCCGTCCACAGCAGCGACGTGGTCAGCCCCGCGTAGTAACCGGTATACGCTCCGAACATGGGGCGGCAGCATAGCGGGGAGGAGGGGAGTAAGGGAGTAAGGGAGCGAGGGAGTGTGGGAGTGTGGGAGTGAGGGAGTAGGGTGCGTGACAGAATCGGCGGGTGGCACCTATATGAAGCAAGAAGTCAATACACCCTCCCCGTGGACGCC
>CAZYLK010000321.1:0-3177 GCA_964648365.1 uncultured Phycisphaeraceae bacterium
GGCGGCCGGACAATTGTCAACATTTCCAGGCCGTGATTCGGAGGGTGGCAGGCCCTTGCCTCGTGAATCGGTTTCCGACCAGGCAAGCCAAAATACTGAGTCGCAATCACGGGCAAGATGCCCGTGCCACGCGCGCCGCCTGCGGCTTATGGGCCCCGCCGATTCCGGCACGCACCCGCTGGCAGGGCCGCCGGTCGCGCGCACTTCCTTCGGCGCGTCCCGCGCTGGATCCCCGCACGACGGGTGGCGCCGGCCGGTCCGGGGGTCTGGCGGCTGAGTGAGGCAGAGGCGCTGCCCGGAGGCGACCGGGTGGACCCTGCCCTGGTTCAAATCGTATAATGGCCTCGATGAAATTTACGAAAATGCACGGCCTGGGCAACGACTACGTGTACGTCAACTGCTTCGAGGAGCGGGTGACGGACCCGCCGGCTCTGTCGCGCGCCGTGGCGGACCGTTATCGCGGCATCGGCAGCGACGGGCTGATCATGATCTGCCCGTCCGATCGGGCCGACGTGCGGATGGAGATGTACAACGCCGACGGCTCCCGAGGGAAGATGTGCGGCAACGGAATCCGCTGCGTCGCCAAATACGCCATCGAGCACGGACTGGCGGCCGGGCCCTCCGTGGACGTGGATTCGGATTCGGGCGTCAAGCACATCGTCTGCGACGTGCGCGACGGCGTCGTCCTCACCGCCCGCGTCGACATGGGCGAACCACAGTTTTCGCCCGCGTCGCTGCCCTGCACGATCGACGCCGATCCCATCCGGGATTACCGGGTCGCCCTCGACGGCTGCGCCTTTGCGATCACGTGCGTCTCGATGGGCAATCCCCACGCGGTCGTGTTCGTCGACAACGTGGCGTCGTTCGACCTGGCGCGGTTCGGGCCGGCACTGGAACGACATGACGCCTTCCCTGAGCGCGTCAACGCTCATTTCGTGCAGGTGGATTCGCCGGATCATCTGACCATGCGTACCTGGGAGCGCGGCAGTGGGCCGACGCAGGCGTGCGGCACCGGCGCCTGCGCCGTGGCGGTGGCCGCGGCGCTGACCGAGCGTGCCCGCCGGCGCGTGATCGCGACGCTGCCCGGCGGCGATCTCGAACTCGACTGGGCCGGGGACAATCACGTCTTCAAGACCGGGCCGGCCGTCGAGGTGTTTACAGGCGTGTGGCCGGGCTGAGGACGGCTGGGCTCACGCGTCGAAAATAACGCGGAGCGGCGTGCGAATCACCGATGCAGGGTAGACCGCGCCGACCGGCAAGTTCGGTGTGGTGACGCTTGGTCCGGTGACGCGCGCCGCGATCGCGCCGCGGGCCGAGGATCCCGTTGTCTTGAGGGGCCGCCGACGCAATATCGGCGCGGAGTTCGCGTTCAACCAGAGGAGGCCGATCCCATGAAAACGTCCGTGGTGTCCGCGTTGGGTGCTCTTGCGGTCTGCGGCGCCTGCGTGCTTGCGCCCGCTTCGCGCGCCATCGCACAGGAAGACGTGGCCGACATCCCGCTCGATGATCGCACGATCGGCGGCGACAAACACAAGCGATATCTGCTCATCGGGCCGGTGCCGAAGGCGGAGGCGCCCGCGGAGGGATTCGGACTGGTTGTCGTCATGCCCGGCGGCGATGGGTCGGACGAGTTTCAGTATTTCGTCAAGCGCATCCTCAAGTACGCACTGCCGGACGGCTATGTCGTGGCGCAGCCGGTCGCGTTCAACTGGGCGCCGGGGCAGCGGATCGTCTGGCCGACGCGCAAGAGCAAGGTCATGGGCCAGAAGTTCTCGACCGAGGACTTTGTTGCCGCCGTCATCGAAGATGTGAAAAAGCAGCACAAGATCGACGCGAAGCGGGTCTTTACGCTGTCGTGGTCGTCGTCCGGACCGGCCGCGTACGCCATCTCGCTGGATGAAAACTCGCCGGTGCGCGGGTCGTATATCGCCATGTCGGTGTTCAAGCCCGCGTCGCTGCCCGATCTGAAACTCGCCAAGGGGCACGCCTACTTCATTGATCACTCACCGGACGACAAGGTGTGTCCTTTCAAAATGGCGGAAGAGGCGCGCGACAAGCTGAAAGCGGCCGGGGCGGCGGTCGAGTTCTCGACCTACGAGGGCGGCCACGGCTGGCACGGCGACATGTGGGGCCGCATCCGGCGGGGCATCACGTGGCTGGAGGCGGCGAAGCCGGCTGAGGATGATGCTACGCCGGAAGTCGGCGCCGTCCGCGGATCGGCCGAGGCGCCGTCGCGTGGATCCGCAAAGGTCGCGGGTGGATCCGCAAAGGTCGCGGCCGGGGCGATGCTGTTTGCCACTGAGACTTTCGAACTCGACGGTGGGACGATCCAATCGTGGCAGCCCGGTCCGGCGGTGGACGGTGTCGAGTTCCTCTGGGACCGCGCGACCGGTTATCGCAGCCGGGCCAGCTACTGCCTCAAGAAAACCGCACAACGCTACTTCCCGATCGCGCAATACTCACGCACCATCGATCACACCGGCGGAGCGGGCAAGCTGTCCGTAGAGGCGCAGGTGAAAGCCGACAAGGCGACGAAAGCCGTCATCGACGTGCAGTTCCTCGACGCAGCCGGCGCGACCCTGTCGCACGAATGGGCGGCCTACATCGGAGCCAAAAACGCAGGCGACCCGCCGGCCGATCACGACTGGAAGGCATACTCGGGCACGGTGACGATTCCGGCCGGTGCGAAGCAGATCGTCATCGCGCTGCAGATCTACGGTCCGGGGACGGTGTGGTTTGACGACGTGACGGCGACGTACGAGGGGGGGTAGCTCGGCGAATCTAGGCCAGTGCGATCACGCGATTGCTACGTGAACAGGCTGGGTGTCTCGCCCGTCGTGAGTGCTGCTCCCAACTCGGGCCACTGCTCCACGAATGCGGCGGCGCTCACTCGCCCTAACTCGCTGGGCTCGATCTTGTGCAGTCCACCGCCATACACGCGCCCTTCGCCGCGCAGCTCATGGCCCGTCACTCGCCCCAGGAGTTCGTGGACGCGGATGGCCCGGCCGCTGTACCGGCGCAGCAATGCGGCCAACCCGCCGCGCGGGTAGAGCATCAGATACAGGTTGGTTGCGATCGCCTGCGAACGATTGAGGATGAACCGGAACGGCTGCTTCTCCGCCGCGCCGCGCCCCATGTACGTACACAGAAAGGGGGCGGGCTCGCGCTGTTCCTGCT
>CAZYLK010000322.1:0-3175 GCA_964648365.1 uncultured Phycisphaeraceae bacterium
TCCCGCCGACCAGTGCCTCTCGCCGGACGACGTGGCCGGTTTGATTCACGCGCTCTGCCAGCCCGAGTGCCAATATGCATCCGGACAGACGGTCTATGTGCGTCGCTGATCACGGCCGCAGATCGGAATTCCACGACATTCGTTGCACGGCGAGCGCGCACGCATTCCCGCTCAAAATTCACGGGCTGGATGCCCGTGCCACGCGCGCCGCCCGGCCGGTTCCCTGCTCCGCCGGTCGCGTCACGGCCGCCGTGATCACTGATCTTTGACTTGCGTCTCGCAATTCTGGTAACATTCCGTCAGGATCGTCGAAGCGACGCGATCCTGCACGTAACGGCGTTGCGTCCACACGGGCGACGGGTGGAATCGGCCGGTGTGCCCGTACGCGGCGACTGTGTCTGAGTTGTCAACGAAGCCCCGGCGGCCGATCTCACGGCTGACCGGGCATAAGACCACGGACCCGTCCCGCAGGTGTACGGCGCTTGCGGGGCAGAGGAGAAGAGGGATGCTGAAGTACAACGCGATTCCGTATGCGACGTTCTCTCTGCTGCTGGCATGCGCCCACCCCGCGACCTTTGCGGACACCATCTATCACGTGGGCTATCAGAACGAGTGCATGCAAGCTCATCCGGACGTCGGCAGCTTCTTTGACGCAGACATCTGGCACGGTTTCCTTCCACCCGGCGAGGATGACACCGCCATTTTCGGTTCCGACTTCGATCCCCAGGGCAACGGCCTGCGCCCGCACGAGCTGTTTTTCGGAGACTTCTGCCGTCAGGTACCGGACTGCCCGTCGGTCGGCTTCGATGCGGACGAAGCGCGGGTCGAAAACCTGTCGTTCGTCAGCGAAGCGTGGATGCTCGATTCGCGCTCGGGGAAGGTGGGGAACTGCAATCCGCCGGGGTCCGGGTCGGGTAGCCTGACCGTCAGCGACAGCCTTCTTGTCGGTGTGGGGGCAGATGCAGATGCGCAGCTCGCGTGGGCCAGCGGGGCGCTGGCCGCGGCGGAGCTTGTTGTCGGCGGTGATGGCGGCGTCGGAGCTCTGGACGTACTGGCCGGCGAGCTGACGGGTGACGTGCTCGTCGGCAGGGGCGGCGTCGGTTCGGTCAACGTATCGGATGGCAGCCAGTTCATTATTGACGGCGACATGGCGGTCGGTGGCGCTTCCGGCAACGGGTCCGTCACCGTCCGCGAAGTCGGTGCGTCGATTCGCGTCACGGGTGGCATCGTCGCAGGGTCGGGAACGGACGCGAGTGGCCGGCTCGTCATCGAACGCGGCGGCGCGAATGTGTCCTGCGGCTACATGATCCTCGGACAGTCACGGAGCGGTTCCGGGACGGCGAGTCTTCGGTTCAATTCGATCTTGAATGCAGGTGACACGCTTGTCGTGGGCGGCGCGGGCGAGGGACGTGTGACGGCAGACTTTGACGACGTGCGGATTTCGGCTTCGACCGTCGTCATCGGGGCGGAGAATCGCTCGACCGGTCAGGTGCAAATGACGGGGTCATCCAACACGCTTGGCGCCGACCTGCTTGTCGTCGGCCGCGGCGGTCAAGGAGACCTCACGGTCGAATCCGAATTCGGCGGCTCGGTCACGGCCGCGGAGTTGATCCTCGCAGAAGAGGCCCGTGGACGCGGCTCGATGGCCCAGTTCGGAAGTTCGACGCGCATCAGCGGCAACGTTGCCGTCGGCCACGCGGGGAAAGGGACGTATCAGATCGGCGGGCCGCTGCAAAGCGGCTCGGGCGTCGTAGGAAGCGAGCCGGGTTCGACCGGTCGCGCATCGGCTCGCGGCCGGTCAGCGACCTGGGTCAGCTCCGGGCCGCTGAGCGTGGGTGCAGGCGGCCGTGGTGTGGTCACGGTGGAGAGCGCGGCGTCGGTCTCGGCAGAGACGGTCGAGGTGGGCGTGCGGCCGGGCGGCGATGGACGGCTCGAAGTCACGGGGACGGGTTCGAACGTGAAGGGCCTGACGCGCGTCGGCAGCGCCGGCCGGGGCCAGGCGACGGTGCGCGGCGGCGGTCACGTTTCGTCCGCGACGCCGGGGACCGGTGAGCCTCGCGATGCGTACATCGGCGTCGCGGAAGGAAGCTCCGGCCTCGTCGAATTGACGAATGCCGCCAGTACATGGGACGGCGTCAATACGCTTGCGGTGGGTGTGGACGGCGAGGCGAACCTGACGCTGCGGAAGGGCGCCGCCGTCGTTGCGAACATGATCGAAATCGGCGCGCCCGGCGTCGTCACCGGCAGCGGTCGTCTCAGCGGCGGCGTGGACAACGCCGGCCGCGTCGAGCCTGGCCATTCGATCGGCCGGCTGGACGTGGAAGGCGGCTACAGCCAGGCGGGCGAAGGCGTGTTGCTGGTCGAACTCGGCGGCAACCGGCCGGAAAAGTCGTTCGACGTACTGGCCGTGGGGCAGTCCGCCACGCTCGATGGCGTGCTGGATGTCCGCATGGTGCAGAGCTTCTCTCCGGAGCATGGCGACAGCTTCACGGTGCTGACGTGCGCCGCGCGGGAAGGGCAGTTCGCCGAGGTTCGCACGCCCGACCTTGGCGAGCTTCGATTGGCGACGCGCTATTCGTCCAATCAGGTGGATCTGGTTGCGGTCAGCGACGTGAATTGCGACGACGTCAGCCGGCTGAAGGCGCGATGCCGCAATGGCCGCATCCGCGTCCGTCTTGCGACGGATCTGCCGCCCGGCACGCCGTTGCTGATCGACAACGACGGAGACTTGAAGTCGGCGATCATCGACGAGCAGGGCGCGGGCAGGACCGTATATCGAAAACAGGCCGGCCCGCATGAAATCACCCTCGTCGAATGTCCTGCGAAGTCACGATCGGTAGACTGCGGATAGCAGTCCGTCGCAGAATCTGTGGTACATATGGCACGGCCTTCGTAGCTGCGCTTCATCGCCAGCGAGACGGCGCCACCCGGCACATCCTTCGAGCCTCAACAGGCTCCGAGGTTCAGTCGGGTGGCGTTTGCGAATCCACCCCTGGCGGCCGTGCCGGGTCCGTCTTCGCAACGGCTGTTGTACCCGCCGGGCGGAGCGGGGAGTGAATCGGGGCGATGCTTGTCTTTGTCGATGAATCCGGCGACGCAGGGATGAAGCTCGAGCGGGCTTCGTCGTCGCACTTCGTGGTGACGGCGGTCATGTTCGAGGAGTACGACGAGGCCG
>CAZYLK010000323.1:0-3169 GCA_964648365.1 uncultured Phycisphaeraceae bacterium
CTTTGGCGCGTGTCGGACGGTCAATTGCTGCACACTTTGACCGGGCATCAATATCATGTCTTTACTGTCGCTTTTTCGCCGGACGGTGAGTGGCTGGCGTCCGGCAGCGGCGGGCTCGGGCCGATCCGACTCTGGCGAGTCGCCGACGCCCATTTGATGTGGACAATTGACGAACCACTCATCACATATTCCCTCAGCTTTTCGCCGGACAGTCTCACGCTGGCGTCTGGCTCCCGAACACAGTTGAGCCGGGATGCTATCGCACTTTGGCGGGTGTCCGACGGCGGGTTCTTGAAGACGCTGTCGGTGGCACCAACCATCTACTCCGTCGCTTTTTCGCCGGATGGGCTGGCGCTTGCATCAGGCGGGGAAGCGTATACTACCAGGCTTTGGCGGCTGTCCGACGGACATACAATTTGGGTCGATCGCGAGCACAACTCAAGAGTGCATTCCGTTTCGTTTTCGCGGGATGGCCAGACGTTGGCGGCGGGTAGCCGGGACGACACGATCCGGCTCTGGCGGGCGTCCGACGGTGAATTGCTGCACACGCTGGAAGGGCACGGGGGTGACGTACTTTCGGTGGCAATGTCACCGAACGGTCAGACCGTTGCCTCCGGCGGCGAGGATCGCACCATTCGACAGTGGCGCGTATCGGACGGTATGTTTCTGGGAAACCTGACAGCGCACACGGAGCGCGTGTACGCCGTTGCATTCTCGCCGGACGGAGGCGTGGTTGCGTCCGGCAGTGGCGATACCGAAATCAAGCTTTGGCGAGCCGCGGACGGTCAATTCCTTCGTTCGCTGCCCGGTCACGCGGGAAGCGTGCGATCCCTCGCGTTTGCACCCGACGGCGAGACGGTAGCGTCCGGAAGCGGCGACACCACGATCAAACTTTGGCGAGCTTCTGACGGAGAGTTGCTGCGCACGCTCATGCCACTTGGGGATACGGTGCAGTCAGTTGCGTTCTCACCGGATGGCCAGATGCTGGTGTCAGGTAATCGAAACAGCACCATCCATCTCTGGCGCGTCTCGGATGGTGAGTTGCTCCAAACACTAACGAAGCACACCAACATCGTTCTCAGCGTCGCCTTTTCGCCCGACGGCCAAATGATCGCGTCCGGAAGTCTAGACGAGACGGTCAATTTGTGGCGCGTTTCCGACGGACAGTTGCTGCGAACGCTACCGGGCCACAGATTGGGCGCGTACACGGTTGCATTCGCGCCTGATGGCCAAATGCTCGGCGCGGGCTCCGACGCCACGATCAAACTGTGGCGCGTTTCTGACGGTCATCTGCTGCGGACGCTCACAGGGCACACGGAATTCGTTTATCCCATCGCCTTTGCCCCCGATGGTCAGACCCTCGGATCGGGAAGCCTGGACGGTACGGTTAGGCTCTGGCGCGTCGCGGATGGCGAGGTACTACAAACGTGCGATCAGGAAACGAGTACCAGGGTCTGGTCACTCCAGTACTCACCGGACGGGCAACGATTCGCATACGGTCGTGAAGACGGCACCATCGTCGTTGCCCGGAACCCCTTCTCAGGCGGCGGCGACTGCGGTCGGAAGGCCAAGCTCTCCGCAACCTGCAAGCGTAGCGGAGCGACCGTGCGGGGCAAGCTCAGGAACGCTGATCCGGACACGCCGGTGACGTTCACGCTCGACGGGGGCAGCCCCATCGAACGAACCACGAACTCGAAGGGGAAGGCCAAGGTTAAATACAAGCGGCAGGCGCCAGGGGCTCACACGGTGTCCGCGTGCGAATTGGTCGTCGCTTGCTGATTAACGCGTGACGCCCGTTCGGTCGGAAGTCCTGACAGCGGCGCCTCGCGCGCGATCGATCGCCGTCGCGTCTGGTGGTATCGTACGGGCCAGCCGCGACCCGGCCGGAGACTCGTCATGCTCAATCAAACCGCCCGCCCTACTCGCGGTCCTTCCTGCAATCTCGCCCTTGGGATGGCTTGCGTGTCGGTCGTTCTCACAGTGTCCCCCACCCTCGCCCAACAGCGCGGCGATCGCATCTCCGGCCGCCAGGTTGCGGGGCGGTCGGAAGTGATCGCGCAACATGGAATGGCGGCCACGAGTCAGCCGCTGTGTACGCAGGTGGCGCTCGACATCCTCAAGGCCGGCGGCACGGCCGTGGACGCGGCCATCGCGGCCAACGCCTGCCTGGGGTTGATGGAGCCGACCGGCAACGGCATTGGCGGCGACCTTTACGCGATCGTCTGGGATGCGAAGTCGAAGAAGCTCCACGGCCTCAACGCCAGCGGCCGCAGCCCGTTCGGCCTGTCGCTGGAAGAGCTGCGCCGCAAGGTCGATGAAGCGTCGCCGCCCTCCGACATGTCGGATAGTCAGCGCCGCGCCCGCGACGTCGCCGGGCGCATTCCCGCGCACGGCCCGCTGCCGATCACCGTGCCCGGTTGCGTGGACGGATGGGAGCAGCTTCACAAGAAGTTCGGCAGGCTCCCCCTGGCACAGGTGCTCGCCCCGGCCGCCAGGTACGCTCGCGAGGGGTTCCCCGTGTCGGAACTCATCGCGTACTACTGGTCGCGCAGCGAATCGCTGGGCCGCTTCGACAACTTCGCCAAGACCTACCTCCAAAATGGCAAAGCCCCGGCCAAGGGGGACAACTTCCGCAATCCGGACCTGGCCAGCACGTTGGAGACCATCGGCAAGTACGGCGCGGACGCCTTCTATCGCGGGCCGCTGACCGACGTGATGGTCAAGTTCTGCGAGCGCGAGGGCTGCTATCTGCGCGCTCGCGACTTCAATGAGCATACGTCAACGTGGGTCGATCCGGTCTCGACGAACTACCGCGGCTACGACGTGTGGGAACTACCGCCCAACGGGCAGGGCATCGCCGCGCTGCAGATGCTCAACATGATCGAGCCGTATAATCTGGCGGGGATGGGACACAACTCGGCCGAGTATCTGCACCTGCTGGTCGAGGCGAAGAAACTTGCCTACGAAGATCGGGCTTGGGTTTACGCCGACATGGATTTCTATAACGTGCCGGTGTCGGCGCTGATCTCCAAGGAGTACGCGGCCGCGCGGATGAAGCTGTTCGACACGAAAAAAGTCCTGCGATCCATCGACCCCGGCAATCCGGCGCTCAGTCACGGCGAAACGATTTACCTCACCGTGGCTGACAAGGATCGCAACATGGTCTCGC
>CAZYLK010000324.1:0-3153 GCA_964648365.1 uncultured Phycisphaeraceae bacterium
GTCGGCGACGCCCGACGCCACTCGGAGACGAATTCCGGCGTGGCATAGGTCAGGTTGCTGATCGTGTCGCCGAGGTACTCGACCGCGCGCATTTCCAGAAAGTCCGCAGGCAATGCCGTATAGCGCGTGTTGCAGACCAGTTCGGCAACCGTCTCCTGATCGACCGTGCGAAGGCGCGTATTGAACTCGGCCTCGGCCAGTTGAATGAACGTGTCGGCTTGCGCGGACACGTCCGAGCGGTGCGCCCACGAGGCGATAGCCGCTTTCAGTTCGGTGTAATTCATGTGACTGTCACCACTTTTTGACCATGCACCTTGCCGGCTGTGCTCATGTCGGAGCGCAGGTTGTTCGCGCCAACCAAGACCTGCTCGCCTCTGTACGACGCAGGCACGCTAATGTCAGCCGACCCGGTTGCATCGAACGGTTTAGATCCCTGCGCGATCAATACATCGTTCCGGTCGAAGATGAAGTAATCGAGCGTCAGATTGGCCGCACTCGGCCACGAAACCGTAACGGTCCCGGTCGCAGCAGCCGCAATCGTTACCGCAGCCTCGGCATAGATCGAGGAATCAACGACCAAAGTCGCGCGAACCGTCGCGGTACCCGCACTGGCCGGCGCCGTGTACAGGCCGTCTCCGTCGATCAGCCCGCCACCGGCAGGAACCGTCCAAGTAACCGCGGCATCTTCTCCCCCGATCGTGGCCGCGAATTGCTTCGTTGCGCCTGCGTCAAGGGATACCTCGCCAGGGAACACTTGCATCGGGCCGGTTGTAGGCTGCACGACAACCGTCACCGAAACCTCATTCGATTCCACGCCGTCAACCGTGAACGTGATCGTTGCCGTGCCCGGCGCCACTCCGACTACGCGAAGCACTGCGTTCCCGCTGGCATCGGTGGCGGCCAGTTGGCTCACCGTGGCAACGTCGGTATCGTCCGACGCAGGGGTTCCGGTGAGATGCGGGAGCCCGACGCCTTGCTGGTCCTTGATCGCGGCCGTCAGATCGTAGGAGTCCCCCTCGATGATCGGTGCCTGCGTCGTAGACAGATCAACCGACGTGATAACCGGCAACTCGTCGCCACCGGACAGCGAGTGTGTGGCGCCGCCTACCGTTACGGTCGGCTCGGTTGCGCTCACAGCAACCGTGCCGGTAACGGTAAAGTCGTTATTGGACGTGTGATCGTCCTCGATCGCCGCCGCGATGTTCGCGCCGTCGCCTCTGTGATCCGACAACAGGTCGGTGGTTTCTACCGCTGTTGCAGACAATGACTCCGCGTAGAGTTTCGCAACCCCGATAGCGGCATCCCACACCCGCACCATCGCCTGCAACCCAACGCAATTCTGTGTAGCACCGGATTCCGTACCAACAAAGATTTTCGATGTCGTCCAAGCGCCGCCGGAGTTGGCCGCAGACGCAGAACTAAGCGAGGCTTCGCCTTCGTATCGCCATGCGAACGTGGCATTCGCTCCGTCGGCGTCGATCCCCCAGAAAATCCAGGTGCTGTCATCCAGCGGAACCACGACACGGCGCGACGACGAATACTGAAGCACCATCACCAATTCAGTGCCGTTGTCGGTCACATAGATCGGATTCGTGCCTGTGCCGAAGTGGATAACGCAGCCTGTGCCCGATAGACCGGGATCGCGGATATACCAGCCGCAAGCGGAAAAGTCTTGATGGCTAGCCGGAACGCCGGCCGTCCGGGACAGGTAACCCGACCCACCGAAGTCGAAACTCATGGGCTACTCCGCAGGCGCGTTCGTCGGACGTGTCGAGACAATTCGACCGTTCTGCAAGTCGATCTCCTCGATTGCGTCGTAGATGTTGAAATCGACGCCCGACGTGCTCGTACGCGCGTCCCAAGTCATGAAGTTCAGCTTCACCTGGTCGACTGCGTAGTCGATGTAGTCCTTCGCGCTGCGTGTCGGCCGACTGGCATCGGTCGTATAGGTGTTGTATTCGATGCCGGCAATCAGCGGCGCGATGCCTGCGTAGTTCCACCACGGGAACGAGTAGCCGAACACGCCGTTCGGTGCGTTGCGGTCGCCCGGCATCCGGCAGTCGCTCGCGCCCAAACCGATGCGATCGACCGTCGCCAGTTGCTGCATGATCTGCGCGCGGGTCGGGTTCGTCTCGCTCGATGAATAGCCGTAGTTGAAGTTGCCGAAGAACAGTGCGTGACTAGCTGCGCTCCCGCCGCGCTGCCCCATCTTCTCCCACCAAGCGGCCATCTTCGCGTGCGTGTAGCCAGCCTGCGAAGTGACGCCGCTCATGGTGGATTCCTCCATCATGATTCCCTGGAAGTATTCGTCGTCCTCGAACGCCGCAAACAGGGCCTCGATCAACAGGCACAGACGCTCGTTGATCGCGGGCTCCCACAGTTTTGCGTAGATGATGTTTTCGTAAGTCCAGCGCCCGCTCGCGCTTGCGATGTACGCAGGCAGCGGTTCCGGGCGAGACGTGCCGTGGTAGCTACGCTCCATCAGCCGGATAATCATTCGCTTGCCATCGGCCGCGCACTTCGCCAGATCGGCCTCGATCATCGAGAAGTCGTAGCCGTTCTGCGTAGGCTCCAGGTCGGCCCACCAGTACATGCACAGATAGCCGGCCCAATTGGCGTCGTCCTTCACGAGATTCCGGCGCGATTCCTTGATTCCCGTATGCGCCACGTCGTCGCAGACGAACAGGTAATGCCCCGGATACCACCGCTTGCCAGTCGCCGCTTGCGCTTCCGTCGGGTAGAGGAACTTGAGCGTCCCCGCGTCGATTTCAGTCGCCGCCGTGATGTCGTCAGGAAGTCGAACCGTTCCCGTCAGCACCCCAGCGGGAGCGCGGAAAATCTCGGCGTCGCTCGAATTCAGAAATACCGCCGTGACCGGAGTACCAGAGCCCGAGGCAGCGTCTGTGACAGCACCCGGCGTCAACGGGTAATTGCTGCCGTCCAGTGCGCCACGAGTCCAAGCAGCGGTTGAAATGGTACGGATCGTCGAGCCGCCGGAATCGAGGAAAGCGATTTTCGCCAGCAGCGCCGCAATGGCGTCCGCACGGTCGACATCGGTCGCTTCCGCGAGTACCGCTGTCCAGTAGGCAGCGGCCGGAATGATCGTAGACATTAGCTCTCCAAAACCGGAACCCACGGCGCGATAACGTGCCA
>CAZYLK010000325.1:0-3150 GCA_964648365.1 uncultured Phycisphaeraceae bacterium
GCCAACAACTTACGCTCGCTACCCCCATGATTAATTGAACGGCGTTGCGTGCCACCCGTGCCACCCGCCTGCTCGGTCATGCACCCGGCGTCGGCTGCAATGCCACCTGATGCCGCCTGCCCGCTCCGCCACGCCCGAGGTGGGTCGCAACGCTGCCGCCGCGTGGCGATCCGGCGCTCATCGTGGTAGAATCAACATGGTCCACGACGCCCGCAGGAGCAGCGCATGATCACCAGGGATGACACGATGGGACGCTTTTCGGTCGAAATCGAGTTAGCCAACAACAGCGACTTGGCACTGGCCAGCGCAGGGTATCTTGCCCCGTCTGACGTTCGCAGGGCCCGCGTGCGCGGCGTCGTCGACACCGGCGCAACGCGGCTGGTGCTGCCCGAATCCGTCGCAGCGCAACTCGGCCTGGCCGAGACGGGCGACACGGCCGTGCGCTACACCGACGGCCGCACCGCCCAGCGACGCATGGTCGGCGGCATTCACCTGACCTACATGGGTCGCAGCAGCATCTTCAACGCGATCGTCGAACCCGACCGTGGATCGGCCTTGATCGGCGCTATCGTCATGGAAGACCTTGATCTTGTCGTCGACTGTACCAGCCAGACGCTCGCTCCGCGCGATCCGCGGCATATCATCTCGGAGGTCGAGTGATGGAGGAACGCGCCAATTGCCCTTGACGTAGTCACGCCCTCCGGTTTCTCTGAGACGAGCTGTCGGTTGCCGACACCCCCTCAATAGTGCAGCGGATGGAATCTGAGACCATTCAAGACCAGGTCTGCGCCCTTCTCGATCAGAAGCGGTACGTTCGCGCCGTGGAGCTGGCCCGGCAGGAACTGGAGAGGGTCGAACGAAATCACGGTCCGGACCATCCCGATGTCGCATCTTGCCTGATGGTCCTGGCGATCGCCCATGATGCAAGCGGGAACGGCGGACTGGCCGAGCCGCTCGTGACCCGCGCGCTGGCGATTCGCGAGCGCCTGCTTGGTCCAGGTCATCCCGAGTTGGAGTGGATGCTGGCCTTCCTCGCGAAGCTGTGCTGCGAACTGGGCGATTACACGCGGGCCGAGACGTTCTTCGAACGGGCGCTGTCCATCAGCGGTGCAGACGGGCGCTTCGATCAGCTTCATGTCGCAAATCGCCAGAATGAACTCGGCCTGCTTCTGTGCCAACTCGACCGGCATAAGGAGGCCGAGGCGCTGTTCAAGCAGGCGCTCGCAACACGGGAGCAGGCGCTGGACGCCGATCACGAACTGGTCGTGGCAACTTTGAATGACCTCGGCGTCGTGTACCGGGAACAGGCACGATTCGCGGAGTCCGAGGCGTTGCACCTGCGAGCCATGTCGATCACGCAAGCAACTTCGCAGGGCGGCGATCTCGACATCGCGGCGCACATGAACAACCTGGCGCTGCTCTATAAGTACCAGGCGCGCTATGCCGAGGCGGAATCGCTGTGCAAGCGTTCACTGGAGATCCGCGAGCAGACGCTCGGCGGGAACGACCCTGAGCTTGCGACCGCCCTTAGCAATCTCGCCGATCTCTATGTTGCGATGGAGCGTCCGTTGGAGGCGGAACCCCTATGCCGCCGCGGTCTGGCGATACTTCAAGACGCGCACGGCCCTCATCACCCCGACGTTGCGCTTTGCCTCAATAATCTCGCTGAAATCCTCGTCAGTCTCGGGCGTTACGTCGAAGCAAGCCCGCTCCTGGAGCAGGCGATCGCCATTGACGAACGCGTCTTCGGCAAAGATCGGCCTGGGACCGCGTACACGATGCACAATCTGGCCGGCCTGCGCCGTCTCCAGGCCCGGTTCGACGAGGCCGACGCGCTGTATCGATGTGTGCTGGCTATAGAGGAGCGATCGCTGGGACCGCAACACCCCAACATCGCGCGCACGCTGAATGCCCTCGCGTTGCTTTGTGACCAGCGCGGCCGACACGCGGAGGCGGAAGTCCTGTTGCGTCAGGCCCTGGCCGTGGACGAAGCATCGCAGGCCTCCGATCACCCACACGTATCATCGAGTCTGAATAATCTTGCCACGTGGTACGTCGTGCAGGGTCGATACACGGAGGCGGAGCCGCTGCTCAGGCGAGCTCTCGCGATCGACGAAGCGGCGCTTGGCCCCGATCGTCCCGGCACGGCGACGACGCTCAACAATCTGGCCGTGTTGCACGACCATCTTGGCCAATTCGACGAAGCTCAGCGCCTGTCTACGCGAGCTTTAGCCATTGTCGAATCGTCGCTCGGTCCGGACCATCCGAACATCGCCGCGCCACTCAACATGGCGGGCCTGCGACACGCGAAACACGGCCGCTACGAACAGGCTGAAGCGTGCTTTCGGCGGGCGATCGACGTTGAGGAAAAGTCGCTGGGCGCGAATCACCCGAACAGCGCGACGCTGTGGCACAACCTGGCAGCCGTCTACCGCAATCGCGAGCGATGCGAAGAAGCCGAGCTTCTCTTCCGGCGGGCACTGACGATCGTCGAGACTGCGTACGGACCCGACCACCCCGCCGTGGCAAGCTGCCTCAACAGCCTGTCGCAGCTTTTCGACGCGCAGAAGCGATACGATGAAGCCCAGCCGCTGCTTGACCGGGCCATTGCCATTCACGAAGCAGCCTTCGACCGCGCGCATCCCACGTTGGCGACGTTTCTGAATAACCTGGGTTCGCTCCACGAAGCCCGCGGCGAACACGACCGCGCCGAGCCGCTGTACCGGCGGGCGCTGGCGATCGTCGAGGCGTCGCTTGGCCCGCAGCATCCGCACGCAACGGTCACGCGCCGAAAACTGGTTCGCCTATTGCGGGCGACGGGGCAGGCGGGCGCCGCGGAGCATCTTGAAGCGGCAGCGCTGCCGGATGCCCCCCAGAGTCCGACGACGATTCACCCCGGGGACGGCGAATCTGGATGAGATTCGACATCCAGCTGCCATCGAGCCAAGTCACGGACGAGCCGCGCGAGCGAGTCCTGCAACTACCGGGGAGCACATGGCAGGCACCGTGTTGCGGCCGATCCGGGCGGCGTTGGCGGCGGTCTGACCCTGTGTTGATCGATTCGCACATCAGGCCGCCGGGGGAACTGCTATGAAATGCTGGACCCTCCAACACGCCGCCTTCCTTGAGCAGCCGACCGACCGGTTGGTG
>CAZYLK010000326.1:0-3093 GCA_964648365.1 uncultured Phycisphaeraceae bacterium
TCGAGTTCCGCCAGAAATTCGAGTGCATCGTGCGCAACTGCCGCCGCTCGACCGGTTCCGGTCCGGATTACGAAGGGCCGGTGCTACGCGATTCGATCGCGCAGCCCGTCAGCGCACCTGCGCGCTGACGCGCCGTCAGCCCGGGCCTGCGGGTTAGGGTGTCCCAGGGATGCGCGTCGTGCGGATGCGCCAACTGCGCGCCTGCCACAACTTCGCACAAACCGGCTCACGTCTTCGCGGGCGCGCCGTTGCGCCGTTTGCGTAATCCCACGTGACTCGTGCGCCCGTGGAGCGACGGGCTGCCGCTGCACTTCTGGGCGGCGCGGCCAATGCCCGGGCCATTGCACACCGACCCACAAAAGGAGCCGACCCAATGATGCCGCGAGCGTGTCGCCTGTGCCTTACCGCCCTTGCCCTGTTCTCTCTCCTGCACGTTGCGCCGCCGGTCGCCCGCGCCGGCTGCGCCTATTACCTCGTCACGTCCGGCGATACGGGTTCGGTTCGTAAATACAACGTCGATGGCAGCTTTGTGAAAGACCTGGTGCCGCCGACGCTTCTGCTCGACAGCCCTCAGTACATGGTCGTGGACGACGGTGTGCTCTACGTCGTCAACTACGGCTCCAACCGCGGCAACCACAGTATCCAGACGTTCGACCTCGCGACGGGAGAGCATCTGGGCGTCTTTGCGGACGGACCTGAACTTCGCAACGCGGCCTTCATGACCCTTCGGCCGCAGAACAGGCTGACCGTCGGCTCGCTGAACAACTCACGGATTCTACAATACAACCTGAAGAACGGCCGCCTGCTCGACGACCTCGTCACGCAGGGCGCGGCGCCGGCGCCCCACGGAATGCTCTGGCGCGACGACGGCCGCTTTCTCGTCTCCACCACGCTGGGCCAGACGCACCGCATCATGGAGTTCGACCCCGACGGCTCGTACGTGCGGAATCTCGTCACCGGAAGCGGCCTCGCCCGCCCGCTCAACCTACAATTCAGCCCGGATGGGGCGCAGGTGTACGTGTCCAATTTCTATGGGCGCGTGCTCCGGTTCGATGCCGCCACGGGATCGCCGGCCGGCGCCTTTACCAACGACGACGCCGGCCTGTTCAATCCTGACGGGCTTTGCTACGGCCACGACGGCGAACTGCTGATCGCCTTCTGGGGAAGCCATCGCGTCGCCCGGTTCAATGCCACCACCGGCCAGCGGCTCGGCTACCTGGGCACGCCTGAGAACGAGCCCACGAGACCGAATCACGTGATGTACGTCGCAGCCCCCGACCCGGGCGACTTCGACGGCAACGGGCGCGTGGACTTGCGCGATCACGATGCCTTCGTGGATTGCCTGGCCGGCCCCGACTCGCTGCCGCAACCGCGCCAACCGCGCGACACCGCCAGATGCGTGGCCGCTTTCGACGGCGATTGCGACGAGGACGTGGACTTGCACGATCATCGCGCATTTCAGCGCGTCTTCGGGAATTAGACTGTCGTTCGATGGCACCGGTTTTCAACCGGCCGCTCCGAGGTGGCACCGGTTTCCAGTCGGTAATTCCGTGAAGCACTTGTGGTCCCGGCTTCCTCCGTGTGGCACCGGTTTTCAACCGGTGGTCTGCTTGTTGCGGCAGTTTCGCCCCTTCGGCGGAGCGCGCCACGGCCTGCCGGCAGGTGATCCGACGCAGCCGTCGTGCCTGTCATCGTACCGCTCTTACTTGTCACGATGCTACCGGCTCCGGCCATCCGCGGGGGCGGCCGAGTGTTCCCTCTGCTATCATGCGGCATGGACGCTCCGACGCCCGGACCCGCCGACGCCACGCCGATTCGATCGGATGTGAGGCGGGTCGCGGCTGGCCAGCCGGAGGGCAGAACGGACCCGAGCCCCGCCGGCGTCATCGACTTCGACGCCCCGTGCCGCGGCTGCGGGTACAACGTTCGCGGCCGGCTGCTCAATGACACCTGTCCGGAATGCGCGGCGCCCATTCGCATGGCGCTGGAGCCGGACACGCTCAGCTACGCCTCGCCGCGTTGGCTGACGCAACTGGCGCGTGGCGTTGTCTGGACGCTCACGGGCATGGCGCTGTTCATCCCCGCGCTGCTGGTGATGTTCGTCACGGCCGGCCTGCGGGCGCCGACCGTCGTCGGCGACGTGATGCTCATCGCGGCCGCCGTCACGCGCTGCGCGGGCGTGTGGCTGCTGACGACGCCGGATCCAGCCGCAGCGCACGGTCGCAGCCAGCCGCGCTCCGGCCTGATCGTGCGGATCACCGCGCCGCTGAGCGTAGCGGCCGTGATCGTCGCGGCCACGCCCACGGCCGGCGCGATGACGCTGCTCGGCGCCGCTGTCCAGGGGCTTGCCGTTCCCGCGATCGTTGCCGAGCACCTCGCCATGCTGGTCTGGCTGCACCGGCTCGGCGCCCGCATCCCCACCAGCCCGCTGGCCGACCTTGCCGGGACGATGGCGCGGCGATTCGCGCAGGCCATGGTCGTCGTCCTCGGACTATCGCTGCTCTATGCGTTGGCGATCGCGCTCCTCTCGCCGCCCGCTACCGCTGGTGGCGTGGGCATGCAGGTCGGCCTGGCCGCCGGGCTTGCGGCGATTCTTGCGGCGGTGGTGTGTTTCGTCTTCGCCGTCCTCTTCGTGCTCCTCCTCCTGCGGTTCCGCGCCGCCCTCACCGGCGCCGCCCACGCCGCCCGCGACACGTGGGCCCACGCCGTCACGCCGCGCCCGGCGGAACAGATGGCGGAGGGGGCGAGGTGGACGTAGGGGGGAATGGCGAATGGCGAATGGCGAATGTCGAATGTCGAATGTCGAATGTCGAATGTCGAATGGCGAATGGCGAATGGCGAATGGCGAATGGCGGAAGAAGATATCCCGCAACGCTTGTATGGACGGACTGTGTGAGCTGCGATGAGTGAGTCACGGGCCAGCACTGATCGTGACGCATCGATCGACTTCGACGCCACCTGCCCGCGTTGCGGCTACAACGTGCGCGGGCTTCGGGCCGATGCGCGGTGTCCGGAATGCGGCTCGCCCGTTGACTTGGCGCTGCGGGACTCACGGCTCCAGTTCAGTGATCCGCGCTGGGTGGGGCGGCTGGC
>CAZYLK010000327.1:0-3079 GCA_964648365.1 uncultured Phycisphaeraceae bacterium
GTCTCGTTCGGCCAGTACGTCCGCCAGGCCGTTGGACGTATCACGCAGCAGCGCCAGCAGCAGGTGCTGCGGCTCGATCTCGCCGGCGCCCATGCGGTTGGCGGAGTCCACCGCCATGATCATCGTGTGCCAGAACTTCGGCGAACGGAACGCCTTGGCCAGTTCCTGCTGATGCACCCATTCGAAGTCGCCGTGGCGGGAATGGGCCAGGTCGTGCGAGGCGTCCACGCTGGATCGCAGCAGGGCCAGCGTCTTTTCACGCAGCGTGTCGAGGTCCACGCCCTGCGCCCGCAGGACGCGTGACGGAATGCTGTCGATCGAGAGCAGGCCGAGGATCATATGCTCGGTGCCGACGTAGCGATGATGAAACTTGCGCGCCTCGTCGATCGCCTTGACGATCGTCTCGCGAAGTTCCGCGGTGTGAGCGCGCTGGCCGATCAGCTTCGACCCGTCGCCCTCGGGCATCTGCCCGCGCACTTCATTGCGGACGGCTTCGAGGTTCACGTTCAGCACGCGCAGCGCCTCGGTGGCGACGCAGGCGCCCTCGGCGATCAGACCCAGCATCAGGTGGGCCGGCGCAAGGTAGTTGTGGTTCAGCCGCCCGGCCTCTCGATTGGCGAGGGCCATCGCATGACGGGCGCGGTCGGAAAATCGCTCATGCATGACGGGGGTTCTCCTGATGGGGGGTTGGGGCGCTCGCCGCGAGCAACGCAGGCTCCGAGAAAGACGACACAAGCGTCCGTCGCCGTCACCGTGAAGGCTGACCCGATCCGCAGGGACCGGTCGCACGGCGATGCCGGCGGCGGACAGACGCGCCGCTATTCTCGCGAGTCCGGCTCCGAAGTCGATACCGCGCCGTCCGCGTCAGCCCCGAAGCCGATGAAGAAACGACCCCACCAGATGCGGAAACGACGCTCCGTTTCGGCCCGTAGCGGGGCCAGGTCACCGTCAAACGTGTCGATCGGCCGGCCGCCCAGGACGACGTCGAAGTCGTAGACGCGTTCGCGGCGGATCACCGACAGCACGATCAGATCGCCGCGATGGCGCTCGCGGATCGTGTCGCGAAACCACGCCATGCCCGCCCGGATCGGCTCGCGGTCCATGGCGACGATGATGTCGCCCTGAATCAGGCCGGCATCGGAGGCGGCGCCCTTCATCAGCACCCGGTCGATCGTGATCCCGACGCCGTCGCGCGGCACCCGTGGATCTTCGTCGTGCGTCACGGCGTCGCCGATGGAAATGCCCAGGAAGCCGTTGCGCCCGCAGAGGTACTCGTCAATGTACACCCCGTGGACGATCGCCTCGATCCGCAGCCGCACCTCGAGATCGTCGCTGAGGTGGTAAGCGTCCCGCAGCGCTCGAACCGTCGAGACGCCGATCCGCTGCAGCGCCTCCGTGGCGGCCTGCCGCTCGGTGTAGCTGGGGCTGCCCAGCGCGGCGACGGCTTCGTCGATACGCTTCTGGACGGCGTCGCTGACCGCCAGGTCGAATTCGTCTCCGCGGACCGGGGTGCTCGCTTCCCCCGGCCGTGCCGGCGGGGATTCCTGGGCGTGCGCACGTCGGGCGACGCCGGGCGGCGCGACGAACAGTGCCGCCAGAACCGCGCCAAGGGTCGCGCTGGCGGTCCGGCTGCGTTTGTGAGGAGGCTGGCCTGTCATGGTCTCACCGGTGAGCGCGACGGTTCATACCTGCAACTATAGTAGTCGCTGCAACTCCCGGCACACCCGATCCACGTCGCCTTCCGACAATTCGTGATGAAACGGCAGCGCGATGGTCCGGTCCGCCAGCGCCTCACAGACGGGGAAATCGCCGCGGCGGTAGCCGAAGGACTCGACGAAATAAGGCTGCAAGTGGATGGGGGCAAAGTAGTTGCTGCAACCGATGCCCCGCTCGCGCAGCGCCGTGAGAATCTCGTCGCGCCGCGTCGCGGGATAACGGTCATTCAGCCGCACCACGAACACGAACCAGCTCATCTGCGTGTTCGGGCGGATCACCTGTCGGCTGATTCGATCCTCGCCGGCCAGTCGAGCCAGATACAGCGCCGCCACCCGGGATCGCTCGGCAATGATCTCGTCGATCCGCCGAAGCTGCGCCAGACCCAGGGCACAGCCGATCTCCGACAGGCGGTAGTTGTAGCCCAGCCGCGGGTGGGCCAGCCAGCCGCCCTGCACGTCGCGACCCTGGTTCCGCAGCGATCGAGCCATCCGCGCCAGATCCGCATCCGACGTGGTGATCATGCCGCCTTCGCCGGTCGTGATCTGCTTGTTCGGATAGAAGCCGAAGACGCCCGCGTCGGCGATCGACCCGGCCGGCCGGTCGCCCAGGCGACTGCCGAGCGCTTCGCACGAGTCTTCAATCACGCGAATCCCGCGCCGCGCGGCCAGTGCGAGGATCGGATCAAGATCGGCGATCTGCCCGAAGACGTCGACGGGAATGACGGCGCGCGTCCGGTCGGTTACCGCCGCCTCGACCGCGGCCGGGTCGATGTCCCACGTGTCGGGTCGAACATCGGCGAACACCGGGCGACCGCCTTCGTACAGGATGCAGTTGGCGGAGGCGACGAACGAGAACGGCGTCGTGATGACTTCGTCGCCCGGGCCGATGCCGATCGCCCGCATGACCATGTGCAACGCAGCGGTACCGCTGGAGCACGCGACCGCGTCGCCGACGCCGCAGTAGCGGGCGAACTCGGCCTCGAACTCCGCCAGCCTCGGCCCCAGCGACAGGTTCGGCGTCCGCAGCACGGCCACCACGCTGTCGATCTCCGCGTCGGTGATGTTGGGGCGGGCGAGCGGGATGTCGGGATGAGCGTGCGGCATAGTCGTTGGCGTTTTCGTAACGGCTCGCTTCCGGTGTGTGGCGCCGGTTTCCATCTCGCACTGCTCACAGAGCAGTGGCACCTCCAAGGCGATCCGGTGTGGCACCGGTTTTCAACCGGTGATTCGATTTTGGCACGGCCCCGCCACGGGCGGATCTTCGACTTCCACGCCGTGGGCTGCGCGAATCACTCCCGGCGCAAGATGCCCGTGAAGATAAATGAAGTCGGGGCGTCCCGATAGTCCTTGAGGTATCGTGTTGT
>CAZYLK010000328.1:0-1472 GCA_964648365.1 uncultured Phycisphaeraceae bacterium
GTGGCACCCGACGTGGCACCGGGCGTGGCGCCGGGCGTGGCGCCGGAGGATTCGCTGCCCGGAGGCCGTCGGACGCGGAGGTCCGGCCGTGAGCGATGACATCTTCCGCCAAATCGACGAGCATGCCCGTTGTGCCGCGGCGCTCAAGCGCGAGGCGGGGACGATCGAACGTATCGCCGATCGGCTGCTGGAGGCATTTCGCGGCGGACATCGCCTGTATGTTCTCGGCAACGGCGGCAGCGCGGCCGATGCCCAGCACATCGCGGCGGAGCTGGTGGGGCGGTTCAAGATCGATCGCAAGGCCCTGCCGGCCGTGGCTTTGACTACGGATTCATCGAACCTGACCGCCATCAGCAACGACCTCGGGTACGACAACGTCTTCGCCCGGCAGATCGAGGCGCTGGTGGAGCCAGGTGATGCTGTCTGGGCGCTGAGCGTGTCGGGCCGTTCGCCGAACATCCTGGCGGCCATGCGGGCGGCGGCTGAGCGCGGGGCGTACCGCATCGGCTTCACCGGCCGCGGCGGGGGGGGGCTGGCGGAGTTGTGTAATGTCTGCCTGAAGGCGGATCACGAATCCAGCGACCGGGTGCAGGAGATGCACCAGCTTGCGTAC
This sequence comes from uncultured Phycisphaeraceae bacterium, assembly GCA_964648365.1. Classification (GTDB taxonomy): domain Bacteria; phylum Planctomycetota; class Phycisphaerae; order UBA1845; family UBA1845; genus SURF-32. The sequence goes on from CAZYLK010000328.1 coordinate 614, forward strand.
CACATTATTTGTGACCGGATTGAGCGGGCGGTCAGTGCGGACAATGCGTAGCGGACCGAGACAATGCCGGGAGCGAACGGACTGCCGCAAGAATGGTGTGGCCGCGTCAGATTCACCGGTTACAAACCGGTGCCACACCGGACTCACCGGTTACAAACCGGTGCCACACCGGTCTCACCGGTTACAGACCGGTGCCACATCCGTCTTCATTCGTTATTCGCTATTCGACATTCGCTATTCCCTAGCCAGGACGACTCATGAACATTCTCGTTACCGGATCCAGCGGACAGATCGGCACCAACCTGGCGCTCGCATTGCTCAAGCGCGGCGATTCGGTCATCGGGATCGACCAGCGACGCAACACCTGGACCGACGACATTCCCACGCACATCGCCGACCTTCGCAAGCGTGACTTCGACACTCTGCTTGCAGGGGCGAAGTTCGACGTCGTCGTCCATCTGGCGGCCAACGCGAAGGTCTTCGAACTGGTCGAGCATCCCGACCGGGCGATGGACAACGTCTCGACCTGCTTCAATGTGCTCGATTACTGCCGCCGCGCGAACACGCCCGTCATCTTCGGCAGTTCGCGCGAGGTCTACGGCGACATCCATCAACACGTTACCGACGAAGCCTCGGCCGATTTCGTCGTCGCCGAAAGCCCCTACAGCGCCAGCAAGATCGCCGGCGAGGCGTTTATCTACTCTTACGCCGAATGCTACGACCTGCCCTACCTCGTGTTTCGATTCAGCAACGTCTACGGCCGCTACGACAACGACATCGACCGCATGGAGCGCGTCATCCCGCTCTTCGTAGGACGCATCGCCCGCGACGAGCCGATCGTCGTGTACGGTCCCGAAAA
>CAZYLK010000328.1:1572-3005 GCA_964648365.1 uncultured Phycisphaeraceae bacterium
TCTTCGTAGGACGCATCGCCCGCGACGAGCCGATCGTCGTGTACGGTCCCGAAAAAGTCTTCGACTTTACGTACGTGGACGACTGCATCGCGGGCGTCGTCGCCGGCATCGACGCGCTGGCATCCGGCCGCGTCGCGCGGCAGACGATTAACCTCGCCTACGGCCAGGGCAGCACGCTGCTGGACATGGTCAACATCGTCGCGCTGGCGCTCGGAAAGACGCCGAACGTGACCTTCGAGCCCGCCCGAGTCGGAGAAGTGACGCGATACGTGGCGGACATCTCCAAGGCCCAGCAGTTGCTCGGCTATAAGCCGAAGACGCCGCTGACGGCCGGACTGCCGCGGTACGTGCAGTGGTCGCGGGAGACGGGGGCGATCTGAAGAGAATAACGAATGGCGAATAGCGAATAACGAGTTGCCGGAAGCGGACGAAATTCCGACGTGCGCGCACGAGGCGCGTCAATAGCCGTTGCCACCGATGGACGAGTCGCGGACGAAGAGATCGCGTTTGGCAATTGCTCGATGGATCATGGCCGCAGGCGTGATTCTCGTCGTGCCGGCGACGGGCGTCGCTGTGTGTTTCAGCCTGCCAAGTGGCTTCGCATTGTTGGGGTCTGCGATGGCAGTCGCAGCGACGACCGTCGTAGCCCTTGTCACGGTGTTGCCGGTGGTCAGGACGCGCGACCTGCTGGAGTTCTTTGGGGGTTCATGCCTCGCGTGCCCTTTTCTTGTCGCGTGTTCGGCCGTCGCAGGATTGATCGCCCACGCGATGCTCGTCACGCCTCACCTGTTCTTGCCGGTGGCGGCGATCTTCGGATTTGCGGCGACGTTCGCTCTCGCGTTCGTTGCCTCCGTTCCAGTGGCGATTCTGGGTTGGAGGAAAGCCAGGCCATTGCAGGATCCGTCACGGTGTTACGGTTGCGGTTACCGAGTGGACAACCTCCCGGGACCGCGATGTCCCGAGTGTGGGCGGGAGTTTGCAGGTTCCGGCGAGTAACCGCTTTGCTCGGCGACGCGCTCACGGCGGCATTCCTGCTCTCGTTGGCGGTGGACAATCCCCTCGCCGTGCTGCTCTGGACGCGGCGGCCGCGGCCGGACGGCACGCGCTGCGCTCAGTGCGGCTACCGCATCGACAATCTCCCCGGGCCGTGCTGCCCGGAGTGCGGACTCGCGTTCGTCGGGCCGGCGAGTCACATCGTCGCCGGGGATGAGGCGGAATCCGCGGCTTGATGAACTCCGAATTACTCCAACAGCCGCAGCGCCCGCCGCGCGTTCTGGCGCGTCCATTCCTGCGGCGCATCGAGCAGTTTTGTCAGCAGCGGACGCGCGAGTTCGTAGCGGAGGTCGCCGAAAACGCGGGCAACGTCGCCGACGATCAGGTCCATCGAGTCGGTCGCCGCGGCCGCTTCCGCCAGCGCCAGGATAACCGGGCAG
>CAZYLK010000329.1:0-2909 GCA_964648365.1 uncultured Phycisphaeraceae bacterium
CTCCCGCGGCATCGACCACCGCGCGAAGCGCTCCATGATCGCGTCCGCCAGCCACGGCGACAGGCGGCGGATGCGGCAGATGACGTTGCCTTCGACGCTCAGGATCACCCGCTGCCGCCGGCGGCGCGACGCCCGCACTACGGCCCGGGCGACGCGCTCGGGGGTGTATTGCGTGCGTTCCAGCCGGACGGCCCGGATGCCGGTGCGCTCGGCGGCGGTGAAGAAGTCCGTCCGGGTGGAACTCGGTGAGACGGTGATGACGTCGATCCCGCTGCGGGCAACCTCCATGCGCAGGCCGTCGGCGAAGTTCAGCAGCGCCGCCTTGGTGGCGGAGTAGGCGGACATGCCCGCGATCGGCTGATGGCCGACGACCGACGAGATGAAAATGACCTGCCCCGCTCGCCGGGCGAGCATCTCTGGAAGCACCTCGGCCGTCAGGTGCATCGGGGCCAGCACGTTGAGCCGCACCATGCGCTCGACCGACCCAGGCGGCACCCGCTCCACCGCGCCGAAGGCCGCCCAGCCGGCGTTGTTGACCAGCACGTCGATCGGCCCGAACGCCGCCTGCGCCTCCGCGACCGCCGCCTGCCGCGACGCGGGATCGGTCACATCGAGCCGCACGGGCAGCACGCGATCGCGCCCGAGCCGATCCGCCGTCGCCGAGAGTTCGTCGATCGACCGGGCGGCCGCGGTGACCTTTGCACCGGCGGCGTGAAACGCCTCCGCGCAGGCGCGGCCAATCCCGCGCGAGGCGCCGGTGATGAAAACGTGTCTGCCCTTGAGGTCGTAGGCCATCGGCCGGCGCTCGCTTTCCCGGCCGCAAAAAAGGTTCGTGAACCGGCGCGTCCGTGGGGGTATATTGGACGCGAAGCGGGGGCCGTGGCAACGGGCGCGACCGCGCCGATCCTTCGTCGACGCCGGGAGGCATTGCGATGCTGACGTTGACCTTTCTGGGGACCGGGTCCGCCTTCGCCAAGCGCAACGACAACTCGAACGCCCTCGTCGAGGCCTGGCGAAACTCGCCGGACGCGCAGGACGCGCCGGATGCCACGCTGCTGATCGACTTCGGCATCACCGGGCCGGCCGCGTTGCACGCGCTGGGCGGCGAGCCGGGTTTTGCTTATCTCCGCGCGGACCGGCGTATCGACTACCGGCGGATCGAACGCGTGTTCGTCACGCACACCCATGCGGACCACGTCGGGGGGATGGAGGAGCTTGCGTTCTGCAACCTCAACCTCCAATCCGACGACCCGGGAGCGGCACGCCGGCCCCGGCTGCTGTCCGGTGCAGATGTGATTGAACGGCTCTGGGACCAGTCGCTTCGTGGCGGCCTGGGCGTGCTGCGCGGGCGCGAGGCACGCCTGCACGACTACTTCGAGCCGCGGCCGCTGGAAGCCGGGTCCACGTCGCAGGAGCATCTGCTCGACCGGTATTCGCTCACACCGTTTCGGACCGACCACGTCCGAGTGGAACGGGCGCATGACTGGCCTTCCTACGGACTCGTCCTCCGCGACGAGCAGACCGGCCGCACGGCCGTCTACTCCGGCGACACCCGTCACGACGAAGCCGCCTTCACCGACAAGCTCGCGGCTGCGGACATCGCTTTTCATGAGGTTCTGCTCGGCGACGACGCGAACCCGTTCCACACGCGGCTCGACGAGCTGATGCGGTGGCCCGCAGACGTGCGGCAGCGCATGTGGCTCTATCACTACAGCGACGACTGGGACGCGCCGCGCTACGCGGACGTGGCTGAGCACTTTGCCGGCTTCGCGCGGCCGGGTCGGCGATACACGCTGCTGCCCTAGCGGACCGGGCCGGCGAGCGCATTGCCTGCCACCCACGGGCGTCACGGATCGCGGCGCGGGCGGTTCTTGCGGACGTTCGACGACGGGTCTTGTCGCTCGCGATGGCGACGCGACCGCCCGCCGTGCGGCGCCGGCCGTCGTGCCCGTCGCCGGCGACCGGAGGGCCGCCAGCCCCCGCCGGCGGCTCGAAAAAAAAATCTGAATTGGAACGAGACAAGCGGGATTTGTGCGATATACTTCCCGGTCCGCCTGAGGAGCGTCGCGCGGCGCCCGGGGCGGATAGACATGGGCTGTAAAGCCGGGAGGTTTTATGGATGTCGCACTGTCATCATCACTTGATCCTTAACGCCGTTGTTGAGAACGACCACACGTCCGTCCAGACCTGCCGGGACTGGCTGAACGCGCTCGTCCCAAAAATCCACATGAACATCCTTGTGCCCGCGAACTGCATCCGCTGCGATGACCCGGGCAACGAAGGCATCACCGGAACGGTTGTCATCTCAACGTCGCACGCGGCGTTCCATTACTGGTCTCCTGATTCAGCGTGCCCCAGCAGGCTGTCTTTCTGCCTGTACTCGTGCGCCCCGTTCGACCCTGACGTGGTCTATGCGCACGTGGATGAGTTCTGGGGCATTCAGTCCAGCCGGTTGAAGGTGTTCGACCGGAATTGGGACATCCTGGAAATCACCGAACCTGCTGCGCTGGCCCTGGCCAGTTAAGCACAAGGGGCGGTGCGATTTCGGCGGGGTATCCGCACGCGCTGAGGGTGCGCGCGGCCGCGACCGGCGGAGTCTCATAATTGATCGCGGCAGGCCCGGGCGGCATGTCTGCAACTGGGGTCGGATGATTCGTTGTCCGATGCACCGGCAGATGTGCGCGCTCGGGCCTGTCCGCCGTGCGCTCTGGTGTGGCACCGGTTTTCAACCGGTGGGTCCGGCGAGTCCGGTGTGGCGCCGCTCTGATGTGGCACCGGTTTTCAACCGGTGGATCCGGTGTGGCACCGGTTTTCAACCGGTGATCTGACCACCTGTTCAAGATCACCATGCACCATTCGCAGCCACATCGGCGCCGCAACGTCCGCGCGGGCTGAAGCCCGCGGCTCGC
>CAZYLK010000330.1:0-2884 GCA_964648365.1 uncultured Phycisphaeraceae bacterium
CGACCGTGCGGATGCCGTTGCGGCGCTGCTGACCACTGGAACGAAGCTCAAGTTCTACGACTCCAGCGGCTCGCTCATCCGCACGGTGACGAGTGCCGCGTGGACTCGCGCCGCGCAGTCGGGCAACCACTACCCGATCACTCCCGGCGCGTTCATCGACGCAGGCACTGGCACGGGAACGCCGGCCACGGTCGTCATCACGTCGAGCGCAGACGTGGAAATTTGCCGCACGACTGCCGGGGTGCTGGCGAACACGTTCCGCATTTCCGAGGCGTTCGATACCAGCAAGGTGCTGGACGCTGGTTCTTTCAAGCTCAAGTACCCGACGGCGAGCGCAGCCCCGACCGGCAAGAAGTGGTATCCGGGGCATTACTTCGGCGCGTCGCAGGAATGGACGCATGACGTGCTGATGGTCGAGTCGCGTCGCAACAAGGTGAAGAACAACCCGTACTTTCAGGGTTACAACCTACAGGTCTTTTGGGACAAGCTCGAAACATCTGCCGGTGTGTACAACTTCGCCCCCGTCATTGCCGAGCTAGACAAGGCACAGGCTGACGGAAAAAAGGTGTGGCTTCGCCTCGAAGAACGATCGTTTCACGGCGCGACGCGCGGACTTCCATGTCCGCAATACATTCACGACGGCGGCGGCACCTACGCGCATACGGGCAACGGCGAAAACATCCTTGCTCCGAAACTGTGGGTGCCGTGGGTCGGTTCTGCGTACCTTGCGATGGTCGCCGCGTTCACGGCTGCGGTTGACGGCCATCCTGCCCTACAAGGTTTTATGACCGAAGAAGCAACGATCGAAGGGTCGTGGCTGCAAGCGGGATACACCTGGCAGGCGATGAATGCGTTCCTGCTCGAATACTGCCGGATTGGCTCGCAAGGGTGCGTGGAAAGCCTCTGGCATCAGAACATGGGATGGAGCAACGAGCCTTCCAGCGACACGACCGAGCATTACCGGATGACGGATACGGTCGTGCGCACTTACCAGGCGGGCTGCGCGCCGACCGACTTGCGCCACGAGCCGAGTTCTACCGCGTTCCTCAAAACGGTTTATGGCAAGTACATCACGACGCGGTACGCGGGCGAGACGTTCTTCCACTCCAAAGTGGAATATCACACTTACATCGCCCCTGGGCACACGGCCAAAAGCGTGCTCGATCATGGCGTGGATACGCTCGGGTTGCAGTTCATTACTTGGCAACCTACCGACTACAGCGCGGCGTGGCAGTTCACGGATACGGATGCCATCGCAGAAGTGAATCGCCAACTAGGCCGCATTAACACGGCCCGCCCGACGAGTGCGCCAGCATGACAGCATCCCGCAGAACGATTGCCGCCGACGAGCATTACGGTTCGCCGACTGTCACTGTCGATCTACCGGGGGACACCGGAGACGGTGCCCCGGAAGAAAACGACGTACTGCTCGTGCAACTGCTGACCAATGACGGTTGGCGCTCGCTTACCGAGCTGCCAACAGGGTTTGCGCTGATCGCCAGTGCCACGACGACCACATCTCCGGGTGCCGGATGGTGGCTGCTCAAGAAGAAGTTGGGCGCGAGCGAGCCTGCCTCATACGATTTCACGTTCAATTTCGAGTGGAACGGACGTTCGCAATCCGCCGTGTACAAGGACGGCTCCGACGTGTCGGTGTACGGCTCGGCGGCGTTTTCGGATATTGACGCTGCAAGCCCATATGACATCAACGCTGGCGCGATCATGGTTCCCGACGCGGACTCCAAGCTCGTTTTCTTCGCGGGCTTCCGACACGCGACGACCGGAACTGACTCGGCGTTTACCAAGCCATCCGGGTTTGCGAACGAAAGCGACTCAGCGACTTCGATTGACAACCGCGCTCTATTCACTTGCGACAAGACGCAGGCGAGTGCGGGCACATCTGGCGCCGCCGCAGGATCGGTAGCCAACGCCACAGGCGGCAACGGGCGAACGGTCGGCGTACTGGTCGCTATTGCCCCGGTTGGCGGTACCAGTGCGATCACGTCGTCGGGCGAGGATGAATTGCCCGTCATTACTGCTGTAGTCCTCGACGAGTCGGCCATCACGACCACTGCCGGCAACACGTCGGATCAAGTCGTCACGGTCAAGGATCAGGGCGGGGTGGGATTGCCCTACCTGACCGGAATGGCCGCGTCCTCGAATGAGGCGGTGGCGACGGTTGCGCAGTTGGCCGCGACTGATGCGAACGGGCAGGCGACGGTGCGTATTACGACGCTTGCTGCGGGTACTGCGACGATCAGCATTGCCTTCGACGGCGTATCGGATTCGATTGCCCTGACGGTGGTCAGCGCGGGTCAGTCGGCGCGCAGCATCTCGCCGGCATCGGTAACGCTCGCGCCGGGCGAAACGCAGCAGTTCGTGGCGTATGCCGATGGGGAGCAATCGTCTCACGTCTGGTCGGTGCCCGTGGGTGGCGGGACGATCACCCCAAGTGGGCTGTATACCGCTCCGACAGGTGTAGGCACGGCCACGGTGCGTGCGAGCGACCCACTGGATTCGGCGCAGTACGTCGAAGCGACCGTAACGATTGCGGAAGCCGCCGCGACCGGAACCGCGACGGTTGCATGGCCGGGCGCGGCCAATCTGACGCTCGATTGCTTCGTGTTCGACAAGAACGACGATTTTGTCGGCAAGTTTTCCGCGACGTTTGACGCGAGCGGCGCGGCCGATCTTCGAGTGCCGGTGGCCTACATCGGCGAGCGGGTGCAGGTGTTCGCCAACAACCTCGGCTCGGATATGTCAACGGCCGGCAAGGTGCACGGCCAAAAAGTGGTGGTGGTAACGTGAATTACACCGAACTGAAAGCCGCGATCACGTCTTGGGCGCACCGCTCGGACGTTGCCGCGCAAGCCGACACGTTCAT
>CAZYLK010000331.1:0-2870 GCA_964648365.1 uncultured Phycisphaeraceae bacterium
GGCGCGGGTCATGCGGATGCCGCGCCAGGGGGTGTTCTGATTGTCGGCCGTAAAGGTAATCGGCTGGTCGGCCGTGCCGACGGCGATCAGCGTGGACTGCTCGACGATCAGCTTGACCCCCGCCAGCCCGCGAACCTCGACGCCCGGCTCGATCGTCAGCGTCAGCCCCACCGGCACGCGCACGTCGCCGACCATGCGATACGGGCTGTTGTCCAGCGTCCACGTGCCGGACTGGTCGCCGGAGACGTCGATGGCCGACGCGATTGGCGCAACGGCGGCGATCGCCAGAATCAAAGCGACGGTAGCAAGATCTCTGCGAAGCGTGCCGTTCATGATTCAACCCCCTTCCGGAACCACGGTTCCGAGCACGCTATGATAGCGAATCGGACGGCGGAAACGAAAGGGTGCGCAAGCGGTCAGTGCGAACCGGTGCAAACCGGTTCGTGACACCGTGCGTGACACATTCTGCGGCCGGGTGGCGAACGCGTGCGTGACACATTCTGCGGCCGGGTGGCACGGTCTCGTCTTCGAGGCCGTGGTGAGCGCAGCAGGAGTGCAGCGCTCGAGAACAGTGCGTTTCAGCATCCCACGGCATTGCCTTCGGCAGGCTATGCCGCGCGATTCACGCTCGGCGCACGCCCACCTCGAGCCACCCAAAGTGCCACGCACCCAGTGCGAACAGGCAGTGACGAACTGGTGAGCGATCGAGCGAGCCGCGTGGCTTCAGCCCGCGCGGTGCGCCGTCGCCAATTAGAGCTCCGGCCGCCGGGCCCCGCACACCTCGTTCACGGCCGACACGAAGGTCTGTGCCCGCGTGGGTGAGCCGAAGAAGTAGGGCGGCAGCCGCACGAGCGTCCTGCCGGCCGCGGATTTGATGACCACCGCGCCGGTCAAGTGGCTCCAACCTGCCGCGCCGATGGCGTCACACGTGAAACACTCCTCGCCAAAATCTTCGCGGACGAATCGGACGCGCCTCCGCTCGACGATCGCAAACGCGTACCTGCGCCGCACCAGATGCGAGATAGACCCGACCAACCCGCTGACGGCGACCAGCAGGGTTACCGCGGTTCCAGTCCAGACCCAGGCGCCGATCCCGACGACAAACAGGACACTGATGGCCACAATCGGCCAGCTTCTCCGCGCCCGCGGGTGCGCGATGAACACGCTCGACTCCCGGTCATATTCCAACCCGCATTCCGGGCAGGTGTGAACCGTCGGCAGGCCGTCCAGCGAGTACGCGCACCTGGGGCAAGAGGAGATCACGGCGGCGGCGCCCTTCCAAGTGAGCCTGTTCGGACCGATCAGCCCGGCCTTCCGATCGGAACATTCTACTGCGCACATATCCGTGTGCATCCCAGCTTCGCAGCCGCGTTTCATCGCGATTGGTCGACGCGCTCACGCTCCGCTACTCTGGCTACGGCGACGCCCAACGCCCGCGCGCACCACTACGCCAGCATCATGCCCCAGTACGGACGGTTCACGACGCCGGCCCCGCACGCCCCGCCGCGCACACCTCATTCACGGCCGATGCAAAACTCTGCGCAAGCATGTGCGAGCCGAAGAACTCGCCCGGAACTCGCTTCAGCGTCTTGTCGGCGGCGCCCGTTAGGACAACGGCGCCGGTCACGCGACTCCACCGGGCCGCCACGATCGCGTGCGGCGCATAGCGCTCCTCACTGCCGTCCGCCGCGACGAATCGAACGCCAGTTCTGCCGACGAGGGCGAACGCCTGTCGGCGCTGCAGCCGGATCAGACCTGCGGCGAAGGGGATACCGGCAAAGAGGAATGGCGTTGGAATGCCGGTGCCCAACCAGACGCCAATCCCGATCGCAGCAAAGACGCCGAAGATGGCCGTCCACCACTTCGATCCCGCACGAGGGCGGGTAAAGACGCGCGATTCCTGGTCACACTCGAAGCCGCATTCGGGGCAGGCGTGGACCGTGGGCAGGCCTTCGAGGGAGTAGCTGCACTTGGGACAAGAGGAGATCAAGACTGCCAGGAACCCCGTCGAACCACGTACGTCAGCGCCGGCCGGACCAGCACATCGCCACTCTCGTTCCCTGAGGCGGCCGCCCGCCGCTACCGAGAAAGCCAATCGGAAACGGAATAAGGGAATAAGGGAGTAAGGGAGTGAGGGAGTGAGGGGAAGAGGAGGAGTTGAAACTGTTGGTCTCTCGTTCCTGACTCATCGCCGCGGGGTTCCATAGACGTAGTGATTGTGCTGGACCGAGCCATCGTCGGGAAGGTTCCGCCCCTTGCCGGCGACCTCGCGCACCAGGTCGCCCAGCGTTGCCAGCCCCTGGACCGCTTGCACAAGGACCGCGCTTCCATCCGGCAGGTCGATCGGTTCGTCCACCACGACCGCACCGTTTCGAATGTGTCCTCTGTACGTCATGGCGTCGTCCAATCCGTATCACTGCCTTCGACAGATGGTAACGCGGCGCAGGACTGCGACCAAGACTGCGCCTCGCCGGCGATCCGGCATCCACGCCCCGGCGTAGCCAAGTCTGGCCCTGGCGGTAGCCCTCCACCGTACGACAGAGGGAACCCCGAGGAAGTCGGCGACAGCACGGCATGCTGGCATGGGCGCCCCCGATTACATCGGTTCACGCGCCGATCCTCGGTTGCGCTTGCGATCGCGGAGCCTGTTATTTGATCTTCTTGGCTGTCGTGATCAAACCGTCGTTGTCTCGGATTTCGAGGTCACCCCTGAAGTCGATGATCCAGTGATCGCCAAACGTCGACTCTGGCTTATCGAACCGCCGACCCCCGGATGTCCCTCTCTCGATCAATGGCGCAGTGTAACTGCTGCCACCCTTCCACGTGTACTCCATGTACCAACGACCATTCTCGCGAAAGATCGTGAGTCG
>CAZYLK010000332.1:0-2766 GCA_964648365.1 uncultured Phycisphaeraceae bacterium
TCGGCCAGTTGGATGAACGTGTCGGCTTGCGCGGACACGTCCGAGCGGTGCGCCCACGAGGTAATTGCGGCTGTCAGTTCGGTGTAATTCATTCGCTTCGTCCGCAATGGTACGAACTGGAAATATATTCAGCCGTAGTATGGTTCATACGACTGTCACCACCTTTTGCCCATGGATCTTGCCGGCAGTGGACATATCGGCTTTCAGGTTGTTGACGACGACGTTTACCGACTCACCGACATGCGAGACATCCAGCTGGATCGACAGAACGCCATCCGCGTCCGTTGTGCCGGAGCCCCACGTAATCGGCTCGTCGTCGGCGCCGATCACCCAGTAATCCAACTCGGTATTGGCAAGCGGCCCTCCGGATTTGGTGAAGCTCGGGGCCGCCGTAGCAAACGCCGAATCGCTGCGGATCAGCACGACCGCTTCGTCATACACAAAAGGGTCCGAGGCGAGCGCCGCGCGGACAACCGCCGTCCCCGGCGCCGACGACGCGGTGTACAGGCCATCCGCCCCCACCGTGCCCAGCGTCGCCGACCAGGTAACCGGCTCCTCGTCGCCGGAGGTCGCGGAAAACTGCACCGACTCGCCGACCAGAATCAGCGCCTCGCTCGGAGAGATCACCACCCACGGCAGCGGCATCCCGGACACCTGCACCGAACAGGTATCGGATACGCCGTCAAATTCGGCAGTAATCACCGCGCCGCCTGCGGCGACCCCCGTCACCCGCAACGTCGCCTTCCCATTGGAATCGGTGGCGCCCAACTGCGTTACCGTGGCCCGCGACTCGGCGCTTGACGTGATCGTGCCGGTGGCGCTCTCTACGCCTACTCCGTTGTTTTCGACCGTCACGGTAATGTCTGCCGTCGCACCGATGTTCACCGTGAGCGAGACGGGCGATATCGACACATCCGTCACCGTAACGGTGGAGTGCTCGTCGCTCATCGTCACCGAGCCGTATAGCGTCGCGTCGCCGAACGATGGCCCGCTCACGTCCGCCAGCGTGCCATTCGTCGTGAAGTCGCGGGAGTTCCCGCTTTGGTCTTTCGCGCGGTCGGCGCCGGTGAGGTTCCCCGGCACGAACAGCCACGGCGTCTTGACCGGCGTGAGGACCTTGCGCTGCGCGTCAAGTTCGCTCGGCGTGAGCACCGAGTCATAGACCCAGATCGGCCCAGACGCGCCGCCGAGTTCTTGGCCGCCCGGGCCGGCATACGGACTCGTCGCAATCTGAATGCGATTGCCTTCGAGATTCCAGCCGGCATTGCTCATGTTGCTCGACGACACGAGCGACGCATCGCCGAGCTTGGCTCCGTGTACCCGCCACACCGTCGAAGGGTTGCCGCTGCCGTTGCGCGTGAGCGCGGCGAACACCCAATCGCCGAGGCTGGCGGTGAACCCGAAATCCACCCATCCCGCGACGTAACCGGAGATCGCGCCGGTTGCGTCTTTCATCGCAACGGCTTGCGAGTTGCCGAGGTTCGCGCCGGGTGCGTGCGAAGCGAGCGCGAAGAACGTGCTCGTTTTCAGCGTGTCGAGCACCTGAAAATAGCCGGCGATCGTGCAGGCACCGCTCGGGCCGCTGACGTATTGCAGCCAGTCGGACGTGGAGTCGTAACGGATGCCCATCAGATGACTCCCTGCGACTCAAGCCACGCTAGAAAACCATTGATATCGGCATCGCTTGTCATCGTGTGCGATACGTGCCAGCTCATTTCCGGGTAGAGCGCCGGCTTTCGCGCGCGGCCAGTAACGAATCCATCGTTCACGTATTCCGTGTTACTCCAAGCGATGGAAGGCGTTTTCCAGTAGTCGCCGCTGGCAAGAATCGCGAGACGCGCCGCCGCGCGGTCATCCGTACCCCCGGGGTTATCCATCGTCACGGACGACTTGATGAGCACGGCGCGGTGCTGTGCGCCAGTTGGCGGGATGGCGAAGCGGTAGGTGAAGAAGTGCAGCGAGCCTCCGGTATCCGGAAACTTGACTTCGTAGAACCCGTTTGACGTGCGTGAATCCGCCGAGGTATTCGCGTTCGTCTCGTAGTTAGTGTAAAGCGCGCCCGCGATGTTGGATGGCGAAGTAACGGCTTGAACCATCGACCACTGCCCGTTGCGACGTTCCGCCGTGTAGACCGCGTGAACCGCATACCGCCAGTTGTGCGAGCCTGGAGGATTGTTGCGTTCCGTTCCGCAAACGCCCCACGGCACGAACGCCGGATTGCCCCATCCATCCCTCTGTGGCGGATTCGGCCCGAGGTGGTAGTTCGCGTGCGACCCCCATCGCCAATCGGGAGGAACGCCGTGCAGGTACATTTCGTGAAGTAGCGACTCGTTCACGTCGCCCTTCATGATGCTCAGCGTGAGTGCCAGCGGCTCACCTCCGCCGCCATTGCTGTCCAGATCGGGCGCGTGGAACGTGAGGCTGACCGCTATGTCGTCGTCCGACCCCAGGTCATCGCTCAATGCGAACTCGTTGGTATCTCCGTCCTTACTCACGGTCGCGCCGAAGTACACCGTGTCGTCGGCGGCTTTCTCGACGCGCACCTCCCAGTCTCCGGTGTCGATATCCGCCGCCGACACGGACACCTGCGAGACCGCCGTGATGAAGATCGCGGTACCGACAATCGGCAGCGCCCCCGAGACTGTGGCAGTCCATACCGCAGAGGCTTCGCGGTAGAGAACCACCTTCGCGTCTGCTCCGATCGAGTCCTGCCAGCTTTCCAGATAAGCCAGTCGCTTTTGCCCGTCGTCGGCAGAAACGGCTGCG
>CAZYLK010000333.1:0-2753 GCA_964648365.1 uncultured Phycisphaeraceae bacterium
GCCTGTATGGTCGAACATCGCGTGCGATCGAGCCACTGCTTGGGCTCGACGGGCTGGTGGAACGCCAAGTCGCCTCGCTGATGGGCGCGTTGTCATCTGCGACGAAGGCGTGGAAGGACCGCCTGTACAGCCCTTCCTTTCAGGGCGCACCGACGGTGTGCAGGGCGGATGTGCAATCCGACGGCAGCCTCACGCTGGACGCAACCGCTGGGGGCAGCACAGCCTCCGCGCATCACATCAGCAACGCGTCTGATTTGAGAGCAACATTACTCGCATTCCTGCTCGCCTTTTGGAAGCACCTGCTTGACACGCGCGGCGGACTCTCCATTCTGCTTCTGGACGACCTACAAGAGCTATTCGATGCGGCAAACCGCCGACGTGTGGCCAAGGCTCTGCCTGACGTTACAGCCCACGGGGGAAGACTCATAGTGACCTCCAACGACCACACCTTTGGCAGAGACGTGTCAGCCGCATTCGCCATGAAGTTGCGCGCCGAGGACGCGGAGCGCCGCTATGTGCACGCGCTGAGGCAAGTGCGCCCGTGCATCCAACTGGGCGTATTTCGCGACAGCGTGCAGAAGAAACGAGAGGAGTTCGAGAAGCCTGAGAATGAGAATGAGCATCAGCCCGCCCGTGACTATGTGAACGAGCTCCGTATCTACGTTGAGGCGCGTCTGCTGGACTTCTTCGAACCATGTCCGACTGCTTTACCTCAGAGAGCCACACTGTCGGACATGGTGGCGGCGATTCGCACATCCCGGAATGCCGGCGTCGGTCCCCTCACCAGCCAAGTCTTCGGCGACCTTGTCGCCGATCCAGCGCTGGCACGCGGGAGCGACTTCACGGAACTCATTAACAATAGCCACCATGGGCGAGCGGATGAAATCACGTATACGGGTGTGAAGCAGGTGGCTTCGGACTGCAAGCGCGTGTGCCGGTTGATCGAGGCTGCCCATGAAGCCTACGAGCGCTGGTTGCGACGCGATCCTCTTCCGATGGTTGCTTCCTTGCCGGAGCCGCCGGAGGTGCTATCTCTTCCCTACAGGGAAGTACCCTTGATCGAGGGGCTGGCTGCTTTCACGGCGCGAACCGGTCCCAGCGACCTCATGGAGAGTGACGAGCGGTTATCGATCGGCGCGCTTGATTCTCATGCCATCTATACCGTTAGAAGTCACAACCTTGGATTCTCCGGTCCTTGCGGCTGTCGCGTGCTCGTGAGACTCAGCGACGAGCCGCCACCCGACAATAGTCTTGTGGTCGCGCTTCATCACGATCGAGCCTGCGTCGGTCGTCTGCATCGGGATGATGAAAGACCTGAGTTGGTGGTCATCACGTCCGAAGCCGAGGATCCGTCAAAGCGCCCGCCGTCGCGGTTTCTCCCGGCGAACGAGGCTCGCCTTCTACAAATCGTCGGAGTTCTCTTCGACTTCGCTCCGAATTACACACGCGCCTCCGACGATGTAGTCCTTGAGTCATCGAGCAGCCTGCTTGATAGGGTTGAGCTGGCGTTCAGGGTGGATCGCGATAGCGCCCTTCCCTTGGCCATTGCGGGTCAGGTCGTCCTTGGGGGAGGAGTCTTGTCCGCCGCGCGGGTGGCTCAATCGGAGGGCACCATCGTCGCGATCTCTACTTCCGACGGCTCTGCCCTGAAGCGCGTTGGGCAGGCGGTCCCAGGCGCGGCCCACGTAAGAATGCTCGAATCCGTGGGCGGCCTTGGGGAGTCGATGGTCGTACGGACGGAGGAAATTGAGGATGATGAATTCGGTATCGTCCCGCTGCTATACACTGCCCGCGAAGTTCTGGGCATCCTCTACGAGCTCGGATGAGGTATCGTGAATGGGCACGCACGCTGGAAGGGATCAATGGCGACGGCGTACCTGGATCGGGTCGCCGCCGCGATGAGCAAAGTCACTGCAGTTTGGGGTCTTGGAGCTAGATTGCGTTCGGTAGCCCAGACAGCATAAAACCCCGAGACCTCCGGATCCTGACCCTTGCGATTCCCGGAGCGCGCGCAGCCGATCGCCCCGTGCATGCACCCAGACCCTACCCGCACGTGACGCTGCGCCGGCCGCGGGTACACTTACCCCGACATGAGCAATAAAGACGAAATCAGCAAATCCGTAGCGCTAGTCACCGGCGGCGGGCGCGGGATTGGCCGGGCGGTCTGCCGGCGGTTCGCGGCCGACCGGGCACACGTCGTGGCTATCGCCCGCACGGACGGGGAGCTGCAGCGGACCGCCGACGCCTGCCGCGCGGGCGGCGGCTCGTGCGAGACGCTCTCGCTGGATCTGTGCGACGCCGGCCGTATCGAGCAGGCGGTCACGCGCGTGGCCGAGTTGCACGGGCGCATCGACGTTCTGGTCAATTGCGCCGGCACGGCCGCGCTGGCGGGGGTGGGCGAGCTATCCGTCGAAGCGTTCGACGACATGCTCAGCGTCAACGTCCGCGCCGTCTTCGCCACCTGTCGCGCCGTATGGCCGACGTTCGTTCGTCAGAAGGGCGGCGTCATCGTCAACATTTCGTCGATGGCGTCGAAAGACCCCTTCCCCGGCCTTGAGGCGTACGGCGCGTGCAAGGCGTGGGTCAACGCCTGGACCGTGGGGCTGGCCAACCAGGGTCGTGCTCACAACGTTCGTGCGTTCAGCGTCGCCCCTGGCGCGGTTGAGACGAAGATGCTGCGTGATTTATTTCCGGACATTCCCGCCGACCAGTGCCTCTCGCCGGACGACGTGGCCGGTTTGATTCACGCGCTC
>CAZYLK010000334.1:0-2750 GCA_964648365.1 uncultured Phycisphaeraceae bacterium
CCAGCACGCTTTCACGGTGAAAGAAGTCCTAAGCACCGCTTAGGGGAGATGTCTGGTGACGAAATGCTCTGCGATAGAGACTCAGCGCGCGTCAGGGAAGGACGCGCCAGTCAGTCGTTCAACTGTGCTGAATCTGCCGTATACGGCCGTCGTCGTCGGGTCCTCACCAGCGGCTGGGACCCGACACGACGGGCGGCGGGCACGTCAGGTTCAAGCCATCAATCTGCCGGTTCGGTTCCGAGTCCGAGGGTTCCTCTTCTTCGGCTTCCCGCGCATGGGACGTGACAGGCGATGCCCCGACTGGCGCGGACCATGCTTCGGCGCGTTGCGGATTCAGGGAGCAGAGAGGCAGCGCCGGCGAGACGCGCACGAAAAGAACAGCGGGCACGGCGCCCGCTGTCCAGCGTCGAAAGGATGGGCGGGATGACGCCCTCAGTGTTCAGAGGGCAGGTAGAGCGTCCAGAAGCGGCCGTCGTAGCCGGACCACACGTCCACGTGGTCGAGCGGGAAGTCGGTCCACGGGATGTGGCGGGTGACGAAGGGAGGCACGCCGTCGTCGGCGCGGGCGGTCAGCGTCGCCGAGCGGTCCTCGCGGACTTCGAGCCGCCAGAAGTGCAGACTGAGCACGCGCTCGTCGGTTCTGCCGGCCTTGGCCACGTCGCCCCCGGCGATTGCCAGGGCAATCTCGTCGATGAGCCAGTACGCGCCGGCGCGCTGGGCAAGGTAGCGCACGCCCGGCGTGTAGATGACGCCGCGGGCGAGCGGGTGTCGGAAGCGTTCGAGGTCGCCCGTGAACTGGCGGAGGTCGGCATGGGTGAGCGGTGTGTCCATCGGTTGAGTCTCCTTTCGTGGCTGGTTGACCGATGCACACCGCCCGGCGGCCGCGGAGAGCCGCCGCGTCAAGGGGATGGTGCGGGCAGGAGCGAAGCGACAACACGGTCCCCTTGAGGCCGAAGGCCGCACGCGGGGGCGGCGGACGCCAGGATGTGCATCAACAGGTCAACCCCACGGAAGGGAATCCGTGAGACACAGCTGCGGGCCGTTGCGAGCAAGCGGGATGCGACCGCGTCGGGCCGGTCCCGCCGTGACGAAGGCTCACGGCATCCGGGCGGGCGATGCCCAGACTGGCGCGTGGGATTCGTGGCGGCTGTGAGCGGTTACTTGCGGAGCGATTCAGCGACGTGGTCGAGGCGGACGGTCATGCGCTCGGTGGCCTCCCGGAGAATGGCGCCCATGAACGCGACGTACTCCTCGTCGTCGGCAATCCCGCCCTCCTGCGCATGTTGCAGCAGGCGCAGCACCGCCTCGAAGATGCGGCGAGCCGGCTGCGGGAGGGACGCGGCACGCTTCTGTGTGGCGGCGGAATAACGCCGCATCCAGCGGTCACCAAGCGGCACAGCGCCGGACTCCGCTTCGGCCAGCACGCTGTCGAGGATGTCCTGGGCGAGCACGATGCGGTCGGCGACCGAGAGCTTCCAGTAGTCGAAGTCGTCGGGCGGGTTGGTCATGGTTCCTCCGTGACAAGGTTGCATGTCGAGGATGCACAAAGTCCGTGCGCATGTAAACCGGAAAGTGAACCGGCGCGCGCCTCAGAAGAGCGTGGGCTGGCGGAGCCGGGCCTCGACCTGGGCGCGCATGTCGGCAAGCTCCGCCCGAACGCTTTCCGGCTCGGAAGGGAAGGGGGCGTGCCAGGAACGAAGCAGGAGTTCCAGCGCCGCCGTTCGGCCAGCGTCCAGCGCGGCGAAGCCATCGGCGTGGATGCTGACGGGGAAGGCGAACCCGCCGTGGGCGTAGTGCATCTCGACGCCGATGCGGTACAGCCCGTCGTCGCAGAGTGCGATTCGGATGGCGGCGTAGCCGCGGCCATGCGTGGCGACGACTTCGCGCAGTCCCGCGTCGAGGACGCCGCACTCGTTGGGCTTACTCGGCTGCATGGCAACGCTCCTTCCACGCCGCCTCGATGCGCTTGCACGCGTAGTCGAAGTAGACCGGGTCGCGTTCGATGCCGACGAAGCGCTTGCCGGCGAGGACGGCGGCGACGCCGGTGGTCCCGGAGCCCATGAACGGGTCGAGGATGGCATCGGCGGGAATCGAGTCGCAGAACCAGCGCACCTGTTCCAGCGGTCGCGGACAGGGCACGGGGTTGTCACCGATGCTCTCCGTCCACGGCCGCAGGTCGGCGACGTGCCAGTCGCGCGGCAGCTCGTCCTTGAGCAGTGACTTGCCGCTCCAGAAGATGACCGGGTCCCAGCTCAGGCAGCGCTGCCGGCCGCGCTCGGGATAGACCTTGCAGGCGGCGATGATGCGGTAGCCCTTGGGGAAGTAGCGGTGCCAGCGTCCGGCGGTGAGCGGACTCTGCCAGACGAAACAGGGCCCGTTGCCGGTAATGCGGACCAGTTCGGGCACAAGCCGCTCCATCATGGCGTCGTATTTCTCCGGCGCGTCGTCATAGCTTCGATACTGGAAGCCGATGCCGAAGGGCGGGTCGGTGACGACGGCGTCGATGCCGGAGAGCGTCGGTAGGATGTCGAAGCAGTCGGCGCGGTAGAGCGTGGCGCTCCCGATGACTCGCTTCTCGACGGGCGCGGAAGCGACCTTGGCGGACGCCCAGCGCGGCTTACGGCGGAGACGCGCAGCGAAGAATGGGTTGATGAGAGCGACGGCGGTCATGGCCTGCCTCCGTTCTCGGATTGTCCTTTCGGGTACAGGTCGTCAGCGACGTACTCGATGAGCAGCCAATTGAAGCCGAC
>CAZYLK010000335.1:0-2714 GCA_964648365.1 uncultured Phycisphaeraceae bacterium
AATGTTTCAGCGGCGAACATCAGTCGAGATCCACGGCAACCGACGAACGATCCGCGCCGACCAGCGTCACCGTCGCCCGGATTTTGTGAGCCGCCACGGCGGCGAGGAACTTCTCGCTGTTCGTGTCGGCGCCCTCCGTCTGCCCGCCGAGGATGGCGGCCACCAAACGCAAAGCCTGCCGAGGCGTCATGTTGGTCTCCACGCCGTCGGCCAGATCCCACACTGCCACAGCGGCAGCACTTGGCAGGCACGAGGAAATCGTCGTGTCGATGCGCGACATGCCGAGCGCCGCATCGTCGTGCGGATCGAATGCGGTAATCTGGAAATCGCGCTTGCGCGCGTAGCAACCCGATTTGGCGACGCGCACGTACCCGGCTCCGCCGGTGGCAACTTCATCGGTCGTGAGCGTGTAGGCGTAGACACCACCGCCGCGATGCGTAGCAACACCGTCGGTGTTCGCTTCAGCGCCGCCCGCCAAACTGATCTTCAAATCACCAGCAGACAACGCACTGGTGACAGGCGAGCCGTCCGACGTGTTCGTGAGTTGGATATAGATCGTCCGCAAACTGGCGGTCGATTCGTTTCGCTTGATAAGCATAGTGGAATCCTCTACATCGGTCGGATCGAATACGTCGGCGCTGTTGTCCGACTCGGAAGGGGTTGAAGCGAACACGCCCCATGAGTCGTATGAGCCGTCGGCAATCGGTGAGAATTTGGCCAGCGCGGGAAATACGACGCCTTGCCACGTCGGTTCTGGCTCGGGGTCCGGATCGGGCGGCGGCTCGCCTTCGGTGGTCCGCAGCAGATCGAACATTTCCGCCACAGTGATCGTTGGCGAGGCGGCGTGAATCAGTCGGAAACCTTTCGACCAGATCGTGCGCGATGTCGAACTGCTCGGCCACGGATAGGTCCACGAGTACAGGCCGTGTTTCGCGTAGTTGTAGCGAGCACTAGTGTTGGCGTCGTAGCCAATGCGACCGGTGTAATTCAGCACTTGGTCAAAGGCTGGGGCGTCACCGACCCCGTGCCAAATGCGCATGAAATTCGCCGGGTTATCCGCGCCAAGACGGAAGTTCAAAACGAAGTGGTGCCACACCCCGCGAGACGCAGGTATCGAAACCTGCGCGCCCAGCGTGTGATCGTTCGGGGCGGTGGGAACGCCAGCGTTGTATCGCACAGCGGCGATGAAACTGCCGCCGCCGCACATCACGCCGAACGGCGAAATCCCGACTGGATTCGGCTGCGGCGACGGGACGTGCAACTCGAAAATGGTGCATGTCGGACTGCCGGGAGCCCAATCCTCGCCGAGCAAAACGCCGCAGCAGGCCCAATACTCCGTGCCCCAAACCGGGGTCATCATCGTATTGGAAACCTCGGAGCGCCACGTGTTCGCGAGGTACGTGGAACCGGGGGCGCGATCCTTGCCGATGCGCATCCGGTAGACATACTTCCCGCCGCCCTGCGGGTCCAACTCGCGCAGAAATATCTGGTTCGTGCCGTCGTTCTGGGGCAGTGCGCCGGGGTCGGTCCAGTTCGCGAACGGCAAATCCGACACTTGCCGATTGCCTCGGTATGCCGTCAATTCGCCGAACGGGCGCTGCGGGTCCATTTGCCAGACCCATCGCGGATCGTTCTGGGTGATTGCCATCAGACGGACTCCACGCGGCCGATCACGAACGGCGAATGCTTCGTGCTGTTGAAAATGCGCATCACGATGTCATCGGTAGTCGCCACCTCTGGCGGCAGGCCGGCGTCGATTTCGATCTCACCGTTGACTGTGCAGGCGAGCCCTGTGTAGACCTCCGGGAGCTTGTTCGTGAAATCGCCGTTCCTCCACACGAGCGCCGTGATACCGCTATCGGATGTCGTCAGGTCGGCCGGGTCGAAATTGTCCGCGACGTATTTGTACGATCCAACCTCGGCAGCTTTGACTGCGAGCACGAAACCGGTTGTCGCGTTACCCGGTGATTGCGAACTTGTTCCGGTGACGGTGCGCGATGCGAGGCTCGTGACTTTCACGTCGCCGATCAGCACGCCAGTCGCGCCACCTGCGGCGTTGCTGTTCTTCAACGACTGATTCCATGCCCCATCGGGGTCGGATATGCCGGCATTCCAGTTCGCCCACACACCGAAGCACGCGATCAGCAAATTGTCGGTCTGCTCCAGCGCGCCGGTCGTCACGCTCACCTGAGAGACGCCGCCGGCTGCATCGCCTGTCGCAATGAGCGAAACGGCGGATGATGTTTTCGCTCCCGGAATTTCATAGATCGCCCACGCGATACGGCGCGTATTCGCGTGCGACGTGAACGTGAGCGTTACCTCGGTGTCTCCTGCGGCTACGTTGTGCGCGGCGGCGGCGAACAGAATTGCGCCGGGGCCGGCAGCGTCTTGATTATTCTCGATCACAGCCCAGGTATTCGACTTGTCGTCGGCCACCGAGAGCAGTTCGCAGGTGATGCCGGTCGTAATGTAGTAGCTGCCGACGGCCACCAGCAGCGAGCCTGCGGCGACGCCCGTAATCGTTTTCGCGCGCGTGGCGCCAGCAGGCGTTGCTACATCGGTGACGACCTGCGCACGTTGGATGTTCGCGTATGCCATCTATTGTCCTCCGTCGATCACCGGCATCGTGTCGATGTGCGTGTCGATAACCACCACCGGCTCTCCTTCGATCGCGCCGCTGCTGTTCAACGCAGCCACCCACATCCGCACGCGGC
>CAZYLK010000336.1:0-2704 GCA_964648365.1 uncultured Phycisphaeraceae bacterium
TGCGGTCAATCGACCGGGGAAACCAAAGGCGGAAACGGCGCGTGCCGCCAACCGGCATGCGCAAGGCATGTTGATCGGACAGGGCGATAAACCCGCACCAAGGCATCGGTAAGAGGCTGTCCTTAACCGGTGTTCGGTGTGGCACCGGTTTTCAACCGGTGGACCCCGGCATGAACGTCGCAGATCCGCCGGCGGCGGGCCGGGGCGCTGAAGTGTGGCGCCGGTCCACCATGGGCGGGTTTTCGATTTGCGAACGGTGTCTTCTACTTCACGTTCACCACCCGCTTGCCGGCCGGTTCGTCGCAGACGATGTCGCCGTCGGCATCGCGGACCTCTGTTATGGCACAGGCGTATTCGCCCTTGTCGAGCTTCTTGAGCTTGTATGAGCCGGTGTTGTCGTTATTGATGCTCACCCGCGTCTCGATCGGCTCGCCGGGCGGGTTGGTGGGGGCGCATTCGACCGTCACGCGGCCGCCGGGGACCCGGGCGCGGACTTCGGCCTTGAGCGTGCGGTTCTTGTCCTTCACTGTCAGCGAATGCCGCTCCACGGCTTCGCAGGGGCCGCAGTAGAGTTTGGTGATGAAGATGTCGGTGTTGCCGTTGGAGGCGTGGATGTCCACGCCGGAAGTGGGGTCGAAGTCGGCGTCGTCGGAAAAGAAGTCTCCTGCGACGACGACGGACGAATCCGGACCCACGGCCACCGTTTCGGCAAAATCGCTTCCGGTTCCTCCCATCGTCTCCGTGCGGACGTAAAGACCGTCGAAGGTCAACCAGGTGACAAAAGCGTCCGACGGCAGTCCGCCAATCGATGTCCGTTCATCGACGCCCTCCCCCGGGTCGAAATCCACAGTGCGGCTGAAAGAACCGGCGACCACGACCTCGTCCAAATTGTCATCAACGGAAATCGCCAGACCCCTTTCTCCGGACGTACCTCCCATGTGCGCCGTCCAGCGATAGGCGCCGTCCGCGGCACGGGACGTAACGAAGATGTCGTCAAACCCCTTGGCCACGCGCACGTCCCCGTCGCCGCGGCGGTCGAAGTCTACGGTGTCACGAAAGTGGCCGGAAACGTAGACGTTGCCCGCATCGTCGACCGCCACGTCCGTTCCCCAGTCGCGCAGATCGACGCCGCCAAACGTGTGCGTCCACTGGTACGAGCCGTCCGGGCCGAGCTTCGTAATGAAGGCGTCCTCCTGGCCGGCGGATTCATGTATGTCTTCACCAGGGCCGGGGTCGAAGTCAACAGTGTCGTAAAAGAGGCCCGTCACGATGATGTTGTTCTCGCGGTCTACGGCGACGCCGTAGGCGACTTCGTTGTTGGTGCCACCAATGCACCGCGCCCATAAATGATTGCCATGGCGGTCGAGCTTCAAGACAAAAGCGTCGCGAACGCCTTGGGCGGTGTGGCGATCGCGACCGCGCCCGGGATCAAAATCGACCGTCTCCCAGAAATGGCCGACGACAATCACGGCACCCTCGCCGTCGACGGCAATGCCTCTCGCGGTATCTGAGTCCTCACCCCCGAACGTCTGCGTCCAAAGGTACGCCCCCTGCGGCTCATAGGCGGACACGAAGATATTCCCAGGTGAATTCGTTCTATGCCTGTCTTTTCCCTCACCCGGATCAAAGTCGACTATTCCGCCGAATGGACCTGCTATGACCAGTGTGCCGTCTGCGCCTGTAGCGCAAGCTCCCGCAGCTTCGCCTTCCTTCCCGCCGACGCGGAGCGTTCCGGCATACGCACCAGCCGCGTCAAACCGCGTTATGAAGACATCGCCGCCGCCCTTCGATTTCTTGACATCCTTCCTCTTCGTGGGATCGAAGTCAACCCTTCCGTGCATCACACCCGCGACCCAGACAATTCCGTCCGGCGCGACGACCGTGTCCCAAGCGGCGTCAAACTCCGCTTCCCCGGCCGTCGCGGTGAATCCGTATTCCGTAACGCTGCACTCCGAAGCGGCAGAGACAACCAACTGCCCAAAGGCCAGCAAAACGGCCGCGGCCGATAACAAAACTGACTTGGAACTCATCACTACCACCGTTGAACTTCGGTATCCGACGCCCTGCGCGGCCTCCGCGACGAGCAATCTCCGGAGTGCGCCCGAGCATTATTGCAACACGAGCCGCGAGATTCAACCCGAATCTGGCATCAGATGGGGACGGTCCGGGACGCCCAAGCGTCGCCGGACCGTCCCCCCATTACGCCATCTCGGGCCAACTATTGCGGACAGTCGGCCAGCGGGAATCGATCGACGTCGAACATGATCCCCTTCCCAACCGTGATATAACAGCCCGGGCCGGCCGTCATCGTGCCATACAGAGACACGTGAGCGTTCACGTTCAGGATTGCGCTTGACCCGAGCACGAGGTTGCCGGTTCCAACGATCGGCGTATCGATCACCATCGTGTTGGTCCCGGTGCCGCCGGCGGTGATGCGCCAATCGCCGGGTCCGACCTTGGGCTGACAGTAAAGCTGCATCCAGTGCGTCCCGTTGGCATCCTCCGGATCGGTCGGATCGACCACGCCGCGATTGACCAGGGCCAGGTCGATACGCAGCCCGCCGTGGAGGCCGTTATCCGGACCCAGAACAAGGACCGTGTTGCGATCCCCGACCGGGCGGCGCAGGTACAAGCGGTCGCGCCCGTAAATGTAGCCGCATCCGCTGGTCACGGTGGTGCCCGCGAACTGGATGACCGCTTTGTC
>CAZYLK010000337.1:0-2698 GCA_964648365.1 uncultured Phycisphaeraceae bacterium
CGCGTGACGCTGAACGCGGTGCGGGACAGCCAGCGGGCGCAGTCGCGGCGCGGCTGTCGCAACTGGCTCAGAACTTGTTCGGCTTTGAGAACATGGTCGGACCCTACGCCGTCGCCCAGCTTCGCGTGTCTCGCGCGCTGACAAGTCGATCGGCGTCGCTTCCGCCTGATTCGCCGGGCGTATGCCTGACCGATACGCTTGAATCGCCCTACGCCGAGCCTCAGCGCGTGATGGAGTTCTATCGTGTCCTGGCCCAGGATCACCAGCGTGCGCTGCGGGTCAAGCGGGAGGTTCCGGTCCTGGTGTGCCTGGGCAATCCCCCGTACGACCGGCACGAAGCGGCCGCCGAAGACAATCTGGCTCGCACGGGCGGATGGGTGCGCTACGGCGACGACCTGGAGACGATCGAGTCGCGCGGGCTTGACTGGGGCGGCATTCGGCGCCGTCGGGAGCAGCGTTCCATTCTCTATCGCGGGTTCACCCAGCCGGCGATCGATGCGGGCCACGGCGGCGACGTCAAGAACCTGTACAACCTCTACGTCTACTTCTGGCGCTGGGCGCTGTGGAAGGTATTCGAGCACGCAAGCGCCGCCGGCCCCGGCGTAGTGTCCTTCATCTCGGCCTCGTCTTACATCGACGGCGACGCGTTCGTCGGCATGCGTGAGCAGACGCGGCGGGACTGCGACGACGTGTGGATCATCGACCTGGGCGGCGAGGGACGCGGGACGCGACAGGAGGAGAACGTCTTCGCCATCCGCACCCCGGTGGCCATCGCGATCTGTACGCGGTATGGCGACGCCAACCGCGATACGCCGGCGCGCGTCAGGTATACGCGCATCGCCGGCGACCGGGCGCAGAAGTTGGATCGCCTCGACGAGGTCGGCGACTTCAGCGACCTGCCCTGGCAGGACTGTCCCGATGATTGGCATGCGCCGTTTCGCCCCGCGGGGACCGGGTTGTACTTCACCTGGCCGCAACTGACCGAGTTGATGCCTTGGCAGCACTCGGGAATCAAGGCCGGTCGGACGTGGGTCATCGCGCCAGATGAGGACACGTTGCAGGCACGGTGGCTTCGATTGACGCGGGCGAAGCCCGACGATCGCCCGGAGTTGTTCAAAGATTCCCCGACCGGTCAGCAATCCCATCGCTCGGCGAAAGCGCTTCCACCCGTAGAGGGCAGCCTGAGTCCGATTTCGGGCTTGGCCCGCAACGCGCCGTGCCCGGAAATCGTGGGCTGCGCCTACCGCTCGTTTGATCGCCAGTCGATTCTCGCGGATGGCCGGCTGCTTGACCGCCCTGGGCCAGGCCTCTGGCGAGCCCACGGCGACAGACAGGTCTATCTGACCACTTTGTTCTCGCAACCCCTCGGCCCGGGCCCGGCTCTGACGGCGAGCGCCCTGCTACCCGACCTCGATCACTTCAGAGGATCCTTTGGAGCCAGGGCAGTGATCCCGCTGTACGACGGTTCGTCCGGGGAGCAACCCAACGTCGCGGTAATGTTGCTGCGGGGCTTTTCACAGCCACTCGGCCAGCCAGTTTCCCCTGAGGACTTCGTCGCCTACATCTACGCCGTGTTGGCCCATCCGGGTTATACCGAGCGATTCTGGACAGAGCTTGAGAGCCGGGAGATTCGCGTCCCACTGACGAAGAACGCGGCACTACTCGACGAAGCCGTCGAAATTGGCCGGCGACTGTTGTGGCTGCACACCTTCGCCGAGCGATACACGGGTCGCGGCCGGCCGCGCGGGCGCGTCCCTCGCGGCGCAGCCCGTTGCACGCGGGCCGTGCCCGACACGCCCGACGGCTATCCGGAATCGTTCGGATGGCTCGACGGCCCGGCCGGCGAGGGTACACTTGCCGTCGGCGAAGGAGCGTTCGCCCCCGTCCGCCGCGACGTGTACGAATTCGAGGTGTCCGGGTTGAGAGTGGTGCAGTCCTGGCTGAACTACCGAATGCGGCAGCCGCGCAACGTGCGGAAGTCGTCGCCGCTCGACGACATCCGCCCAGAACGCTGGACCGCCGAGTTCACCGGCGAACTGCTCAACGTCCTATGGATCCTCGAGGCGACGCTCGAGACCTACCCGCTCCAGCGCGACCTGCTGGAGCGCATCGTGAAAGGAGTCAAACGTGAGTAGCGGAGCCGACAACCCCCTGCCCCCACAGATGAGGCCCCTTCACCCGCACTCCGACCCCGACAGTCCGTACTATAGCCCGTGCTTCACTGAAGAAGAGCTGTTCGGCAAGTACCGTGAACGCGTCCAGAAGCCGGGCCGGGTCAAGCCCTATAAGAAGCCTGAGCCCAGCCTCTTCGACGGCCTCGACGAGCCCGCCGACGAGGCGTGAGCAGGACCGACGCGTCATCCGGCGGGGCACTGTGGCGACAGGGACTCTCGATCTGTGCCGTCGGCTGGCGCGCAGTCTCGGAGCCCGCCGCCACCGCGACGGACCTTGGCGGCGGTTCCATTTTCGAGAACGGGCCTGACTCCGGCCCTCAACCCAACACCTTGATGATCATCAGCAACCCCAGCGCGCAGGTTGCCACCCCCACGCTGCCGCGCAGCAGCCGCTCCGGCAGGCGGCGGACGGTGAGCGTGGCGATCGGCACGGACAGCATCGCCCCCGCGGTCAATGGGATCGCGACGGACCAGTAGAGATCGCCGGTCAGCAGCAGGTACGTCGCCAGACCCACCAGGCAGGT
>CAZYLK010000338.1:0-2662 GCA_964648365.1 uncultured Phycisphaeraceae bacterium
TCAGTCGCTCATGTATGGCAGCACTTCGAGTGCGCCCGCTGCGGCCGCCGCCGGCGCGCCTTCGACCGGCGTACTGCTCGGCGGCCTCGCGTTGGGCGGTATTGCGCTGGCTGCGGGCGGTGGTGGTGGCGGGGGAGGTAGTGGAGGCGGGTCGCCCCCAGACACCACCGCACCGGACGCTCCGACTCTGACACTGACTGCCGGCAGCGACTCGGGCACGCCCGGTGACGGCATAACGAACGACGACACTCCGACGCTTCGCGTCGACCTGAACGGAACCGGTGCCACGGCACCGGTCGCAGGCGATACGGTCAAGGTTTACTCCGACGCCACGCAGGTCGGCACAGCAACGCTTACGGCAGCGGACATCGCGGCAGGCTTCGTCGAAATCACCACCGACCCGCTGGGTGCCGATGGCCTGAAGTCGCTGACGGCCACGGTTACCGACGCCGCGGCGAACGAAAGCACGCCGAGCGCTGGACTCGCGATCACACTCGACACGACTCCGCCTGTCGACACCACTGCGCCGGATGCTCCGACTCTGACACTGACTGCCGGCAGCGACTCGGGCACGCCCGGTGACGGCATAACGAACGACGACACTCCGACGCTTCGCGTCGACCTGAACGGAACCGGTGCCACGGCACCGGTCGCAGGCGATACGGTCAAGGTTTACTCCGACGCCACGCAGGTCGGCACAGCAACGCTTACGGCAGCGGACATCGCGGCAGGCTTCGTCGAAATCACCACCGACCCGCTGGGTGCCGATGGCCTGAAGTCGCTGACGGCCACGGTTACCGACGCCGCGGCGAACGAAAGCACGCCGAGCGCCGGACTCGAGGTGACGCTCGACACGACTCCGCCAGTCCTGAATGAACCCAATGTGACACCGAACGGCTTCGTCTCCGGGTCTGCCGATCCCGGCAGCATAGTGACGATGGACGACCAGACCGCCACCGCCGATGTCGCAACCGGTGCCTATCAGTTCGCCAACCCGCTCGCGTCGGGTGCCAGCGCCAGCGTCGTTGCAACCGACGCAGCGGGCAACGCCAGTCCGGCGATCGACGTGACGGCCGTTACGCGCGAAGACGGGACCGAAGGCGACGACGTCCTTCTCACCGGCATGACCGGTTTCGTGGACGGCGGCGCCGGCGACGATGTTCTGATCGGCGGCACCGGCGGTTCGGTTCGCAACTACCAGTTCGATTACTGGGACGCGAGCGCAGGCCCAACTGCGATTTCGTTTGCGGGAGGAGCGGGATTCGACGTCGTTGCCTTCACGGCTGATGCGCGCAACGGCTGGCAAATCGGCGATGTGATAAACACGATCCAGGCAGGGGTCGAGGGCAGCCAAATCACTCAGCATTCCGGCGGCGCCGACATGCAACTGGTGTCGAACGCGGTAACTACTCTCTACCCGCCTGACGGAACCGGCGGAGGCGGCCACTACGCCTGGGATACCGTCAATACACAGACGTCGGGCGGCACTACGATCTCACAGGTCGTGAGCACCAACCCCGGTTCATCGTACACACTATCCATGCAGGTCTCGATCTTCGACATCGACACGTCGATGGAGATCTACTGGAATGGCAACCTGCTCGCACGCTGGGACGGACAGGCCGACGAGTGGACCGGAACCGAACCGGGGGTAGAACCGCACCCGGAAACCAGCCGTATGACCTGGAGCTGGGAGAACTTGCTGGCCACGGCGGCGGCCTCGGAACTCGAGGTACGAGGCTACAGTTCGCAAGTACCCGAAGAGCAGACCACTCCGGGTTTCGGAATGCTGGTCGACCGAATCACGCTCGACGCAGCCACGCCCGACGGCTCTGAAACGCTGGCAGGCGGCGCCGGTTCTGACCTTCTGTTCGGACAGGCGGGCGACGACACGCTGTACGGCGGTGCGCTCGGCGACACCGCGCAAACAGCGAATGACGTTGCCGACGCGTTTGCCTACTCGCTACGTACCGACAATGGCAACGATACGGTCATGGACTTCCAGGTCGGCGTCGACCGGATCTACCTGGTGGACGCTCTCGATACGTTCACGGCTGACTCGCGACTTCCCGGAACCGAAGATTCCTCGACCGACACCACGAAATCCGACAACAACCTGACGTTCCAGGACTTCCTGTTCGCCGACAGCGAGTCGCAATACATCATGATCAGCGACAGTGGCGGCTCCCTGAAACTGGAGTTCTTTGGTCAAGACCGCACCGGGGTGGCGGCTGGCGTCGGCTCGGTCGTTCTCGAAGGTATCGCGTCTGCCGACTATGCCGACGTCGAAAGCCTGTTCACCGGGCCCAACGCGGTGCTGTCGGCGACGATGGACGGCTTCCACGCCGGTCTTCTCGATCTGCTGAACCCGCCGCCGGTCTGATCGGCAGCGATCGGGGGCCGGCATATCCGCTCGAACCCGCCCGTACGCAAGTACAGGCGGGTTTTTTTTCTGGACGCCTCGCGGGCGACGTAGGCAGCGAGGTGCGCGCTGCCATTCAACCCGATTCGAGCGCCTCGGTCACCGCACGCCCGACCTCGACGGTCGAAGCCTCGCCGCCCATGTCCCGCGTGCGCGGTCCGTGCTCGGTGACCCGCTCGATCGCCGCGACGATCGCGTCGTGCGCGTCGCGATGTCCGAGGTGATCGAGCATCATCGCGC
>CAZYLK010000339.1:0-2607 GCA_964648365.1 uncultured Phycisphaeraceae bacterium
CTGCGCGAGAAGTTCGCCAGCAATGGCGCGGCGGCTACGAAGGCATAGAGCGGGGGGGGGCGGCATCGGGACGGCCGCGGCGATGCACAGCCGTCCGGCGGAAGAGATTGCAACGAATGGGATGATGCACGACGACTCGCCAGCGATGGATCGCGCCTTCGGGCGATGGGCGTTCGTCCTCTACCTGCTGGCGACGCTGGCGGGCGCAGTCGTATGCCTGCTGCCCACCACGGGTCGCGAGTTCTGGTACGACGAGTGCTGCACGTATCTCTACGTGCGCGACCTGTTTCACTGGCCGGCCGGGCTGGCCAACCTGCTGCGTGAAAGCACAAACCTGCCCTATTATGTCCTGCTGAAGGTCTGGGCGGCGCTGTTCGGAAACTCAGAAGTCGCCTACCGGTCGATGTCGGGCGTCGCGGCCGTGCTGACGGTGCCGCTGATCGGCGCCGCCACCGCCCGGCTGGGCGGCCGCCGGGCCGGGTGGATCGCCGCCGCCCTGGCGGCCACCAGCCCGCTGCTCGTCTACTACGCCCACGAGGCGCGGGCCTATGCGCTGTGGATGCTGCTGCTTTCCGCCACGCTGCTGGCGCTGCTGCAGGCGGTGCATCACGGCACGCCGCGTACGTGGGGGTTGTACGGGGCGTTGCTGCTCGTCACGCTGCCGACGCATTACTTTACGGTGTTCTGGATCCCCGCATCTGCGTCGGTCGTGCTGCTCGCGGCCGATCGCCGGCGCGTGCTGCGGGCATGGTCGCATGCAAACGTCATGGTCGTCCTGCTCTTCGTGCCGTACGTCGTCATGGCCGTGCTGCCGGCGGGGGCGGGGGGGGGCAACCGCTGGATCGGCGCGAGCTTCCACCCGGCCACGGCCGTTCTCGACTCGTTGTGGGCCATGCTGCCCGCCGGCCGCTATCCGCCCCACCTGACGGGCCTGTCCGCATCCGGCGCCGTGACGCCGCTGGTGATCGGCTCCCAAGTGGCGGCCGTCGCGCTGACATTTGCGGCGATCATACGCTGTCTATTGACGCTTCGAGCCAGGCGGCATGCACCGCGCGACGTCGCCGCAACCGAGCCGCGGGCTTCAGCCCGCGCGAATGCCACCAGTGGCAAGCGCTCGCAATCCGCGGTTCGCGCCTCACCCGACCCCGCGGCCGCCCCCGACGCGACGGATGGCGCCCACCGACCGATCCACCACCCGTTGCTCGTCGCCGCCGCGCTGACGCTGGGTCCGCTCCTGCTCGCGTGGATCTACTCGATCGTGGTTCGGCCGATCTACTTCGCCGGCCGCTACGACCTCGTCGCCTGGCCGGGTTTCATCATGCTGCTGGCGCTCGTGCTCGACGCTCCACTGGCCGTCCGTGATTCGCGTGCCCGGTTGAGCGCCTCCCGCGGCCGGCAACGCGCCCAATGGCTGATCGTGGCGGGCCTGCTGTCGGTCGCAGCCGTTCCACTTTCCCGTTTCACGACGTCTGCCTCGCCGCCCGAACTGACAGAGCACCGTATGCGCGCGGAGCGGCTTGCCGAACTGGCCTCGGTCGGCGATTGCGCGATGACGTTTTCCTACGACCGCGAGTTCCTCTCCTACCATCTCGACCGCGCCGGTTTTCGTGGCCTGGTGTGGACCTTTCCTTCCTGGCTGGACGACCAGCTTGGCTGGCTCGACACGGCCGCCGACCTGGCGGACCCGGCCCGGCTGGAAGAGGATGCGGAGCGGGTGGCCTCATGGCTGTACACATTTATCGAAGGGAAAGGCGGAACCGTCTGGTGGCTCAAGGACTCGCAGCCGCCCGAGTCGGCTCGCATGCACGTCAACGCGTATCTGGAGCGGCGGTTGCGGGACGCCGGTTTCACCCTGACGCCGGCCTCGCCCGAGTACAGAATCTATCGGCTGGAGCCTCCGCCTCGCAAATAGAACTGCTGATACCGCGCTACCGAGCGAAGGCGCATTCGCTGCTGCTCCCGCATCTGTGCTGATCGGATCCGATCACACTATGGCCGCTCTCCGGCCGCCGCGCTGATGAACATGCGGAAGGCGGAGAACTCATACCCCGCCGCGGCCAGTTCTCGCATCGGCTCATCGTAGCGCCGCAGCAGGCACACGTCGCGGCGCTCGTCCAGCACCGCCCGCCACCGCGCCTCCGCCCGCACGCGCGTTTCCTCGCCCCATTCGCCGCGCATCCACTCCATGTTGATCCAGTGCGGCGTATAAGCGTCTGAAAAGACGTAGTGTTCGAACAGGATCCCCCGCGACCATTCGCTGAGAATCACATAGTCCGGGCTTGCGGCGTCGTGGTAGGCCAGGCACGCCGCTTTGAACGCCGCGTGATCCACGCCGCGGTCCCGGCCGCGCGCGATGACCTGCCACAGATTCAACGCGACGCAGGCGGTCAGCCCGACGTACAACGCGCTACGCACGCGGCCCCGGTCGGCGGACTTCGCGGCAAGCCACAGACCGCCCGCAGCCGCCACGGCCGCCAGCGCCACCAGTTCGACCGGCAGCGCGCCATGCAGGTAAGCATCTCCCGCCGGGCCGCGAAGCCACAGAACGAGCACGACCCCGGCGCACACGCACGCCCCCGCCAGGCGCCACGCCCGGCGGCCCGCCGG
>CAZYLK010000340.1:0-2545 GCA_964648365.1 uncultured Phycisphaeraceae bacterium
TTAACCACGCTGGCCATCAGGGCTACTTCGGCGGGAAAGCTCAAGGCGAGTTTCGCCGGATTCCGGCGAAATCTGTGACATGCATGCGGCCGTGCGGCGGCCCGAAGATGCGGCGCCGCGGCGACGGGCTGGGCGCGTTCGGGCGCCTGGCGCGAGGGCCGCCCCGCGCTTCGCGCGCATGCGGATCACGCCAGTAGCGAGAATCGCGGCGACTTCGCGCTGCCGCTGCTCGGGATGAAGGCCGGCCGGATCGGTCGGATCGAACGGGACGCGGCGCGTGGCCATCGGCATGTCTCCATGCGGACGATGCCCACGACGACCTTCGCTTGGCGACCGATGCGTCGTCTGGCGGGTGCGGGCCAGCGCAGCCCGCTACTGGTTACATACGCGGGGCGTTAACCACTTGGTGGTTGGTGGGGCAATCGGAAATGCTCGAGTCCAGCCGCACCGCCTTTGCTGGGCGGGGGGCCGCAGGTCGAAAAACGTGAGACTTTGAGACTTGGACCGCTAACACGTTGCTGCCCAGACTCTTGCGGAGTCGCAGGCAGCGTCAAAGCCGCGACGCGGTGAGACTGCGTGGCCGGATCCGCCTGAGAGTATCGGCCGGCGATCCGGCGCAATAGCGATGTGCCGCCGCGGCGCACTTGCGCGCCGCGGCGGTCGTTCGCTTGATCAGCAGGGAAACTCAGTCGGCCTTGAAGGGCGGCCGGTTCAGTCGGACGTCAAATGCCCCGACGTCGTGTTCGAGATCGAGAAGGACGGCGCCGTCGGTGCGCAGAACGGTCAGTTCTGGTGCAAGCCACTCTAGGAATCCAACTATGGTCACTGAACCGCCAGCGTCTAGTATCCCCTTCAACGCTGTCGCGAAACCGCCGTCGTGCGTGAGAACGACCACGCCCGAAACTTCGCCGCGACCCACCTTCGGAGCGGCGCAAACAATATGATGCTTGATCCATTCGTCCACGGGATCGTCACCGTCGTTCTGGCACCACTCACTGCGCATGGGAGTGGCAACCTTGTAGCCGATATGCTTTAGGCAGCGATAGAACGATGTTCTGTCAAGACCGAAATTGTCGCCGTTGAGAACAAACCAGGATTCGCCAACATCGAGCGTGCTCCGGGCGATTTGAATCACTCGGTTCCAACGAGCTCGTTCGTGCGGGGCGGGTTTCCGCCCGAGCACGCCGTTCCCCAGGGTTGCGTCAATGTTGGGACCGTCGACGAATAGAACTGCGCGCGCATGAATAGTGTCGTTCATCGGTGTTCCTTTCGAGTTTGGGTTTGACTGCCTCAAAATACATCGCTTTTCGCGGCATTTGCCGCGTGATAACAGGCCCGTCAGGTGGGCTAATCCAAAAGGTTCAGGCGATAGTCCTCCTTTCCGCGTGACGGCTTGGCACGGTCAAATAGACTTTCGCTGTGATCATCAAGGTCCAGGAAGTCGATTCGGCCAGCCGCTGCCTGCTCCCGAAAGACGCGATGCCAGCGGGTGTCGATTACTCCCCCGAAGAAGCACACCGTGACGGCGGTTCCGCGTGACGCACACTCCTGGATTGGGCCCGCGAGCGGCCACGAATCCGACACAACGAAGACGCGTTTTTCCGTTTTGCCCGCCAGCCGGCCGATCGCGTAGGCGATCCACGCATCGAAGCGAATGTGCCTGAACACCCCGTCCGTGAGCAGCGGGTTGCAGACCGTTGCGTCGTGAGGTGCGATTCGCTGAACCGACCAGTGAAGGTTCTGCTCGATGAATTCGACGAACTTCAACTGCTTTTCGTTCGCGGGCTCGATGCTGGAGAACAGGATCGCGGGCGAGGCTGGCGAATCAGTACCCGCGTGCTCCAGGATGATCCGGTCGAGGGCGCGGTAGTTCAGGTTTCGATCGGGAAACTGCTGGCGCGACGCAAAAAACAGCGCTGATCCATCGGCAAGCAGAGCGTAAGATTCTGTTGAGGCGGTGGTAGACCTACGTTGAACTGCCATGCGTTCTCCTTTCGGCGAATTTCGCCTTTACTGAGGGAATCCTACCGCCGCCAACCGGAGCCGTCAATTGCGAATCTGGGGCCAGCCGCATGGAAGCCGTGGATCGTGCCGATTCCGGGCGCAACCAACCGGGTCCAGGCCCGGCGTCGTCGATCCAGGTGCACGCGCGACGAGCCCGGCTCTCTCGGCTTTGAACGAGGCCGGTGCGCGCCAGCGTCTCGCAGCTCCGCGGGCGGTGGCGCGTCGCTGTCAACTGCATGGTGCGCTGTAAACAGGACGGTCGGCTGTTAACGAGAGAAACGGAGAGCGCGGGGGCCGTAAGGACGCCGCAAACGGCCCGCCAGCGCGGGAGCGGGTCGAAACGGCGCTCTCTCGCCGCCTGACCCGCCTCGGCCGCATCCGTAAACCCTTGCGAATCCTCGCGTTAAAACGAGCGACCCCGGGCGCTCTCCGGCCCGGGGTTTCGCGCTAACTGGTCGGTCGCCAGGCTCGCGACCGATCGTTGATCTCCCCGAGTAGGACTCGAACCTACAACAACCCGGTTAACAGCCGGGTGCTCTAC
>CAZYLK010000341.1:0-2518 GCA_964648365.1 uncultured Phycisphaeraceae bacterium
GACGAACGGCGGGACGCGGGGGCGGGCGATTGTGGCGATGGAGGCCAGCCCCTGCCGGATCGCGGCCAAGCGGCTGATGCTCACAGGCGGGGTCGATCATGTGGGCGCCCGGCTGCCCGATCGCGGCTACGTCACCCACGTCGAGACGCTGGCACCTGCCAATAGCTCGTAGGCCGATGTATCCCACAAGCTAATCTGTCGACCACGGACGAGCATCCGAAGCTTGACTGCCTGGAAACGCGCGGCTGAACTGCCTGCCTGCCGGATCGCGGCCAAGTGGCTACATCGCCCCGTGGCCCACGTTGCGACACCCTGCCAGTTGGTATCAACAACGCGGACTTCTCCCAGGGCCGCCACACGGGCGAAACTGTGCCCTTTCCGCAGACGTGCGCGTGGCAAAAACTTCGGCGAGGCGGGGGCGAGCGACGGGTGCCGGGAGATTCCGGGGCGTGCGGTGCGAGAGCGGGGCACCACGGGCCGTGGTGGTTGCGGACGTAGGCACCGGGTCGGCCGATTGGGTCGACGGTCTGCGACGACGCGGTGCTTGGGCGGGGGAGCGTTCGGCGAGCAGCGGGCGGAATCGGCGGACAGACGGTCCGGCGCCGTAGATGGCCTGGAGGCTCAGGGAGATGAAGCGGACGGGCGCAGCGGCGGGGACCGCGGAGGCGTCACTTTTCGTTGCCGCAGGGCCGGTCCTGCTTGACGCGCGCAGGCCGAGAGAATCCTTCACGCGGAGTGTCGGGAGGGATCGGATCCGCGTCGGCCGGTGCGGGTCAGTTAGGAAACCGTCGTCCAAGGGGTGGAGGTAGTGGCAGTGGCCGCGGGGTTGGTGGCCGCGGGCAGGACGGTCAGCGTCTCCCGATAGTTCCACGGCATCCAGGAGGCCGGATGGGCGGCGACCTCTTGGGCGTGCCGCTGCAACTGCGTCAGGTAGTCGAACGGATTGGCGCCGCAGAGTTCGCAGGTGTAGATGAGGCTCATGTAGATGTCACCCGTGTGGGCCCCATTTTCGGTCTTGTAGAACA
This sequence comes from uncultured Phycisphaeraceae bacterium, assembly GCA_964648365.1. Taxonomy (GTDB): domain Bacteria; phylum Planctomycetota; class Phycisphaerae; order UBA1845; family UBA1845; genus SURF-32. The sequence continues at coordinate 1,026 of CAZYLK010000341.1, forward strand.
GGGCGTTCTTGCGGTGCAGAATGACCTTCTTCAGGGCTCGTTCGCAGAGGTTGTTGTCCAGCGGAGCCCCGGCCTGACGCAGGAAGAGCGTGAACTTGTCCCAGCGTTTGAGCAGATAGTTGATCGCTTGGCCCAGGCCGGAGTTGGGCTCCACCAAGTGCTCGTCGATGTGCCGCTGGAGCCAAGCTTGAAGGTCGTCCATCACGGGACCACTCTGGCTCTTGTGGAACTGGAGGCGTGCCTCCGGCGAGAGCTGTTTCTGTCGTGCGACGGCGTCGTTCTTGTAGACCACTTTCAAGGCTTCCAGCACGTAGCGGCATTCCTGGGGAAAGCGCTCCACGATGTCGACGAATTGGCGGCGGCCATGGGCTAGGCAGTTGGCCAAGATCGTGTTCAACTCCGCAGGCATGTTGCGAGACAAGGCGTCGCACATCTGGATCGGCGGGGGCAATTCCTTGGCGCGCTGCGCCAACACGTCCCGGAGGTTTTCGCCGGCGTGTTGCCGGCCGGTGAAGAACAGCGCGATCCGCTGGCCCGCCGTGGTGGACACAACCCCCGAGGTGAAGATCCCGCGACGCTCGTCGCCGGGGTCCGGATCGGGCGGTGCATTTCCTTCCGCTTCGCTCGGGCCGGCCCGTGAGGCTTGTTGCATCTGGGCCTTGATCCAACGTTGGCCCATCAGTTCCAAGATGCGGTTGTTCGTGTCGTCGTGGTAGACCACCTCGCCGCAAGCGGCCTGCCGAAAGAGTTCCTCGTAGGCTGGTACGAAGCTCGGAACCGCCTCGTGTACGACCTTCCACTGCGTCGCGGCTGGCAGCGGGATGCCGAGATCCTGCTGCAGGCCCGCCAGGCGGTAGAACGGCACGCCGCGGCCGTACTTCAGCAGGCCGATGATACTGGCCACGGTCAGGTCGTACTTGTCCGGCCCGACGCCCTCGGGGACCTGAGCCGCGAACACCTTGCCGCAGAGCTTGCCGCGGAGCCGCTGCAACTCGTAGATCGTGGCCTGGACCGGGGCTTGGCCCACGAGCCGAATCAGCGTGGCGGGAGGACGCAACTCATACAACGTTCCGTCTTGGCATTCCAGGCAGTAGTCGCCCGGCTGGAGGGACTCGTGCGGCACGACGATCCTCTGGGCGCCGGGATAGTCGTCGGCGCCGTTGCGGCCGTGCCCCTTGCGCCGCTTCGGCGGGGCGTCGGACGGCGAGGAGTTCGACGCGTCGCTGCGGTCAGGTTCGCCCGCGGCCGGCAACGTTGCGTCGTCCGCCAAGCTGCCCAGCACCGCTGCGGTCGTCTCCGTGGAGGCGCCGAACAGCAACTTCTTCAACCGCGGCATCGTGATTCTCTTGGAGGTCAACCGATTCACGAGGAAGCGGTACGTCGCCAGGATCGCGGCGAAGATCTCGTAATCCCGCTCGGAAAGCTGTCGCGCGGCGATTCGCTGCCGAAGTTCGGCCACGGCCGACGCATCCAGGTCGATGATTTCCGGTGGC
>CAZYLK010000342.1:0-2462 GCA_964648365.1 uncultured Phycisphaeraceae bacterium
TTGCGTGCTACTTCGATTTCAACCAGGACGACGCGCTGGACGGGGCAGATATTCAACACTATGTCGATGCGCTGCTCGCGCCGTAAGCGCTGGATCGCCGCCTGCCGATGGCACGAACCGGGCGCCCCCGGAAGAGCGCTACTGCGGCGTTCCGCCGCTGGAGCGGTGATCGCTTTCTTACGGGCGCGGCTCGGTTGGTAATATGCGACTGCCCGGACGCCGCGACCGGGGCAGCGTCCGCGCGTTTCCCTTTCCCGGCGAGTCGCATAAGATAAACCACCGAAGTTGCGGGCGTAGCTCAATGGTAGAGCACCAGCCTTCCAAGCTGGACGTTGCGCGTTCGAGTCGCGTCGCCCGCTTTTTGATCTCCCGTCACATGGCGCCTGTTCGTCTGTAAAGGCGCTTTTCAATCTGCAGATATCAGCCGAAACTTAGAATCAGACGATCGGCCCGCGGGGCATGGGTTTGATGGCGCCGGCATTGTGGACAGTGAGTCTGTCGCGCCGGAGCATTGTCGGCCGCGCGGCGGCGAAGTTTCGCCTGAGCCCATTTACGTGGCGAACATGCGCCGATTTACCTGGCGAACTTGCGCCGATTTTGCGATGTTACGCCAATTTTCATTATGAGGAACACGAGAGGATCCATCATGGAAACGACCACGAGCGGCGACGTGACCGGGAAAGTCAGATCCAAAGCGCACCAGCATGCGGAGGGTCGCGTGGCACGATCGATCGAGCGGCAAACGGCCAGGCTGCCGTCGGATGCGTTCCTCTGGGCCGCGGCTGCCTCGATCGGCACGTCGCTATGGCTGCGGCTGACCGGCAATCGTCACGACAGCCTGTTTGTCGGCCAGTGGGCGCCGACGTTCCTGCTGCTGGGGCTGTACAACAAGATCGTGAAGGTCGCAGGCTCCGATCGCACGGATTACTGATGAATCGCGACGGCGGGATGGGCGAAGCGGCGCGATGTCCGCCGGAAGGGTGTGCAGCGCTGCTGCGTCCCGGCTTTTTTCGCGCAGTGCCGTAGGGCGGACACCTGGGCCGGCGCTTTTTTGGGCGCGGTCGCGGGCGCCCCCGGGCACCGCGTACGAGCATTGTGAACGCGGCAATCCAATACGCCGATTCAGTCATCGAGGACCAGTGCGGTGAATGGCTGGATATCGGCGCCGTCGATCAGCGTGTCCCCATTGATATCCGCCCTGCACAATTCATCAGGGTCGGCGGCGCCGTTGACCAGGACGGCCGCGAAAAGCTCGGCATCCTCGTGCGTGATCTGGCCGGAGTCATTCACATCGCCGATCATGCAGGGGGCGGGGAGCAGCTCAATCGCCAGCGGGAGGGTAAGTTCGGTTCCGGTGATGGGGGAGACGAACACTTCCGGCACGGCGCCGGCTGGATTCTGAACCCGGGCCATCATCGGCTGTGTGAAGATCACATCGTCGCCAGCGAAAGAGCACATCTCCGGGCATTGCGGCTCGGGCCCGTTGCAGACGTCGCCGGGGCAATGGGGAGAATTAAACCCGATCGCGACGAGATCGCCCGACGCCGAATCGGTCACCAAGCCGGTCAGGAATCGAATGCCCGCGATCGGAATCACGACATGTTCCGTGAGACCGGTCGCCTTGTCATTGCTTCGGGTGATTCGATAGCGGTGGATGACCGTGTCGGTGTCGTCGGGGCCATCGACCGAGGTGGAGATATACAGGTAATCGCCGTCAACATGGAGTGTTGAGGGAGCCTGGACCTGATCGCCTACGGAGATGCGTATCTCCGGTTCACCGGGGGGGAAGATCAGGATGTAGTCGTTGTCGTTTATTCCGTGGGCGCAAACGACGAACAGATTGCCGAAGGCGTCGACGGCAAGTTCGCGCACGCGTGACGCGTCCGGATGGAAGACATAGTCGGCCGGACTACCGGCGGGGACTTCTGACGACGAGCCGATCGCGGGATTCTCGCCATAAATCGCAAGCAGGTCGAAGCTGTCGTTGGGCAGAAGCTTGATTTTGGCGGCTGCGCGGTAAGGGCTCTGGTGTTCCGCAGGCACACTGTTGGGTGGTTCCACCCGCACGGGGACCACAAACAGCGTGGTGTTGGTTGCGTCCGTTGGATCAAACGCGACATCGAGCAGGGGATAGCCGCCGCCGGTGCCCGGGCCGATTCTGACGGTTGCACCACCGGCCTCACTTTCGTTCAGAAACTGCATGGGGGGAAGCACGATCTCACCGTCGGTCAGTCGGATCAGCCCCAATACGCCGTGAAGCTGGTAGAGCGTGCCGGCGGCGTCGCGAATGAGGCGGATGTGACCGGTGCGCCTGCCGCCGAATTCCGCAGGAGCAGGGATCGGCGGACCTGTTATTGTCAACTGCGAATCCAGGCCGAACATCATTTCGTGCTGTAGGATCGAGGCGTCCTTGCCGACGAGAATAAAGTTGCCTGTCATGTCGGTGGCACAGATCGAGCCAT
>CAZYLK010000343.1:0-2457 GCA_964648365.1 uncultured Phycisphaeraceae bacterium
TCGTCGGCGCAGGCCGACAACATTTTACAACCACATGTCGCGCCGGCGCGACTCCTCGGCATCGCGGAGCGACGCTGGCGGTGCCCGCCCCACGCCGCCCACCCGCCTGCCCGCTTGCCCGCTTGCCCGCCCTTGGCATCCGCCGCCGATTCGTTTAAGACCCCGCCGCCGGTGGGCGACAAATCGGGCGGGGTGCGGCACGATCGTACGCCGACGCGGCCGTGGTCGTCTCGTATCGCAGCGACGGCATCCCGGCGATCGACGAGATCACCGAGATGGTCCGCGCCTGCAAGCGGCGCGTCAGCGTGGAAGAACTGGCGAGCCGCCCCTATGCGCTGTCGACTAATCGGCACTCGCGGGAGATGCTGATTGTGGGGGGGGATTGATCATGGAGCGATGACCCCGCGAGCGCGGCCGTGCCTCGTATCGACTCTACCGCCGGAAAACGACTTCGCCGTTACCCGCTCCGTGACGGTCGCGGCTCTGAAAAGATGCAAATAGCGTGAGAGGCTACACTAGGGCCATGCCCGCTGGCTGGAAGCCACTGCCACAGGGGTTGCGGAGCGTGTTCGCAGACCCGCCGACTCTGTCACGCAGCCCTACCGACCAGTCCAGAACGTGTCGGCTTGCCAAGGCGCGCATCCCGGGCGGTACCTTGCTGTCCCGGGATGCAGCCTCCTGCCGCGCTGGGTGTCTCGCGGCGCCTCAACCCATTCGAACCAGCAACCAGCAACACGGACCACGCACGAGATATGGCTGCCAGTACGTTGCCCAGAGGTCCGTCTCACTCCCGGCACGCAGGAACTAGAATCGGATTCCGTAGTTCCATGATCTGATCAGGAAACGCAAGATCGACGAAGTTTTCCTCGCTGACCTCAATTGTAAATACATGGGTACATTGATCAAGTGGAACGACGACTCTCAGTTGCTCCGGTGGTGGGAGGTCCGGTTCCGGCTCGCAGTTGGGACCGATGGCGCGCATCCTGAGTACAATCGTGCCGCTTCCATCGGTTGCAGGCGGATTCGGCTTGCGCGTCGTCACTTCGCCGCCGGTGCGCAATCGCGCATCCAGAACGATGCCGCCCAACGGCTCGAGCGTCGCAGCATCCAATAGAACGCCTCTGAGCCTCAGGTATCCATTGGGATTGGCTGCCGGGGCACAGGTCTCGACTGGCAACCAGCAGCTACTGCCAACCATAATAATGAAACCAATCATCGAGAGGTAAAGCATGCGATGCCGCCACAATAGTGGCCAATACCCGCCTGTCATCATATCTTTGTCTCGCAATTACGATTCCACTTCCAACTCGCAACACTCTCCGTTCCACCACAGTCCAATTCTACAGGCACCGTCATACGCAGCCGGATCCTCCTCAAGGGGGCAGTTCTGGATCCCCAGCGGTGGACAATCCGGGTCATCAGGCTGGCCACATGAGTGCGACATTTCGTGAAATATGTTGGCGAGACAGCCACACACATCGATGTTTTCATATGCACAGTACCAAATCCGAGTTCCGGCGCGACTGCATCCGATGATGTCGTTTTCGCCCGGCAATTCTCCGCAGGGACCGCAGTCGTCCGGGTCGTCGCAACTGATGCGCAATCGCTCGAAAGCGGAGCCACCGCAGCCGGCTCGACCCTTCATGCACTTCTTGAGTGCATTGGAAGCCCCAGGCATCCCGTCAATTAACTCACTCATGTCTGACAGGTCATCCTTACATGGGATACTCACGCCGTCGCAACTCTGGCCGGAGCCATCATAGAATAGCGGTCCGTCGCACTGGGTTGGCGGCGTGTATGGCGTGAAGAAATCGACGACATAATTGACGACGAGCGCAATTCCATTCACAATATCCTGAAGTAGGTTGGCCAAACTCAACGCGAGCGCCGCTTGCGGGTCACATCCGAAAACCTCGATCAGTGTCTCCGCGAGTTCCTCGTCGGTGCCCTCGTCGGTCTCCAGCCCGTGGGCAACGGTATAGGTCCATCCGCCCTCGTACACGATGGTGGACGGCGACTGGTAGTATGAAATGTACCCGCAGATATGCAGTTCATCGTCGTCCAGTTCGACGGACAGGCTGAGTGTGTACGTTACGGAGTCGCGCGTGATGACCGTCACGCTGTCAACGGTCACAAGATCAGGATCGACACTAAGGAGGGTCGTGCCGCTGGCCTCGGTCGTGCCGTCGACGACCAGGAGAACAGGCGACGATGCAAACACGACGCCGGACATGTCCTCGACAATGCTGGGTTCCCCCACCCGCATCGCTCCGTCACACCCGCCACCCTGAGTGGCCAGATCGGCAGCCATGACCTCCAGCATGTCGCCGATGTCTTCGATGTCGTCGATATCAGGCGCGGCGAGCACCGTGGCGGCGGGAAGAACGGCCATCAAACAACACAACGGAACGGAACGGAACGGAACGAGGCAGTTTCGAGACATCATCGGGACTCCTT
>CAZYLK010000344.1:0-2383 GCA_964648365.1 uncultured Phycisphaeraceae bacterium
GGGCGTTGTCGCTGAAGGGGTGTGTGGCGGCCGTGGAGCGGGCGGCGGTGAAGTTGGCCGAGGCCCAGCGGCCGAAGACGCAGCGGCATGTGTGGGTGCCACCGGCTGCGTCGCATCCTGTTCCGATGGTGCGGCATGGGGCGCCGGGGGTGCCGGTGAAGGCTAACGGCTCGGCGCCGGCGACGGTGCGGACGGTGTACGAGGCGGCCGATGCGATGTGTCGGGCGTGCCATTGGCGGCCGAAGGGGGAGTATGTGCCGTCGTGGGAGGTGATTGAGGCTGAGGCAGCGGCCGTGTGTGAGGCGTGCCAGAAAAAGGACGGCCCGGCGCTGCCGGACATCTGCCGGAACTGTCCGGGGGTGGCGATGGTGCGGGCGCTGGTGGGGCGGGTGTCGTCGAGCCTATAACGAGAGGAGCAACGTATGTGCGTTATACAAACACATCGCTGGCGGGTGCTGGCGAGCCAGTAACAGGAGAATGTGATGTATCAGAACGGTGACAACACTCAACCCAAATTAATGACGACTCACAGTTATGCCATTTCGGAAGGCAACTCCACCACGACCCTGTGGGATTTAGTCGATAGCTTCAAGAGAGGCTTGTTGGTCAAGCCTCCGCATCAACGCGAGCTGGCGTGGAAAGAGAGGGATATCCAGGACTGGTATCAAACGATCAGGACGACCAAGCAACTCAGCGTCGGATTCATAACTTATCAGTTATTCGAGCGGGGTTCATGGAGCACCGTCTACCTGAACGATGGCGGAAACCGTGTTGTTGTCTCGGCGCGGTTTTATGATGAGTGCGAGAACTACGGCCTTACTAAAGACGAGGCGGAAATGATGATGCGTGGCATCAGCGTCGGCAAGGTCCACTGGCATCACACCGATTGGAGAGAAGCCGTCGACGAGTTTGTCCGCGCCAACAAGGGCACGGGGCTTACCCCATACGAGATAAACGCCTACGAATTGCGCTACATAGGGGATCACGTCCCCAAGCTGTTCGAGAAGATGCATGCCTTGATTCGCCAGTCCGAGGTTGTGCTCTCCTCCGTTCGCGACGGGAGGGAGGCTGAGCAAAAGTTCAGGCGCGCTGATTACGCACTACTCTTGCGGTATATGGACAAGGAGGTGCTGACACTGGATTACGATGTAACCGGGAAGGGCGGGTTTGCCGGAGGATCGATTGAGAAGAGGTTGCGGGAGAAGATTGAAGGCATGCCCTCTTCCACGCTGTCAGAGATGATCGACGGCCTGATACGATGGGTTCAAGAAGAGATCGCTCTCACTCAGGTTTCCTGGCGGGAGTACACCTCGAAACATGCAGGACATGAATCCCTGGGAAAGCGGCCGATGTCTCGAACGCTCCTTAGGTGGTGCATCGACATCGGGATAGCCCGTCGTCATCTGGGACTGAGTCTGAACGATCACCGAAATTGGCTTTCAAGGATGTTTGAGGTGACTGATGGAGACGCGGCCATCGTTATACTGGGCCAACCTCGCATTGTCCTTGCTCTCGAACACACCAGCAGGTTGAGGGCGATATGCAAGACGATTGGCTGCGATGAATACGGCTCGCAGATTCAGCGCGAGACAAAGAGATCGCGCCGGAAAAAGGGAGCGCGACAGTTGCCGGGCTACCACAATTCGCACATACAGCCCTATTCAACCGATGGGAACGGCGCGACCCTCCCGGAGCCTGCGCTCCTGAACCGGGAGCGCAGGGCCAGCCCTATGACGCCTGAGGAACGCGAACGGATAGAGAGCGCTCTATGAGCAAGTTACTCCCCGATCTGGACGACCTGCTCGACGCGGCGGTGCTGGAGGGTGCGCTGGCGGCGGGGCGCGACCCGGTTCTGGCGGCGAGCCAGTTCGGTGCGGCGCGGGTCATTGCCGCCGGCGCTGCGGCCGGGAAGCGGGCCGGCTTCGGCAATGTCTGGTCGGAGAGCGAGATAGAAGTGATCACGGATCAGTTGAGCGAGTTGGGCGTGGAGGGGATCGCTGAAAGGCTCGGCCGCTCGCTGTCGGCCGTCGAGACGCGCCGCTATCTGCTGGGACTGCCGGGGGTGACGCGCCACCCTGAGTACATCACCGGGCAGGGGATGGCTGACGCGCTGGGCATGGACTCCCACTCGTTGCTGAAGCTCATCGACCGTGGCGTGTTGCCGGTCGAACGGACGCCGCTGGCCTCGGACCGGCTGGTTTGGCGGATGCGCCGGACGGCGTTCTACGTCTGGGCAACGCGACCGGAGAACTGGGTCTATTTCAACCGGAGCATCCGGCAGCCGGATCGCATCCGCGACGAGCGGCTGCGTCGATTGATCGTTCGCGCGGCGGCCGAGTGGGGGGACGAGTGGTGGACGATAGGTGAGGCGGCCAACTACCAC
>CAZYLK010000345.1:0-2347 GCA_964648365.1 uncultured Phycisphaeraceae bacterium
ACCCTGCAGATCAGCGGCGGAACGCTGGTCCTGGGTCCGGACAACCGGATCGACGGGGAGGTGTCGCTGTTCAGCCAGACGGTCAATTACGGCGCGATCGATCCGCAAATCCCGAACGGCGCCGGTGGACACATCATGTTCCTGCACTGTGAGCCCAAACTCGGGCCCGGCCAGTGGAGCGTGACCGGCGGCACGCTGTACGAGAACACGATGGAGGTCTGGACGCCCGTGGCTGGCAGCGGCGGGTTGACCGTCGCTAGCGGTGGCGTGCTGCACGTCCACCGGGCGATGGTGCTGTACGGTTCGTCTTCGGTCAGCGGGGGTAGCGTCACCGTCGATGCCGAGGTGCTCTTCGACGTGGGCGGCTTGGACCCGGAGGGATGCCCGAACGAGACTAGCTAGCTAGGCGGTCCCAGGGCTCCTCGACAACGGAACCGGGCCAACCCCCTGACCGGACTGCCCCAGAGGCAAACCGCCCGAGTGGTTGGGACGAGCATCACGGCCGTTTCTGCCCGCCGTCCGACTGGACGGCGGGCAGCGCGCATCGGGTGACGCCACCTTTGCGTGCGGTTCTTGCGTCGCGGGTGATTCTAGGTCCGATAAGGAAATCATGTGTTAGATTCGCGGCTTTCGTGTGATGTACAACTGCGGGGGAAGGTTCAACCCCGGCCTCCAGCCCGTTGGGGTCGTGTGGCTTCGCGACATACACCCCAACGTTGCAAACGTTGGGGAATGTCGAATGTCGAATGACGAATGCAGAAAACTCGATGCCCGAGCCATGCCGCCAGACGCCACCCGAAGTGGCGCGCAGCGACACCGCGCGGAAGCGGCTTTGAGCCTGCGTTCGCCCAGGAATCCGAGTCGCATCAAGCCAGAAATTTGCAATGTTGGGGTACAGTAACCGTAAGGAGTTTCAACATGAATCGCATCGTTGGGAGATTGTGTGGTCTGGCGGTCCTTCTTGGCGCGTTCAGCTCGGCGCGCGGGGACGATTGTCTGCATCGGGAATATGGTTGGACCCTTGCGGCGGGAGACCTTGAGTTCGACCGGGCCGGCGATGTCGCCATCGACAACGAGGGGAACGTCTACACTGTCGGGACTTTTGAAGGCGAGATCGACCTCGATCGCGACAGGGGAACGGCCAAGCATAAGTCGAAGCGCGATAGCGTTTTCGGATTCCTTGCGAGTTACACCTCGAGCGGTAACTACCGCTGGAGCTATGATATCGGTACGTCTGACCGATTCGGGTTCGCAATCGATTCTGTGGCATATGCCAATGGCGGGTTCATCGCGTACGGTGGCTACTACTTCGGCAAGGCTGACTTCGATGTTGGAAACGGCAAGGATGTAAGGAAGTCATCCCGCAATTCTGCCGACGGGTACATTTCGGTATTGCGTGCGGACGGCAGGTACCGCTGGACAGCGACATTCGACGGCCCGGGGCCCGTGAATGTCCACGCGGTCGCCGCGGATGCAGCGGGCAACGTGGTCGCTACAGGCTTGTTTTACGATACCGCCGACTTCGATCCGGGACGCGGTGTGGAAGAGCATGTTTCGGCGGGTCTGGATGATGCTTTCGTGGTAAAACTGGGTGCAGACGCCTCATTCCGCTGGGCACGATCGTGGGGCGGCCCTGACACCGGCACGTGGGGCTGGGGCATCGCGGCCGAGGACGACGGCAATGTCATCGTTTCGGGGCAGTTTGAGGGAGAGGTCGATTTCGATCCCGGACCCGGCGAAGACTGGCGGACAAGCGCAGGGGAGTCGGACGGCTTCATCACCAAGTTCGATCCCGACGGCAACCGCCTCTGGACCGCCACGTTCGGCGGCGACGACTACGACGGCGACAACATGAAAGTCGCGGTTGATGCGGACGGTAACATCTACTACACGTCCTACTTCAACGGCTTCCTCGACCTGGATCCCACCGACGGTATCGATCTCCGCCACGGCTATTACGACATGTTCCTGACCAGCCTCGCGCCGGATGGCTCTTACCGGTGGACGCGAACGGTGGGCGGCGACGGCGGCGAGTGGGGGCTCGACATCACGATCAGCGCGAACGATATTGTAACCCTCGTGGGTTTCTGGGGCAGTACGGTCGACTTTGATCCGGGCGAGGGCGTTGACGAGCGTGTCGCGGTCGGCCCCCGGGATGTGTTCGTCACCCGCTACACAACGGCCGGCCACTACGTCAGCACCGACGTGTTCGGCGGCACAGGCCAGGACATTCCCTACGGCGTTGCCGTCAGCGACAATGACGATGTGGCGGTTTGCGGGCAATTCCTCTCGCCCAGCGTCGACTTCGACCCCACCACCGGCGAGGACATCCAGTCGAACCACAGCG
>CAZYLK010000346.1:0-2252 GCA_964648365.1 uncultured Phycisphaeraceae bacterium
CTGGGCTGGGTCATGCGGTGTCCTCTTGAAGTTGTAGTAGATGCGAGATGAGGCTCGCATTGATAGCGCCGCTGTGCGACGTTGACAAGCCCCATTACGACTGTGTCGAATTGGAACGACCCTCCGCCTTGATCGAAATCCTCTCCACGATGTTCCGCGTCACCTTGCGGTCGCGGCGGTCGTAGAGCCGCGTCGTGCGCGGGTCGGCGTGCCCGAGCAGTTCCTGCACGTCTTCGATAGGTACACCCTGTTCCAACAGGTCCGTGGCCGTGGTGGCGCGGAAGGAATGGCAGGTGAGAATCGTCGGCAGGCCGGCGGCTGCCAGCCGCCGCTTGACCATGCGGTGGATGTCCTTGGTCTGGCACGCCCAGGCGGCGAGCGTGCCCGTGCGGCCGCGAGCTGACTTGAACAGCGGTTCGTCAGCATCGATCGAATCACCGATGGCATCGATGTAGTCCTGGATGTAGCCCTGAAGGTCGTGCCGGCAGGGGATGTCGCGCTGTCGGCCGCCTTTCTCGTCGAAGCGCAGGTACCACTGGCGGCCGTCGGTGTAGAAGTCGCGAAGCCGGAGCTTGGAGACCGCGCCGACGCGGCAGGCCGTGTACATCAGCGTGGCGAGGATCGCCCGGTCGCGCAGTCCGACCACGTCGGACGTAGCAATGGAGCGGAGCAGGGCGCGGGCGAGGGCAGGGTCGGTCGCCGGCGTCTTGCCGGTGACGTTCCGCACGACGGGTCCGCGGACGGATGTCGCCGGGTTCAGCGCGACGGCGTGCCGCTGCACCAGCGTGTCGAAGAACCTGCGGATGGCGGCCAGGTGGAGTTTCTGCGTCGGCTTGGAAGCCGGCTGGCCGTCGCCCGTCGCCAGGGCGCGGATGTAGCCGCCCACGGCGCCGGGCGGGATGCGGGCCAGTTCCAGCCCCTCGGCCTCGCACCAGGACAGGAAGCGGTGAACGGCATGGCGATAGACCTTGCGGGTGTGGTCGCTGGCGATCTGGTCGCCGAAGAACTCGGCATAGGCGAAGCGGGCGTTGGCCCCGGCCTCGATAATCGCGCGGGGCTCACTCTGGCCGAGTGTCGCCAGCTCGCCGGTTGGTGTCAGAACGACAGCCCTATCACTCACGCGACCTCCATGCCATGACGTTGACAATCCGTTAACCGGCCGCCGTGGCGTCAACTACGGGTATATAACGTCCTTTGTCTACCACGACTCTCTCCATCGCGCAAGTCATTTGACAACTCCGCGCGCTGGGCACGAACGCCGCCGCTGGCACGTCGATTTGTCTTGCGCCCATTCCTCCGTTGTGGCACTCTCGAAGGAGGCATTCACAACCGGAAGGATTCACATGGGGGACGTTCGTGTACGCAATCTCGACGACAATGTCGTCGCCGAGTTCAAGGACCGGGCCAGGCGGCATGGCCGCAGCCTGGAGGCGGAACTGCGGGAGGTGCTGACGGCGGAGGCGTTCCGTCTGCGCCGCGAGCTGGCGGCGAAGGCGCAGCAGTTCCGGGAGGAGCTGCGGGCCAAGTACGGGGAGTTTCCCGACTCGACGCCGGACATCCGCGAAGAGCGGGACCGGCTCGGATGATCGTCGTGGACGCGAGCGTCGCCGCCAAGTGGCTGCTGCCGGAGGCGGGCGAGCAGGAGGCACAGGCGCTTCTGGACGGCGAGGAGCGGCTGGCCGCGCCGGAGACCATCCGCATCGAGGTGGCAGGCGCGGTCATCAAGCGGTACCGCACGGGGACAATGGATGAAACCGACGCCCGTTCCCGCTGCGAGTTCTGGCAGAGCCTCATCGACAACCGGCTGCACCTGCTCCCGGTCGAGGGGCTGTTCGACAAGGCGATGGGCCTCGCGTTCCAGCTCAAGCACGGCCTGCCGGACTGCCTGTACCTGGCCGCGGCCGGGAACATCGGCGCGGGCCTCATCACCGCCGACCGCACGCTCTTCGAGCGCGGTAAGGCGGTCCAGGACCGCATCCAACTGCTTGCCGGCATCGACCCGCACTGAGCGGGGCGGGGCAGTTATTGCCGACGAGACGACAACCCAACCTTGGCGCCGTGACTACGGCGATGCCTGCTTCGTAAAATCCCGTCGGAACGTGTGAGGATGAGGCAATGTCAGCCGAACGACGCGCCGGGAAGAGTCCAACGGGGCGGAGAACGAGCATCGTGTGGAGCGGTGCGCGCAAGGTGGTGGACGAGTTCCTGGAGCATGTCCACGATCCGGGCTGGCTCATCGAGCAGTGGCCGCG
>CAZYLK010000347.1:0-2242 GCA_964648365.1 uncultured Phycisphaeraceae bacterium
GCCTCGCGCATCGCTCGATACGGATCCTCGAACGCGGCTTCCTCCGCCGGGTCCGGAGGCTCGGCCGGGCTGTCGAGGTGCGAGAAGAAGCGATACCTGACCTCGACGCGATCATCATCGGACCACAGTTCGATGATCCTCCCGATGTGGGGCGGATCCAGCGTTGAGCCGGTCTCGATTTCGAGGTAGCCCCCGCGGTCGTAGACGACGTTGTCATGGGAATGGCCGGCCAGGTGCAGCACGACGTTGTCGAACGAGTTCAGCCGTGCGACCCACGCCTGTGGCGACAGGGCGCTGCCGTAGAATGGGCGCAGGTAGTGGCTGGGGTGATGGGTGGCGACGATGACGAACGCGCCATCCTCCTTCGCGCGATTGATCTCGCGCGTCAGGAAGAGCGACTCCTCGGTGGAGATCGAGCCGTCCGGATAGAAGAGCGTCGGACGCTCGATCAGCGGCAGCGACGAATTGAGCACGATCAAACGCACGCCCTCGGCCACGTCGGCCGTGTACCACGACCGCTCGGGGCGCGCCGCGTCGAAGCCGTGTCCGGGCGGCAGGCCCGGCGATGCCAGATGCGCCTGCACGAAGTCGCTTCCGGTCAGATAGGCGCGGGCCGGGATCGGCAGAACCTGCGTCGGCGGAGTGGTGACGCCGGACGGCGCCGGATGGGCGGGCGACACCGGTCCGTAGGCCAGCGACGAGGTCGGATCGAGCAGGACAGGCAGGAACAGGCCGACTCGATCGGATGGGGCCAGCGGGCTGACGGCATGGCCGAAAACGTCGTAGATCGGAAACACGCCGATCGCGAACCGGTCGTGATTGCCCGGCACGGCATACCACGGGATCGATGCCCGCCGGCCGTGGATGCCGTTGCGATATAGCCCGGCGGCGGTGAACGGCGCGTGCGGGTCAAGTTCGGCCGGGGGCAGGTCCGCGGGATCGCGGTCGTCAATGCCCGTCAGCGGGTTGATTTCGCCCCCGTCGAGCACGTCGATGAACCACTGAATCTCGTTGTGCTGAGCGTTGTCGGCCGCGTCGCCGGTGTGGATGAGGAAGTCGATCGTCTCAGCGCCCGCGTGGATCCGGTTGACCGCCCGCACGAACCCGTCCAGAAGCTGCGTCGAATACGCCTCCTGCGGCCGCCAGGCGGCATGGACGATTTCGCCCGCCCAGGTCAGCCGTGCGGGCGATTCCTCGTCCACAATCTGGGCGTCGCTGATGTGGGCGAAGCGGACCAGAAGCCTAAACTCCGGGCCGGGCGGGTCCGTGTATTCGTCGGGCAGGCGTGACCCCGGCACCGTCCCGCATCCGGCGACCAGCAGCATCAGCGCCAGCCCCATGTGGCACCGGTTTGTAACCGGTGGCGTGTGACGCCGGTTTGCAACCGGTGGCGTGGGGCACCGGTTTGTAACCGGCGAGTTTGGCCCCCGTAAGACCGGCAAACGGCTGGCACGCGGGACACCCCCCTGCGACCGCCAGGCTCCAGCCTGGCAGCGGCGGACCACAGCGCACTCCGGAGCATCGTCCGAACCCGGGCACACCGCGCGGGCTGAAGCCCGCGGCTCGCCCGAACGAGTGTTCGGCCGCTGCCTTCTGCCGCCACCCGCCTTATCGGTCACGCCGTCCGCCCCCCGCGTGCAATCGCTTGACAGGGTCTGTATGGTACCCTCCCTTGTGGCGGTCCGACCGCCTCTCTATAGTCGCCGACTGTCCCCATTGAGGAGTCTCTATCCGTGTCTACGATCAAAGCGACCAACATTACCTGGCACGAGGGCCACGTCAGCCGCGAAGAGCGCGAGAAGATGCTCAAGCAGAAGGGCGCCCTGCTGTGGTTCACCGGCCTGTCCGGCTCCGGCAAGAGCACCATCGCCTACACGCTCGAGCACGCCCTGGTGCAGCGCGGCCACCTGGCCTACGTCCTCGACGGCGACAACATCCGCCACGGCCTCAACAAGAACCTCGGCTTCTCCGCCGAAGACCGCACCGAGAATATCCGCCGCATCGGCGAAGTCGGCAAGCTCTTCGTCGACACCGGCGTCATCACCATGACGGCGTTCATCAGCCCCTACCGCGCCGACCGCCAGACGGCTCGCGACGTGGTGGGCAAGGGCAACTTCTTCGAGGTCTTCTGCGACACGCCGCTCGATGTCTGCGAGAAGCGCGACCCCAAGGGCCTCTACAAAAAGGCCCGCGCCGGCGAGATCAAGGGCTTCACCGGCATCGACGACCCCTACGAAGCCCC
>CAZYLK010000348.1:0-2189 GCA_964648365.1 uncultured Phycisphaeraceae bacterium
CAGCCCGATGCACTCATACCCCAGTTCGCGCAGCAGCCACGCGGCGACGCTGCTGTCTACCCCGCCGCTCATGCCCACCACTACCCGTCGCTTGCCGTTCACGCTTCCAGTATAGGTGCGGCCTCACGACCCGACCAACGCCGGCTGCTGGGCCGTGTGCCAGCGCCACCAGAGCGCTGACATGCCCTGGGCACGACGGCACGCACAGCCGATTACCGCGCTGACCGATGGAGCGCAGCCGCATAGGATCATCGTGTGTTTTCCGCCGCCGCCTCGCTCGACGATGCGGAGCCACTCGAATTGCCGTTTGTTGCGAAGGGCATAGGGAACCCGCGCCGGTTGCAGATCTCCGTCACGATCTCCCGGAACCGCGCCACGTGATAGCTGTCCAGCCGAAGCGCTGCATCCTTGCCCGCCTCTTCAAAGCGCAACGTCACGCGGCCCTTGCGCGCGTACTCGCTTGTGTCCAGCGACCTCATCCGTGCATACTCGATCGGGCCCCGGCCGTTCGCCATGAGACCCTGATCGTTCAGCACCACTCGCGTCCGCGCCGCCGAGACCAGCAGGTACCCGGCCCACAACATCAGCGCTCCCGTGAGTGAGCCGAGCAGGAGCTGCACCATCAGATCGTTCTCGGTGTGCTTGGCATTGATCCAGATCTCGTCCGCCTCGTCGTGCGACGGGTCGAACACGACCTTCGTCCCCGCCAGTGCGAAGCGGACCCAGCCGGTGCGCCCCACCCAGTATGCCTCGCGGTCGACTTCCAGGAACGCCGGCTCGCCGAGCACCGCCTTCAGGTCTTCGACCACCAGGCCTTCGGTCTTCGCCCGCGCCAGCAACGCCGCGACGTTCTTCCGCGTCACGCGGGGATTGACCTTCGGCACTTCCCCGGAAGTCGCCTGCGGCAGGTTTTCCGCCGCCTGCCGCGCATTTTCGTGAGGATATTTGACCAGCGCGTCGCGCAGGAACAGGAAGCACGCAACCGCGCACATCGCCGCAAACAGGCCCCAGCGGATCAACCGCTCCCGTGTCGGTCCTGATTCGATCGTCATCGTCAAGGAGGCTCCCGCGCTTGCCGGTGGACTTGTCTCCCTGGCCCCAGACTATAATTGACCGGAAGTACGGACATTGCAAGCCCCGTGGCCGGGTGTGAGGCGCGGTGTGTCCCGCGAGGGGGTTGCGCCACACAGGTTTTCGGTTGAATCGCGGCCGATAAATGACGATAATCGGTGCGAACGGATTCGGACGGGGCGCGGTCAGTTGCCTGAGGTCAGCCATGATGGATCATGTGTTTGGCGCCGGATGTGACGCCTATCACTTCGCCACCCGTCTATACCTCAAACTGGAACTGGAGCCCGACCGCGAAACGGCCCTCCACTTCTTCGACCGCATCCGCCGGCGCTATCCTGAGATGACCCGCCTCCGCCGCCGCGACAATGGCGCGCTCATTCTCGAAGAGTCCACGCAGACCCAGGATGCCCAGCGCTGGGTCCGACTTGACCGCAGCGGCCTGCGCTTCGGCTATTTCTCCCCGCCCGGCATGGAGCAGATCCGCGAGTTTTCCGACGTCGTCCTCGAACAGGCCCCGCACCATCTCACCCTCAGCCCGCTCGAGTGCGACCGGCTCGATGTCGTTTACGGCTTTGACCTCGAATACCGAGGCAACCACGACCAGCTCGTTGCCGACACGCTTTACCACGGACACCCGCTGCACGCCCTCATCGCTTCCGACGATCTCACCGACGAGGCCAAGTTCTCCGTCGTCGACTGCCAGCCGTTTTTCGCCATCGCCCTCACCCCGGACTGCGACACGCAGGCCTGCTTTGAGGTCCGCAGCCGCACCTCCACCTACGAAATGCGAACCGGAGAGTTCGAGCCGCAGCTCATCACCGTCTATCAGACGGTCCGCCGCTTCTTCGGCAACAGCGAGCCCCGCCCGCTGGCCAACGATCACCGCGAACTGCTCGCCATCGCCGACGAACTCTGCACCAAGCGCGTCGTCCCCGTCCTCGTCGCCCCGCTCGCCCACGCCATTGCCAGCAGCGCTTCGTGATCACGAATCGCGCTTCGAAACTCCATTGTGGCTGTCCTTTCTTGCTTCGTCACTCCCCACCTTCGTCACTTCATTTCTATCCCGCTTTCCGCCTTTTCCTTCTTTATTCCCCAGCGGTCTTCCTCACGACCCGCTC
>CAZYLK010000349.1:0-2173 GCA_964648365.1 uncultured Phycisphaeraceae bacterium
TGACCCGTCAGCGACCGTGAATCGCACCGCTGCACTGCTCGAAGAGCAGTGGCACTAAGTGACACCAGATGGCACCAGTGGCACCAGGTGGCGCCAGTGGCACCGTAGCGACCGACGGCCTCAGCTCCGCGGCGCCAGCCGCTTCAGCGCCGTCACCCGCGCCAGGTGATAGTCGTCATGGTCGGCGACGAACGCGCACAGGTCGACGATCCGCATCGGCACTTTCGTCCGCGGGTGGATCGACGATCGGCAGATCTGCTCGTCGTCGAGTCCCTCCAGCCGTTCGACGATTTCACCCCGCGCGGCGTAGACCCGGTCGAGCACCTCGCCGATGGAGCGATCGTTGTGCCCGCCGGCAAACGTCGCCGCGTTGGTCAGGTCGGCGGCCGACATGACTTCCGCGCCGGCCAGCATCTCGTCGATGCGCCGCGTCCACAGCGGTTCGAGGTCGGCGATGTGCGCGACGTTCTCCTGAATCGACCACGCGCTGCCGTCGCGCCACGTCAGCACGCCGGGGCTCAGGCCGTGTACCAGTTCCCTGGCACGGGCCGGCGTGCCGCGCAGCCGCTCGACAATGTCGGGGAACTTTCCGGGCGGGAAGTCGAAAGTGAAATGACGTTCAAACCAGGGCCATTTTCCAGGCATCATGATGTTCCTTTCAGTTCTTCCAGCACGTTGACCCCGGTGCCCGGCCGCGAGGTCCATTCGTAATGTTCGACGATTCGGACTCGCCCGTCCGGCAGACGTGAAACCTCACAGCGAGACTCGCCGGCGTCGATCGCGTCCGTGTCGCCAACCTGTACATAGCGGAAGTGTAAGTCCTCGCCCCGCAACAGTCCCACGAGTGCGCCAGCGCGGACGCGACCACCCTCGTAGGAACCGGTGACGATGGAACCGCGCTGGCGTAGCAGGAGGATCGTCTGCTCGGAGACGACCGATGCCCCGCCGGACGTGACAAACGCGAGGCGCACGCCGTCGAGCGGCGCGCTGCGCGGAGGCGTCGGAGCGGGCGGTTTCATCTGGCGCGTCCCATCAAAGGGCTTCGGTACAGCTTCCCGGCGCCGGGATGCCGGGATTGTGTGTGATTCTGCGCGGACAAGCGTCCGTCGTCTTGGAAGAAATTGCTCCCGTACGGCGGGAGCCGCTCAACGTCGGATCGATCGAGCCTCTCCACGGATCGCCGCACCCGCGAGGTTTCTACGATACTCGGCCGGCGTGACGCCGAAGGTCCGGCGGAAGCGGTGGGTCAGATGGCTCTGATCGTAGAACCCGGCATCGGTGGCCGCGTCGGCGAGCGAACGACCGGCCGCGATGGCGTCGCGGGCCGCCTCGACGCGCCGCTGGCAGAGCCAGGCGTGAGGCGGCATCGAGGTTGCGCTGCGAAACAGCCGCAGGAAGTAGTACGGGCTCAGGCCGACCTCGGCCGCCAGGTCAACGAGCGTGACGTTGTCGCGCAGATGGGCTCGCATGAACGCCATGGCGCGGCGTACCCGCGGGTCGTCGCGCGCCGGCGTCGAGGCGGTAGCCGTGCCGTTCGCGTGGCGACCGACCAGAACGGCCAGGAACGCCAGCAGACGCGACTGTCGCTCGAGTGCATCGCCGACGGCGTCGCCCGTGGCATCGTGCGCGCGGTGAACCTGAAGGAACTGCCGCGCGAGGCGCCGGTTTCGTATGACAGGCGGATCAAAGAAGGGCAAGTCGCCGCGACCGCCCATGTCGCGCGCAACCGACTGCACCGTCTCGGGCGGAACATAGATCATCCGGTAGCGATAGCCGGTCGGCTCGAAGGCCTGCCCGTCATGCACTTCGCCCGGGTTGACCGCGACGATGCCCAGCGGCGGCGTCACCCGCTGAGCGCCGCGATAGTAGAAGGTCTGAACGCCCGATTCGATGACGCCGAGGGCGAAGGTGTCGTGCGTGTGGCGGCAGTAGCTGTGCCGGTGGAACCGCGCCTGGAAGAACTCAATCCAGGGCGCGTCGTGCGTGCGCCAGTAGCGGGCCGTCTCGGTTGTCGGCCGATCGGGGCGAGGGAGCATGGGAAGATTGTAGCCGGAACCGCGACCGGCGAACCGCCGGCGGTAGCCGGGCGTTGGAAACGCTGGCTCGCAGCCGGTCCACACCCTGCAGATCAGCGGCGGAACGCTGGTCCTGGGTCCGGACAACCGGATCGACG
>CAZYLK010000350.1:0-2127 GCA_964648365.1 uncultured Phycisphaeraceae bacterium
ATTCGCCATTCGCCATTCGCCATTCGCCATTCGCGGGTGAGCGGGTGACGGACGAATGACGGCACGCAGGCCGATCGCCGGCTGAAACGCTGGGCCGGCGCGTCTGCACGCGGTAGCGGTGCGCCCCGACGAAAGGGCGCGTCGCCGCGCGGACGCTCGTGGTTCGCGCCAGGCGGTCAGTCGCGTCGGGCTATAGGCTCGACCTGCGGTCAGGGTCTGCCCCGGCGCAGGAAGGCTGACGGAGAACGCCGTTTCGTGCGGTCGAAAAGTTCGAAATTCGCGCGCTTTTTTGGATGTTCGGTGAACACCCGGCGCTGCGGACTCGTATAGGTGCATTGGAGGTGCTATCATGGACATGCGGAAGTTGAGACAGATTCTGTTCGAGGGGCCGCAGGCGATTCGCGTGATCGTCATGGCTATGGCCATGCTGCTGGTGGCGGCTGCGCCGGCGGCGGCGGCGGGCCTGTTCTTCTGGGACGGCACGGACCCGAGCGCCTGGAGCGACGCGGGCGAGTGGAACAGCATTGGCTGTTCCCATACGGTCTGCTACCCGCAGGCCTCGGACGACGACGCCGTCATCGAGTATGATTCCGGCATACTCGATATTACGCTCTCCGAGAATCTGACGATCGACGACCTGTCCATCGACGTGCTCGGTCAGTTCATCGGCCTGAAGTTCACGACCAGCGGTCCGACGACGTACACGCTGACAGCGGATTCGGTCACACTGCTCGGGTCGGTCACCATGACCAACCTTGCCGGCGTCGTTGCCGAGGGCGAGGACGAGTGTGAAGAGTGATCGAATAGAGTGATGTGCTGAGATCGAAGCGAAGTTACCTGGTCCACGCCGCCGTCAAAGTCGCCAAAGGAGGTTCCGTGAAGGCCGCGTTATTTATCAGTCTTGCGCTCGTCGCTACGTTCGGATGGACAGTGCAGGCGCAGGTGAACATCCCGGAAGGGTTCGAGATCGTGCGTTTCGGGTACACCGAGAACTCGATCGGAAGCCCTCGGATGAACAACTGCGGCGAGATTGCTTACCAGGAGCGCATGGGATCTTCGACGGCCGACTGGGAGATCATGCTGTACGATAACGGCCGTCTGCGTAACGTGACCAATAACGATGATTGGGACGCTGTCCCACAGATCAACGACTCAGGCGCTATCCTCCTGCTGCGTGGTCCCGGCAATCATGCCCCTGACCAGATTCTCTGGCTCGTAGGCGGCGAAGAGACTCGCTTTGATGAGAACTCGCTTGGGTTCGGCAGCGCATCCATTAACAATGCTGGTCACGTTGCATGGTCACGGACTCTCTCTCCGGATTGTCCGATTCGATCAGCAACCTTTCTGTGGAACGGACTCCGGACGATCCAGATCAGCCCCGACGAACTGTACGACCAGGCCGAGTCATTGAACGACCTCGATCAGGTCGCGTACATGCATACAGACTTCTGTGTGAATCCTTGGGCGGGGGACATCCGGCTGTTTCTATCTCGGCATGAAACATTGATCCTCCCATCTGAGGAAGTGCAGGTTCAAGGCCCTTCGCTCAACAACGTCGGTCACGTCGTATGGCGCGCTCCCGCGGGGATTGAGTTGTGGGACGGCGAGCAGACGTCGCTGCTCGCGGACCGAGGGGCCGCCCCGGAGATCAACAACCTGGGCGACGTTTACTTTACGCGCGGCGGCGAGATTCCCTACAGCGCGCAGCCGTGGCTCTATCGGGTGTCCGGTGGCCAGCCCGAGTTCCATCGCCTGGCCTCCGACGGCGCCCGGCACACAAAGGGCGACATCAACGACTTTGGGGAGGCTGCATGGATTTGGAAAGAGTCGCTGGCCGAGGCTCCCAGGCAGATCTGGTATCTGCGCCGAGTTCGTTCCGGTGACGCCGATTTCGACGGCAACGTGGACTTGGACGACAACGTCGGATTCGTGAGTTGCATGACGGGTCCGGGACGGATTGACCGGCTGTGCGACTGCCGATTTCTGGATATCGATCACGACGGCGACGTGGATCTGGGTGATTTCGCGCAGTTTCAGAATGCGTTTGGAGCAAACCCGTAGTGATCTGGCTCTAGGCGTGGATGAGAGTACGTCAAGGAAGCAATGGGACAATTGCCTTGTCTGAGT
>CAZYLK010000351.1:0-2060 GCA_964648365.1 uncultured Phycisphaeraceae bacterium
TGTTCACCCGCGTCTCGATCGGCTCGCCGGGCGGGTCGGTGGGGGTGCATTCGACAGTCACGCGGCCGCCGGGGACGAGGGCGCGGACTTCAGCGATGATCTTGTCCTTCTTGACCGTCAGCGAATGCCGCTCGACGGATTCGCAGGGGCCGCAGTAGAGCTTGGTGACGAAGAGGTCGGCGCTGTCGCTGTGGTTCGACTGGATGTCCTCGCCGGTGGTGGGGTCGAAGTCGACGCTGGGTGAGAGGAACTGCCCGCAAACCGCGACGTCGTCATTCTCGCTGACGGCGACGCCGTAGGGAATGTCCTGGCCCGTGCCACCAAACACGTCGGTGCTTAGATACTCGCCAGAG
The DNA here is from genome assembly GCA_964648365.1 of uncultured Phycisphaeraceae bacterium. Lineage (GTDB taxonomy): Bacteria > Planctomycetota > Phycisphaerae > UBA1845 > UBA1845 > SURF-32. The sequence goes on from CAZYLK010000351.1 coordinate 354, forward strand.
GTTGTGTATCGAGTGACGAAGACGTCCCTGGTTCCGACCGCGACACGCTCGTCAACCCCCTCGCCCGGATCGAAGTCCACACGGCTGCAGAACCAGCCAGCGACGGTGACAACGTCGTCCGCACTGACTGTGACGTCCCGTCCCCACTCGCCGGCGTCAGCACCGACCGTTCGTGTCCAGCGGTACGAACCGTCCGGCGCGAGGCTGCTCACGAACATGTCAAAGAAGCCATATCGCAGATCGACGCCCTCCGTGGGGTCCATGTCAACGAACCCATTGAAGTAGGATGTGTAATAGATGTTACCTTCTTTGTCGACCGCGACTTTCATATCGTCGCCGTCGTAGTCCTCGCCGCCGAACGTGGCCGTCCAGAGGCGATTGCCGTCGGGGTCGAACTTGGTGATGAAACCATCCCACTCGCCAACGCTGGCCCGCAGATCCTCGCCGGAATCCGGATCGAAGTCCACCTCGCCCTTGAACTGACCCGAGACAATGGCATTGCCCTCGGCGTCAGCCGTCACCCCGTAGCCCCATGTCCCGGAGTCCGGGCCTCCCCAACTGCGAGCCCAGCGGAACAAACCGTCCGCATCTAACTTGACGATGAACGCATCGGCGATACCGCGCGCGATGTGCGGGTCGAGGCCGCGACCGGGGTCCAAGTCAACGGTCTCGTAGAAGAGTCCGGTCGCGACCAAGCTGCCGGCCTGATCCGCGGCAAGCGCCTGCACGTTTACAGCCCCTGCCCCGTCTAGCGTCGCTGTCCAGCGGTACTTTCCGTCCGCACGCAATACAGAAATGTACCCGTCGGAACAGTTGCGTGATGATCTCCGCACGTCTTTGCCGTTCCCAAAGTCAAAGTCGGTCTTGCCGAAGTACGAGCCCCCGTAGCCAACCGACCCGCCCTCAGCATATGCCACAGACTCAATACCGAACCCAAAACGATCAGCAGTACCGATTTCGTGGCTCCACCGGTAGAGTCCGCTTGAGGTATAGCTGACAAGAAACCCGAAAACGGTGTTTCGCTTTGACTGATGCTTGGCCGTTTTCCTGCCACGGTTGAGGTCTACGCGGCCCTCGAAAGTCCCGCTAGCGTAGACGTTCCCAGTGCGGTCAAAGGCGACGTCGGTCGCCCGATCGAACTCACTGTCGCCCGCCGCCAGAGTCCATCCGTACTCCCGCTGCGGACAATCGTCCGCGCTCGTGGAGGTAAACGCACCGACCGCCAACGCCAACGTACCGACCATCCCTATCATCCGTTTCATGTTGAATCTCCCCATGGTCACTCCATGCCGCAAAGCCACACGACTCCAGCGGGCGGGCACTTGAGGTCAAACCTTCCCCCGCACCCGCTCGACCGGTCCGTACGTCCCCGACCGACCCCGGATCATCCACCGTGATCGCCTCCAGCTCCGAAGGACAGTCGCCTCTTCCGGTGCTGCCCGCGCAGCACCGATTCAATCTCCCCATGCAGTACGTCACACGAACCGGCCGGATCTAACACTCGGTTTTTATTATCGGACCCCGTAGCGCCAGACTGCCCCGCGCAGACCGGGGTCCGCCCCTGCTATCGCGCCAGGAACGTCTCCGGCATCTGCACCGCCACCACTTCGCCCCGGGCGCACGCCTCGCCGTCCGCCGAGAGGGTGACGTCGACGATGACCTTGCGGCCTTTGATCTCGCGAACCTGGCCGCGGAGGTGCAGGACGG
>CAZYLK010000352.1:0-2044 GCA_964648365.1 uncultured Phycisphaeraceae bacterium
CCACATGGCCCCCGTCGACTGGCACTTCAACCCGCGCGGCAACGCGCTGATGGGTGAAGCCATCGCGAGACGTTTGCTGGAGTTGGGGTGGGTGAAGGGTAGGTAGCGGCGAATAGCGAATGGCGAATAGCGAATAACGAATGCAGAAGGTACGGGTTCCGCTGCGCTGCGGGCGCGCCCGCACTGGAATCGCGCTGAACACGATTGCGTGTGATTCGCTGAAGTCCGTGCGTACCTGCGGTGTAACAGCAGCGGATGCGGTGTTCATACAGCGTAGGGGGAGACGATAGACTGCATGAGCGGAGGACCGTGAGGCCAAACGGGTCGGCGCGTTGTTCGACGCGATGCAGGTGACGCGATGGACGACCGGCGTGCGAATTGCGATACATCGGCGGTGCGGACCCGAGCGCCGGCGCCGCGACTGCTGATGGTGTGCTGCCTGTTCGCGCCCGGGCAACCCGCTTCTGGTCCGCAGTTGATCGAGTCGTCCGCCGGCGGCGCGCAGAGGCCGGTGGCGCTCGGAATACCGCGAGCGGTTTTCGAACATGAGTCATACGACTTCGGGTTCTTGTGGGCCTGGCCGGACCGCTACGTCGGACACACGTTCGTGCTTGCCAACGAAGGCGATGCTCCACTCGAGATTCTGGCCGTCGTCCGTCTGGTAGTCGGTACGGCGCCGGATCCCTATGCGGGAATGATTCTGCAGCCGGGCGAACGGCTGGACTTGCCGTTCAAGATGAAGTCCATGTACCTGGCCGGCGCGCGGGAAGGGCGCTTCTCCAAGGGAGTCATGGTCCGGACAGATGACCCGCTGCGCCCGGAGATTCGTCTTGCGATGACCGGCGTCGCCCTTCCCTACGTCGACGCGCCGCGGATGATCGGGTTGGGTACGGTGCGCGCGGACACGTCGAAGACTCAGAGAGGTCGCATTATCAACCACACCAACCGGCCGCTGAAGCTGGCGTTTCCGTCGCCGGACGCCTGTCCGGATCCGGTATTTGACTTCGAACTGGTCGAGGTCGAACCGGGTTGCTCTTATGAACTGGTGGTGCGAACGGTACCCCCCATGAGCGCCGGCAGACACAACAGCGAGGTGACCGTGCTGACGAGCATTCCCGAGCAGCCGGAACTGAGCATACCGCTTTCGGTTCACGTTCCGCCCCGCATCCTGATCCGGCCCGACCTGGTCGTGTATGATCCCCGCCGCCTCACCCTGCCTGTGACGCTGGTGAACTACGGTCCCACCCGCGTGCATGTGCTCAGCGCCACGACGGATGATCCAGCGCTCGACGTCGAGGTCATCGAGATGGAGGCAGGAAAATTCTACACCGTCAAAGTGACCTTTCCGAAGCACTACGAGCCATCGGCGCCCACTCGCACGCTTACCATTACAACGGATGATCTCAAAGAGCCGGTTTTCACCGTTCCCATCCAGACGCGGGCATCTGAAAAGCGCCGGCGGCCGGCAGAGGCGCTGGTCGAACAGCCAGCGCCAGGGTTTGCGATCACCACGGTCGCCGGCAAGTCGATCGACAACGAAGCGGTAGCGAACTGCGACGCCGTTGTCCTCATTTTCTGGGCGGCGGATTGCCCATCCAGTCGCAAGGCGCTGCCGCGCATCGACGCCGTGCGCGAGAAGTTCGCCGGCGCGAACGTGCGCTTTGTCTATGTCGCCCAGACCCTGCGCAAGCTGTTCAGCGTCCCGGAAATCGAAGCCGCTGCCCGCGCCTTCGGGATTGGCGGCGAACTGGCAGCCGACCCGCGCAACCGGATCGGGCCGTCGTTCAAAGTCACCAGCTATCCGACGCTGTTTGTCCTGCGGCGGAACACGACCATTCAGTCCGTGATCATCGGGAATATCGCCGAGCTTGAGGCTGAGCTGACGGCCGAGTTGACCCGCCTGACCGAGGCGCGCGCGGCGCCGCCGTAAGGTAGCGTCAGCTCCGCGTCAGTACGCCTCCGCCATCCACTGCCCGCGTGCTCCGGATCGCCGACCAGCCGCTGGTTCACCGGGTCGATCCAGAAGTCGAGGATTTCGAGCGGG
>CAZYLK010000353.1:0-2027 GCA_964648365.1 uncultured Phycisphaeraceae bacterium
TGACCCGCGGATGGCGCGCCCATGCGATGGTTCGTGCGACATGACCTGGACGGCTTTTTCGGGTTGTTCGTCGACAACCTGGTGCAGCTTCTGCTGATCGTGGCGCTGTGCTCCTCGCTGTGCGGCATGACCGGAGACGACGCCCGGTTCATCTACAAGGTCATCCTGCCCGGCGCGGCCGTCTCCATTCTCGTCGGCAACCTGTTCTATGCTTGGCAGGCCCATCGCGTCGCCCGGCGCGAAGGCCGCAGCGACGTCACCGCCCTGCCCTACGGCATCAACACGCCGTCGCTGATCATCTACGCCTATTTCGTCATGGCGCCCGCTTACCGTGAAACCGGCAGCGCAGAAGCGGCGTGGGCGATGGGGCTGGTGGCGTGCCTGGGCAGCGGCATCATCGAACTGGCCGGCTCGCTGGTGGCCGAGCGCGTCCGCAAGCGCACGCCGCGAGCCGCGTTGCTCTCGACCCTGGCGGGCATCGCCATCGGCTTTATCGCGATGACCTTTGCCCTGCAGATCTGGGCGCGGCCGATCGTGGCCATGCTGCCGATGGCAATCGTGCTGGTCACGTATTTCAGCGGCATCTCGTTTCCACTCGGCCTGCCGGGAGGGCTGGTGGCGATCGCTGCCGGGACGCTGATCGCGTGGATTGTGCCGGGCGACGTCACGGGCGTAACGATGAGCGGCGGCGCCATCGCCGAGGCCTGGACGCAGCGCAGCGCGTCGTGGCCGGTCTGGTGCGGCGGCGTGGTGTGGGAGGCCGTCAGCCACCCGGGCGAGTGGCTCAAATACGTCTCCGTCATCGTGCCGATGGGCCTGTTCAACGTGATCGGCTCGCTGCAGAACATCGAATCGGCCGAGGCGGGCGACGACCGGTTCAACACGGGGGCGTCGCTGGCGGCCAACGGCGTCGGCACAGTCGTCGCGGCCTGCTTCGGGAGTTGCTTCCCCACGACGATCTACATCGGCCACCCCGGCTGGAAGGCGCTGGGGGCGCGGGCGGGCTACTCGACGCTCAACGGCGTGGCGATCACCGCGCTGTGCCTGTCCGGCACGCTGGCGATCGTGCAGGCGATCGTGCCGATGGAAGCGGGCATCGCCATCGTGCTGTGGATCGGGATCGTCATCACCGCTCAGGCGTTTCAAGCGACGCCGCGCGAACACGCCCCGGCCGTAGCGCTGGGACTGTTCCCGGCCATCGCCGCCTGGGGGGCGACGTGTGTCTTCGGCGCATTCTTCGCCGCGGGGGAAAACGCGACCAACGCGACCACCATGCAGGCCATGCTGGAGGCATCAACGTCCGCGAATGTCAGCGGCTTCCTGTTGCACGGCCTGATCGTGATGGAGCACGGATACATCTTCATCTGCATGGTCATCGCCGCGCTGTCGGCCCACCTGATCGATCGCCGCTTCTACGCGGCCGCGGTGTGGGCGCTGCTGGGCGGCGTGGCCGCGATCACGGGCATGTCGCACGCGTACGTGCTGGACGGCAACGTGGTCGGGTATCTTCTCGTCGGCACAACGCCGCCGGCAGGCGCGCTCGCCTATCGCGCCTACGACGTTGCGGTAGGATACGTGGCCATAGCGGCCGTGCTGGCGGCCACGGGGGCTTACCTCACCCGCCGCGGCTCGTTTCAGCGGACAGCATAAGCCGCCAGCGAGGTGTGCGACGCTATAGCCCCGAGCCTCGGAGCGTTCCTTTCGGCGCCACTTGGTGCAATTGGCGCCACTGAAGCCACCGGTGCCACTGCTCTTGAGCAGTGAGCCTGCTGCAGATCGGCGGACTGCCATGGCGCGTCACCCGCGCGACAATCACGGACAACATCCGGCGGCGGCGGTGGAGCGCGGCAGCCAGCGCCGCCGCGCCGACGTGGGTGCGTGACACACCCGGCGGGTACGCTCGATCGCGGCGCGCGTGGCACGGCCTTCCAGGCCGTGATTCGGAGTGCGTCAGGCGCCTGCCGGTCGTGACGCAGTTTCCCCCAAGGCGGGCCGAATACCGAATCGCAATCACGGGCAAGATGCCC
>CAZYLK010000354.1:0-2019 GCA_964648365.1 uncultured Phycisphaeraceae bacterium
GCAATTATCGGCTCAGCGAGCATTGTAGGCGCTGCCGGAGTCCTTGTCTGGAGGGTCTTAGCGGACGCAGCGGGCGCGCAACAGCGGCGGCGCAGCCCGCTGGGTTCACACCTCCGGCCGAAAGGAAGTTCCCCCGGAATCGAGTGGCGATCCTTGACCCGGGCTCTTGCCGACTCTATGATGATTTGCACCAGGGGACACTATCGTTCCCTATGCGCAAACCAGATGCGCTTACCGATGGATGTGCCATGTCCGCCAGGACGTTTGAAAACTGGGTCGACTCGCTGCAGGCGCAAGGTCGCTACACGTTTCTGCGTTCAGAAGCTCAGGCGGAAAGCGGCCTTTCCCCGGAAGCCGTGAAGAAGGCGCTCCAACGATCAGTGGCACGCGGGCGGGTCGCGAAGGTCAAGAACTACTTTTACGTGATCGTGCCGCTGGAATACCGTGCCGCCGGGGCGCCGCCGCCGGCGTGGTTCATCGACGGGTTGATGCTGGCCATGGGCCGGCCTTACTACGTCGGGTTGCTCTCGGCCGCCGGCATTCACGGGGCGTCCCATCAGCAGCCGCAGGAGTTCCAGGTCATGACGGACCGACCGGTCCGGCCACTGTGCGTCGGACGTTCGACGATTCGGTTTTTCACCAACAATCGCGTGACTCACATCGCCGTCCAGTCCGTGACGACCCCGACCGGCACGATGCGCGTCTCGACTCCGGAGGCGACCGCGGTGGACGTCGTCAGGTTTGCCCGAGCGGTCGGGCCGCCCGAGCGGGTCGCAGACGTGCTGCGCGAGCTGGCCCCTCTCCTTGATCCGATGCGCCTGCGCCGCGCGGGTCAGGCCGGCGCAATCCTCCCCACCCTGCAGCGCCTGGGCTACCTGCTTGAACGCGTTCGCGCTAGACGACAGGCGCGTTCGCTGCACGCATGGATCGCCACACGTGACCCCGGTCTCGTACCCTTACGTCCGGGGCGTAACGGTCCCACAACGAATGAAGACCGGCGATGGCACGTGCTGGTTGGCGAACCCGTCGAGATCGAACCGTGATCCCGCGAGCGTACATCACCGCTTGGCGGGCCGTGGCACCATGGCCGGACGATGCCCAGGTTGAGCAGGATCTGGTGATGTCGCGCGCCTTGATCGAGATTTTCGCCGTCGCGGATCTGTGCCAGTGCCTGGCTCTGCGCGGCGGCGCCGCGCTGAACCGGCTGGTCGTCCCTTCGCCGGTCCGGTACTCCGAGGACATCGACTTCGTTCAGGTAACGCCCGGACCGATCGGTGGCATTCTCGACGCCATTCGCCGACGGTTGGATTCGTGGCTGGGTCGCCCGAAACGGTCCAGTAGCGCAGCCGGCGTGACTCTGACCTACCGCTTTCAGTCCGAGATCCCGCCGGTTCGTCCTATGCGCCTGAAACTGGAGATCAATACGCGCGAGCACTTTGCCGTACTCGGGCTTCGCGGGTGCCACGATGCGGTATCGAATCCGTGGTTCACCGGCGACGCCGTCGTCACCACTTACCAGCCGGACGAACTGTTAGGGACCAAGTTGCGCGCGCTCTATCAGCGACGAAAGGGGCGTGACCTCTTCGACCTGTGGCACTGCCTGACGCAAGGCCTGGTGGATCCGACACGAATCGTCGCGTGTTTTGCCGCATACATGGAGCACGAAGGTCGCACCGTGTCGCGAGCCGAATTCGAGCGTAATCTCTTCGAGAAGGCAACGAACGCGGTGTTTCGCGACGAGATCAGGCCGCTCCTTTCTCGCTCGACCTCGTACGACCCGGACGCGGCACTGACGCTCGTCCGCAAGGCACTGATCTCGCTTCTGCCCGGCGAGGCATGGCGCGGCGATGACCCGGCGACTATTCGACGGGCGAAGCCGACGCGCCGTCCCCGAGTTCGCGACAACTGATGTCGGCTCGAGCGCCACGCGCGCCGAGTCAGCCACCCGTCACCGCACCACCATTATCTCCTCCAGCGGCTTCCGCGCGATCGCCGCTTTCGGGACGACGCAGTCATCCG
>CAZYLK010000355.1:0-2016 GCA_964648365.1 uncultured Phycisphaeraceae bacterium
ACCTGGATGGACGCCAAGGTCGGCGACTGGGTGGTCACGCCGCGCATCGGCAAGCCTGTCGAAGTGCAGGCCCTCTGGTTGAACGCGCTGTGGTGCGCTCGCCGGCTGTCGGAGCGCTGGTCGCAACTCCTGGAGCGCGGCCGCGAGAGTTTTGGACGCCGCTTCTGGAACGAGCAAGGTGGGTGCCTGTACGACGTGGTCGATTGCGATCATCAGCCCGGAACCGTCGACGGGCGCTTCCGGCCCAATCAGATCTTCGCCGTCGGCGGCCTGCCCATGCCGATCGTGGAAGGCCCGCGGGCACGCAGGATCGTAGACGCGGTCGAAGCGCGGTTGTGGACGCCGCTCGGCCTGCGTTCGTTGGCGCCGGACGAGAAAGACTTTGCGCCGCACTACCGCGGCGGTGTCCGCGAGCGCGACGGCGCCTATCACCAGGGGACGGTCTGGCCGTGGCTGATCGGTCCGTTCGTGGAGGCATGGCTGCGGGTGCGCGGCGGCGCGGCATCAGCACGGCGCGAGGCGCGGGAGCGGTTCCTCAGGCCCCTCTGCGAACATCTGCAAGACGCCGGCGTGGGGCACGTGAGTGAAGTCGCGGATGCCGTAGCGCCGCACGTGCCGGGCGGCTGCCCCTGGCAGGCGTGGTCGCTGAGCGAACTGATCCGCCTGGAGCGCGTGATCCTCGCTGAGCCATCCGCGGTGCCGCGCCCTGTTGCGAACCGCGGCGTGGTGGATGCACCCGCAACGGTCAGCTCCGGCAACGGCGCACGCCCATGATTGAGGCGCTGCTGCATCACTGGCCGGAGTATCTGATGGAGGGAGCGCTCCTGGGCGGCTTCATGCTCAGCGCGTGTGTTTTTTGCACGCTGCTGGAGCACCCAGCCGCACGCGCACGGCGCGCGATTCCCGATCCGTTCGCTCGACGGACGCTGATGGGCGTGGCGATGGGCGCCACGGCCGTGGGGCTGATCTACTCGCCGTGGGGGCAGCAATCCGGAGCGCACATGAACCCGGCCACGACGCTGACGTTCCTGGCCCGCGGGAAGGTCGCGCCGTGGGACGCGGTGTTCTACATCGCGGCGCAGTTCGCCGGCGGTGCGCTGGGCGTCGTCTTCTCGCGAATCCTGCTGCGCGATCGCTTGCGGCACGAGTCGGTCAATTTCGCGGTCACGGCGCCCGGCCGGCGCGGCGCGGGCGCCGCTTGGGCGGCAGAACTGGCGATATCGTTCGGCATGATGTTCACCGTCCTGTACGCCAGCAATGACGTCTCACTGGCGCCCTACACCGGCTGGCTGGCGGCCGGACTGGTGGCGATCTACATCACCGTGGAAGCTCCGCTTTCGGGAATGAGCCTGAACCCGGCGCGGACGTTTGCTTCGGCGGTCGTCGCAAAGCAGTGGCGGGCGTTCTGGGTGTATCTGACGGCCCCCGCGGCCGGGATGCTGTTGGCGTCCGCGGCATACGCCGAACTGCCGATGCATCATCAGGTGTACTGCGCCAAGCTCAACCATTCCGGCGACGAACGCTGCATCTTCCAGTGTCAGTTCGATCGGCTGCGGCCGCTCGATGCGCCCGCCGGTCGCGCTGCGCACTGAAACTCCCTCCCGCTCCGGTGCATCCAACGACTGCGGTGCAGGTCCGTGCGGCCCGGCCGGGGATGCCGTGCCTGCCGCGGGCGCCACCCCAAGGAGATGCCCGTGTCAATGCTCGAATCACCGTTCGCCCGGCGGCGGGCCGTCGCCGTCGCCGTCGCCGCGGTCCTGCTGCCCGCCTGCCTCGTCCACCCGCCGCGCGTGTACAGCCAGGCGGAAGCCGCGGATCCGCTGCCATCGGCGGGCGTAGCGGTCGCCGAGATCGGCATGACCGTCTCCGACCTCGATCGCGCCGTCACGTTCTTTACTGACGTCCTGACGTTCGAGCGCGTGGGCGAAGCAAAGAGGTCCGGCGACGCGTTCAGCCGATTGCAGGGGTTGGAATCCGCCGACGCCCGCACAGCCCGGCTCAAGCTCGGCGACGAGT
>CAZYLK010000356.1:0-1887 GCA_964648365.1 uncultured Phycisphaeraceae bacterium
GGGCGACCACGGTGTCCACCTTCGGCGTGGCCTTGAGTCCCTCGGCGAGTGAGCGGCGTTCGGCCATGCGTCCCCTTCCCTACGTCGCCACGGCGTGGCGCTTGCGCGCGGCCGGGCGCGACGATGCGACCGCGTCGGGAAACAGCTCGCGGAAGAGCCGCTCCACTTCGACGGCGGCTTCCCTGGCGCGCGAGCCCATGTGCCAGACGACGGCCGCCTGGCCGGGCGCGTCGGCGTAAATCTGGCGGAGCGTCATGAAGGTCGGCGTGATCGGCAGCTTGAGCAGCGCCGCCGCCTCGCGCATGTCCTGGGTGAGCCGGTAGTGCTTGCCGACCATGCTGAGCACGATGGTCGCCTTCGGCGGACCGACGCGGATCTTCTGCGCCTGGCGGAGCACCTTGGTCGCGGCGTCCAGCGCGCGAATCTCCAGCATCGACGCCTTGCACGGCACGATGGCCTGGTCGGCCACGAGCAGCAGCGCCCGGCTCGTTTCGGCGAGACTCCCCGGCCCGTCGGCGACAACGTAGTCGGTTTCCTGGGCCAGTTGCGGCAGCTCGTTGATGATGGTGTCCGGGTCGCGCATGCAGAGCGTCTTGACCTGCGGCGCCGCCTCGCGAATCCACTGCGACGACGACTGCTGCGTGTCGCAGTCGGCCAGCGTCACCCGGTGGCCCTGCTTGTCGAGCCACGCGGCCAGGTGGACGGCGAGCGTCGATTTCCCGACCCCGCCCTTGGAGTTCGCCACGGCGATAATCATGCCTGATGGCTAGCACGATTGCATGCCCGATGGCAAGCATTATTTGCAGCCGGCAGTCTGGCATGCCTTCAGGCACGCATGCCGGACGGCAGGAGCGCCTGCACTCATGCCTGCATGACTGTCAGCCGTCAAGCCGTCACGTCATCCGGCCTTCATGCCTGCAAGCCTGCCGACAGGACGGAGAGCAAGCCGTCATGCCGTCGCGCCTGCATGCACGCCGTCAGGACCGTAAGCCAGCCTGCAAGCATGACAGCCTGCCAGCCAGCACGCTTTCACGGTGAAAGAAGTCCTAAGCACCGCTTAGGGGAGATGTCTGTGCAACAAATCGATTTCAGCGAGATTCTGGTGTGGATTCAATCGGATGAATCAGTCAGTCGTTCGACTGTGTGGAATCTGCCGTATACGGCCGTCGTCGTCGGGTCCTCACCGGCGGCTGGGACCCGACACGGCGGGCGGCGGACACGCCACGTTCAACCATCCATCTGCCGGTATGGTCCCGAGTCCGAGGGTTCCTGTTCTTCGGCTTCACCCGCTTGGGACGTGACAGGCGATGCCCCGCCTGGCGCGGACCATGCTCCGGCGCGTTGCGGAATCAGGAAGCAGGGAGGTAGCTCCGGCACGGCGCACACATGAACTGAACAGCGGGAACTGCGCCCGCTGTCCAGCGTCGCGAAGATGGGCGGGACGAAGCCCTCAGTGTTCGGAGGGCAGGTAGAGCGTCCAGTGCCGGCCGTCGTAGCCGGCCCACACGTCCACGTGGTTGAGCGGGAAGTCGGTCCACGGGATGTGGCGCGTGACGAAGGGAGGAACGCCGTCGTCGGCGCGGGCGGTCAGCATTGCCGAGCGGTCTTCGCGGACTTCAAGCCGCCAGAAGTGCAGGCTGAGCACGCGCTCGTCGGACTTGCCGGCCCTGGCAACATCGCCCCCGGCGATCGCCAGCGCCATCTCGTCGATGAGCCAGTAAGCGCCGGCGCGACTGGCAAGGTAGCGAATGCCCGGCGTGTAGATGACGCCGCGGGCGAGCGGGTGGCGGAAGCGTTCAAGGTCGCCCGTGAACTGGCGCAGTTCGGCATGAGTGAGCGGTGTGTCCATCGGTTGAGTCTCCTTTCGTGGCTGGTTGACCGATGCAC
>CAZYLK010000357.1:0-1812 GCA_964648365.1 uncultured Phycisphaeraceae bacterium
AACGGCATCTGCATTCTGAAGGGCAAGCGCTCTGACTGCGGCTAGAACTGCCGCACTGGCCGGAGCAGGCATGCGGGATCGCCCGCCGCCGGTTGCCCGGCGCGGATTGGGACCGATAACTCAGGCCCTGGACGCCAATCAGGTCTAGAAACTGCTGCGTGGTGTAAGCTTTGCCGCCGTGATGTGGAAAATTCGCCGCGGCAAGGCTATTTTTACACCATGCTACAGCGAAATATCAGCCGCAGGGTATCGCAAGCACTGGAGGACAGCCCCATCACGCTGATCCATGGGGCCAGGCAAACGGGTAAGACGACGCTGGCCCGCGCGTTCACCAATGGACGCAACTTCGTCGACTTCGACGATGTCAGCAACGTCGCCTCGGCCAGGCAGAATCCGAAGGGTTTCGTCGACGGGCTGGCCGAGGAAGTAGTCCTGGACGAGATCCAGCGCGTCCCAGAGATCATCCTGCCGATCAAGTCGTCCGTCGATCGCAACCGCCGCCCCGGCCGCTTCCTCCTTACCGGTTCCGCACACGTACTGATGCTGCCGAACCTTGCGGACTCGCTGGCGGGGCGGATGGAGATCGTCTCGCTCTGGCCGCTGTCGCAGGGCGAGCTGGCCGGGCGCGAGGACCGGTTTCTCGACCGACTCCTGGACGAAGACGCAGATCTTTCCCCCACAGGCGCGAAAGACGATCCCTGGGAGCGGATCCTCGTCGGCGGGTTTCCCGACGCGCTTCAGCGCCCCACGCTTGAGCGCCGACAGAACTGGTTCTCGTCCTATGTCACGTCAATCATCGAACGCGATGTGCGCGACGTCAACGAAGTGCAGAACCTCCACGATCTTCCGCGTCTGCTGCAACTGCTCGCGACGCGAATCGGAAGTCTGCTTAACTATTCTGACGTTTCACGTTCCCTGTCGATCCCGCACTCGACGCTGCGCCGACACTTTGCGCTGTTTCAGGCGGTGTTCATGGTCCGGCTGCTGTCGCCGTGGTCCACCAACCTGGGGACGCGCCTCGTCAAGTCACCCAAGCTCTACTTTCTGGACACGGGTCTGGTCAGTGCGCTGCTGTCGATTGACCGGGAACGCATCCAGCGCGAATCGGCGCTGGCGGGAAGTCTGATGGAAAACTTCGTCGTGATGGAACTGACGAAACAGGCGACCTGGAACCGATCTCATCCTCAACTGTTTCACTTTCGTTCACGCACGGGCACGGAGGTCGACGTCATCGCGGAGGCGCCCGACGGCCGCGTGGCTGCTGTTGAGATAAAGTCGTCGGCATCCGTCTCTTCCGGCGACTTCCGTGGGATTCGCGCTCTGAGCGACCTGGTTGGCAAGCGTTTCGTACGCGGCGTGGTGCTCTACACCGGCGATCAAACCGTTCCATTCGGCGATAAGCTGTTCGCAGTGCCGCTGCACGCGCTCTGGTCGGCGTGACGTTCGGCGAGCCAGGGAGTCGTCAACGGCGTGCCGCCCGGCTCACAGCGGCTCATCCCGGCAAAAATGCCAATAAACCCCCTCAATGCCCATTCCCCTCCGTCCGCCAGGGGATCGGCCGGCGCTTCGGGCCCACGACGCGGACGGCCTCACTGCCCAGAAGTTCCGCGGCCGCGCTGAGCAGCGCCGGCTCGCACGCGACCTTGTGCCCGCGCCCACACTCGATGGTCGCCACGTAGCCATCCATCGTCGGGATCTCCAGATAGGTGTTGCAGGCGCCCCGGTACCGCCCCAGCAGCGAAATCAGCGGCGTCAACGTCGCGTCGGCCGACGTCTGCGTCCCGCCGGACCTGCCGCCGTCCCCCCCGGCCG
>CAZYLK010000358.1:0-1780 GCA_964648365.1 uncultured Phycisphaeraceae bacterium
CCGGGGAACAGCCCCTGATGCCCCCACACGCCCCCAGCGGCCTCACACTCCCGCTGCTGCTGCGAGACCAGCGGAAACGGACATCCGCCGACGAAGGCGGTCAGCATCACGCCTGCCGTTACGGCCGCGCGTCGGTTGTTCCTTTGTCCCACGTTTATCCTTCCCGCGAACCACGACAGCCCGCGATTCGATGCGCCGTGCCCTGGTGGGCGAACGAAGTGCCTTTACGCTGCACACGCGTGCTTCAGACTCCGTCTCCGGTTCTTGCCTCTTGTCGCCGAAGTTCCTCCTGACGATAAGTAACAGGGGGTGCGGGACGCTATTAGCCTTGAACTGGCTTTGGCCTGCGGGTGGGAGGGACGATCCAGGGCTGAATCACTCCTGGTGGTGGCGCTATCCATTTGGGCTCTGGTCGCTCTACGTCAGCTTGGCTTGAAAGTATGTTTCTAAGCCACGCCAAGAACTGCTCACCGTTCTTCGTTTCGAGTTGGTAGGGGATCACTTTCTGGAAGTCGTCCGCGACACTCGGTGCGAAATCACTCGTCGTCGTAATGATGCCCTTGGTTGCGCCCTGGTCAAGGCGTAGAACGCCAAAGATGGCTCGCACGTCATTAGCCGAAACGAGATTCGCCGGACTGTATGCCTTGGCTTGGTCCAAGACCCGCATCGCACTCATCTTCGACGTGATGGCAATTACGTCCCGCCCTTTATCACCGCTTCGCGGCGTGAGCGTCACCGCATCCCACCCGTGCAGCTTGTATGCCCCGGCCAAGAACTCCTCAAACTTTGTCGGGGCGGATGTGAACTCGAAACGAAACTCGGGATCACGTTTCAATTGCCTGCAGATCTCAAACCACGTCGCTGTAGGGCCCTGAATCTCGTCGCCTGCCGGCGTACTCGCGCCGCGCCGTACCAGTGCCGTCCTCAGCAGAACCGTTGGAGAGACAGAATAGCACGTTGCGATTTTCTCGCCGTCGTGTACGAGCGTGAAGTCGGTTAGGTCGAGATACCACTCCGAATCGCCGAGCCAAACCTCATTCGGGCCGAGGTCACGTCGTTCCTTGTCGATCATCGCCGAATTACTCCTCGAATAGGGCTTCGCGTCGCGTGATTGTCTCGCGCCCGCCTAGAAGTCGCCAGCGTGGCAGATGCTCGCCCCGTTCGATCCCGGGCTCAAGCCGTCGCAGCGGCGGATTCTGGGCGCGCGGCAAGCGACTGAGCATCGGGCCGCGGGCGTATTGAGTTGCCTGCTACTGCCACGTCAACCGGCTGGTGGCGTCGTGTCGCTGACTGACGCCTTGGCCGCGCGACGCCTGTCCAACTCTTCCTTCGAGATCAACCGCCCAGGGTGCTCGCGCTCGGACGCCCGGAGGAACTCGATCAACCCGTCTAGGCTCCCGCCGCAGTCCTCCCACATCTGTTCACGAATGCGGTGAACTTCCTCTACGATCGGGTCACGCAAGGGTTGTTGATCGGCAGAGTCGTCTGCGGGCATAGGCCTATCCTGCGGCTCCACCAGCCTGGGTGGGCTGCGCAGTTGGCTCGACAGGCTTCGGGCGCAGCGCGACGACCTTGCGGCCGGCGCGGCGGGCTTCCTCCGTCCGGCGCTGCAGGTCAGCGACCATTGCCGCCAAGTCATAGTTGAACCGGGCTGCGAACGCTTCGCGCGCTTTGCGAACCTCAGCGACAATCGGATCATCCGTCATTCCACTACCTCGCGAAGCTCCTCAGGCATGCACACGTCTGAGGCTGACTATGTCTCCGGCCGGCGCGCGCCGTG
>CAZYLK010000359.1:0-1760 GCA_964648365.1 uncultured Phycisphaeraceae bacterium
GCCGACCAGCCGCTGGTTCACCGGGTCGATCCAGAAGTCGAGGATTTCGAGCGGGATCTGCCTCAGCAGCGCCGGGCGGCTCTCGTCGAGCGCCATGACCTCAGGGGCAGAAGGGAGTAAGGGAACAGGGAGTGAGGGAGTAAGGGCAAGATGGCGGAAGCTGGGCCACGAATCGTCGTTCATTCCCACACGGAGAACGAACGGGCGAACGAAGGGAAGGCCTGGTCTGAAAGTCGCATTCGGTGCGAACCCTCTTTCTTCCCTGACTCCCTTACTCCCTCACTCCCTCACTCCCTTCGCCCCACCAGGGCGACTCATCCCTTCATGAACCCGTCCGCCACGCCTACCAGTTCCTTCACGTGCGACACGCTGTTGCCGAACAGATCCCACTCGGCCTTGTCGAGTTCGACCTCGATGACCTTCTCCACGCCGTTGGCGCCCAGCATGGTGGGCACGCCGACGAAGTAGCCGCCGACGCCGTATTCCTTGTCGCAATACGCGGCGCAGGGCAGGATGCGGCGCTTGTCCTTGATGATCGCTTCGGCCATCTGCACCGAGCCGGACGCGGGAGCATAGTAGGCGCTGGTGCCCATCAACTTGACCAGTTCGCCGCCGCCCATCTTGGCCCGCTCGATGATGGCATTGAGCCGGTCCTTCGGGATAAGCTGCGTCACCGGGATGCCGGCCACCGACGTGTAGCGCGGCAGCGGCACCATGTCGTCGCCGTGCCCGCCCATCAAGAGCGCCGTGATGTCCTCGACGCTGCAGTTCAGTTCCATCGCGATGAACGTGCGGTAGCGGGCGATGTCCAGGCAGCCCGCCTGGCCGACCACCCGCTGCGTCGGGAAGCCGCTGACCTTCCATGCGGTATAGACCATCGCGTCGAGCGGGTTGGAGACGACGATCAGCACCGCGTTGGGCGCGACGGCCACAAGCTGCTCGGTGACGGAGCGGACAATCTTGACGTTGGTCTGGATGAGGTCGTCGCGGCTCATGCCCGGCTTGCGCGGCAGGCCGGCCGTGATGATGACCACGTCCGATTCGCTGGCGGCCGCGTAGTCGCCGGTGCCGGTGATCCGCGAGTCGAACCGCTCGATCGGGGCGCACTGAGCCAGGTCCAGCGCCTTGCCGGCCGTCTTGTCGGCGAAGTCCGGGATGTCGATCAGGACGATGTCGCCCAGTTCCTTGGCCGCCGCCCACAAGGCGCAGCTCGCCCCCACGTTCCCGGCCCCCACGATGGTCAGTTTCGCACGTTTCATGGCTATACCTCGCTTTCGATCAAGCGTCGCGTGATCCGGCTGGTTCCCCGCCTCGACGCGGCCGAGCACCGCCGCTCGACGGGGCGTCGTCGCGGTCAAAGCGTCAAGTGTAAGCCCGTTCCCACGGCCCGCCAACCAGCAATCGCCGTGCCAACATCAAACGGCGCCGAACGGTGCGTGACCAGACCGGCCGGGCCTCTTCGCGAGCCGCGGGCTTCAGCTCGTGCCGAGTCCGCGGCTGGAAGGGACGTTCGATCGAGCGTAGTCCTCCGTCCCTGACGCCCTGACTCCGTTCCGCAAGGGCTACTTGACGTTCACCACCCGCTTGCCGGCCGGTTCGTTGCAGACGACGTTGCCGTCGGCGTCGCGGACTTCCGTGATGGCGCACGCGTACTCGCCTTTGGCGAGCTTTTTGAGCTTGTACTTGCCGGTGTTGTCGTTGTTGATGTTCACCCGCGTCTCGATCGGCTCGCCGGGCGGGTCGGTGGGGGTGCATTCGAC
>CAZYLK010000360.1:0-1678 GCA_964648365.1 uncultured Phycisphaeraceae bacterium
GCACGACGGTGAAGACGTCGTCTGCCGCCGCGTGGGTCTTCAGGTGACCCATGTCGCCGATCTGCCCGGGATTGTCCGTGTCGGTCGACCAGACCCTCCAGTCGGGGTGGCCGACGATCAGCGTGACGTCCGGGAAGGCGCCGCTGCCGACGCTGTAATGAGTGTCCTTGACCGGCGTGCCGCCTCCGTCCCACTGAACGTGGATGACCGGATCGGCGGCTCGGGCCGCCGTCCCAGCGGCGCCGGTGGCAAGAGCCGTCAAAGCGATTGCGTACTTGCTAATTCGTTGGCATTGCATGGTTTAGCTCCATAAAAGAAAAAACTGAGGTGGATTGGACACTTGTGTTCTCGTACACTTCGGGGAAGTTCCACACGGTCTCACCGGAAGGAGGGTCTCGACAATGAGTGCGTACGTCATCACCGTTGCGGCAGTCGCCGCCTCGGCGACCGGGCAATTCCGATACGATTGCGACGTGTTGCCAGAGGAGGCGGGCTTTACTCGCGACGGGACATTCGACGCCGAGCGGTGGATTGATGATGGGTGGTTCTACCAGGACATCCGAGGATATGGAGAAGGCTGGCACAACGGCCAGTTCGACGGATACCGACAACCACTCGCCAAGTACGCTGGAACCGATCGCTTTGCCGCCGAATGGGTGATGCAATCGAACGGCTCCGGAGCCGAAGTCCGCTGGGCCGCGCCCGCGGGGATATCTTTCTCCGGCAGCAGCGAGATACTCTATCACTTCACCATCGGACGAGATCGCATGCAGTTCTATCGCGATGCATGGCTCCCCATCCTGCAGTTTAGCTTCGACGTTCAGACGCCTCATCGTCATAGGTTGGAGCTCTTCGGCGCCGATTGGTATGCCTACCTGATCGACGGCAAAGTCGTCGACGCCGGTCGGCCGGAAGGACCATACCCCACCGAAGACTCGCGCTTGATCTGGTGGGCTGGCTACTATCTGAGTGAGCATCAGACCTGGTGGGATTACATGGAGTGGGGTCCGATGGACGATCCCGACTTTGATTGCGACGATATACGCAACCTTCGCGTCAAGTGCCGCAATGGGCGCGTGAAGGCAAGGGTTCGATCGAAGCTCCCAGAGGGAGCCGAACTTCACCTCACCAACAGCGGCGACCGCCGCACGCTCGCCGTAGACGACCGCGGGCGTGCCAGGACGAAGTACAAGAAGCAGACCGGCGACCACACCGTCCTGCTTCTTGATTGCCCGGCCATCTCGCGCGACATCAACTGCGGCGAGTGAGTTACCGGCAAGCGTAGCGCCTCGCAGAAATCCGTCCGCCTGGGCTGAATCGCCACCTGTGGTGGTGTGCGGGCAGGACGCGGTGGACTTCCGTCCGCGCAGATTCTTCGTGCTGGAACCGCCGTCCACAGGGAAGCGGCCGCGTTCTCGCCGCGGCGTCAGGCCCGTGCGAACCCAGACCAGCGCGCACCAGCCGCTCGGCGCGAAGCCACGGACTCGGACAGGTGGGGATGCTACCGGCGCGAACACAACCTCTACCTCCCACGGAGGTATGGATAGAGTCACGCTCAACACATGCGCCACCGGGCCTCACCCGGATCGGCATGGTTTCCTCAGCAGCAACGGCTAGGTTACCAGACTCGGCCCAGGCGTGTCAAGGAAAAACTGGCAGAAAAACCTTGTGCGATTGC
>CAZYLK010000361.1:0-1673 GCA_964648365.1 uncultured Phycisphaeraceae bacterium
GGCGCCCGTCGCGCCGCCGTACGCGATCCACCGGCTGTCGGGCGACCACGTCGGCCCGGTGATCACGTCCCCTGCAAGGCGCCGATCGTCGCCGGACGGCCACTCGAGCAATCGCAGTTCGCGTTGCTCGTCCACCGTGCGTACGTAGGCTAGAAAACGGCCATCAGGTGAGAACGCCGGCCCGCCATCGCGGCCCCTGCCGTTCGTAAGTTGCCGCTCGGTGCCGGCCGCGAAATCGTACGCGTACAACTTCGGCGTACCGGTGCGCCAGGATGTGTAGACGACATGGCGTGAATCGGCGGACCATACGATGTCATCCTCTGCGGCAGCAGTGCTCGTCACACGCGTCGCAGGGACGTCGCCTTCGATCGTTGTTGCCCATACGTCGCCGCCGGCAATGAACGCCCATTTCTTGCCGTCGGGGGCGACGGTTATGCCGTCCCAACCCTGTTCCTCGCGTTCGAGGACCGGTGCGGGCGCCTCGACTGCGCCCACCAGCCGGATATCGAGTTGTCTCACCGATCCACTCGCCGCATCCATCGTCCAGATACCGAAATCCCGTTCGAATGCGACGGTGCTGCCGTTCGCACTGATGCTCGGCCACAGCAACCTGCCATCTTCGAACGCCGTCAGCTGCGCCGCCTCGCCGCCCGTCGCCGCAACGCTCCAGAGGTTCTCGGCGCCCGACCGATCGGACATGAAGATGAGCGCGCCATCCGCGCCCCACATGGGCCACAGGTTCTTGCCGCCGGCAGCGATCATCGTGTAGGCCGGCACGGCGTCCGAGCGCGCCGCCTCGCGTACGGTCCAGATCTCCGACTGGTCGATGTGCGAATGGCCGTTGCGCCACCACTGGCTCTGCGCCATGCGGCCGCGCGCCGCGATCGCGATCAGCCCCGGCTCGGTGGGCGAAGGCGCGGCGAAGAACTCCGTTTCGTAACGGTCGGCCGCCACGGCCATCGGCGTACCGCCGGACGCGCGGACGCGGAAAACGTCGCTCATGCCGCTCACGTCCTCGGCCGACGACGTGAAGTAGATCCAGTGAGCATCGGCGGACCAACCGGTGAGATCCTCGTTGCCCGAATCGTGGGTGAGCCGGCGCAGCGCGCCGGTCGCCAGGTCCATCACGTAGACGTCCAGGCTGCCGCTGCGATTCGAGTTGAAAGCCAGCATCGAGCCGTCGGGCGAATACAGCGGACGCGACTCGTGCGCCGAATGGGATACGAGCAGCCGTGCGGCACCGCCACTCACCGGCACGGTCCAGATGTCCCCGCCTGAGACGAACGCTACTTGCGCGCCGTCGGGTGAGATGCCGGGCTCGTACAGCGAGGGCCGGCCCTGCGCCGCGAGAGGCATGGAACCGCCCGCAACGAGAGTGAAGAGCAGGATCGCTACGAGGCGACGTCGCATGGTGACTCCCGGATCGGTTCTGGGGCCGGACGATGAAACAAATGGGGGGAGTCAACGGTCGTTCCGCAACCGTCGAACCAGACGCTGCCCGCCATGACCGCAAGCGAACGTGCTCAGGGGAGCAACAGATTGTCTCAGACAGCTATTCCTGCCCGCGGACGTGCGGACTACTGTGA
Organism: uncultured Phycisphaeraceae bacterium; assembly: GCA_964648365.1. Lineage (GTDB taxonomy): Bacteria > Planctomycetota > Phycisphaerae > UBA1845 > UBA1845 > SURF-32. The sequence continues at coordinate 1,587 of CAZYLK010000361.1, forward strand.
TCGTCCCAGCCAACACCCGAGGGGAGCGATGTGGGAGCCATGGTGATGCGTAGACACAGTGCTCGAGCCGCGAAGGCGGTGCGCCCG
>CAZYLK010000362.1:0-1634 GCA_964648365.1 uncultured Phycisphaeraceae bacterium
TCGAAGGGGAAGGGAAAGCTGATCCGGACCGGCGTGTCCGACGGCGCCCACACGGTGGACGTGTGCGGCATCCAGAAGCCCACGAACTGCGGTCAGTAGCAGCGATTGATCGAGGGAGAGGTTGGGGAGAGGGCGAGGGTCGCGGCAGCGCGGCCCTCGCTTTTTCGTGCGCCGATGAGCCGAGCCTGCCGGCTACCGCCGCCCGCGCTTCCGCTGCTTACGCTTGTCCTTGCTGGATAGCCGCCGCTGGGTGGCGGTCGTCGACGCCTTCATCTTCTTGAGCGACCCGCCGCTGGAGAGGATGTTGCCCATCCTGGTGGCCATGCGGACGCGCTCCCACATCCCCTTGCCGGCCATACTCTTCATCATGTCGCGCATGACGCCGAACTGCTTGACCAGCCCGCTCACGTCCTCGACCTCCATGCCGGCGCCACGGGCAATGCGGCGGCGGCGGGAGGCGTCGATGATGTTGGGGTTGGCCCGTTCCTTGGGCGTCATGGAACGGATCAGCGCCTGCATGTGGTCGATCTCGCCGTCGTCGACATCCTGCCCGTCCAACATGCCGGCCATGCCGGGCATCTTCTTGACGATGTCCCGCAGCGATCCCATGGACTTGATCTTCTGAAGGTGCGAGTCGAAGTCGTCGAGCGTAAAGCGGCCCTTGGCCATCTTGGCCTCGAGCTTCTCCGCCTCCTCCTTGTCGTACTGCTGCTGCGCCTGCTCGACCAGCGTCAGCACGTCGCCCATGCCCAGGATGCGGCCCGCGATGCGGTCGGGGTGGAACTCTTCGATGGCCTCCATCTTCTCGCCGACGCCGATGAACTTGATCGGCTTGCCGGTGACGTACTTGACGGAGAGCGCCGCGCCGCCGCGGGTGTCGGAGTCGAACTTGGTGAGGATGCAGCCGTCGAGTTCGAGCCGGCTGTTGAAGACCTTGGCGGTGGCGACCGCGTCCTGACCGGTCATCGCGTCCAGGACGAGATAGATCTGGTGCGGCGTGGTGGCGCCGGCCACCTTGGCCAGTTCGTCCATCAACTCGTCGTCGATCGCCAGCCGCCCGGCCGTGTCGAGGATCACCACGTCGCGATCCTTCTTTCGGGCCTCCGCGATACCGTTGCGGCAGACTTTAACAGCGTTCTGATGGTCGCGCTCGGTGTAGACCGGCACGCCGATCTGCCCGCCGAGCACTTCGAGCTGGTCGATGGCCGCGGGGCGTTTCAGGTCGGCCGCCACGAGCATCGGCCGCTTGGCCCGCTTGACCAGCATGTTGGCCATTTTGCCGCAGGTGGTGGTTTTACCCGAGCCTTGCAGCCCGGCCATCAGCAGCACGGTCGGCCCCGGCGACACGAACGGGATGCGCGGATCGACCGGCCCCATCAGGCGGATCAGTTCGTCGTGGACGATCTTGACCATCACCTGGTCGGGCTTGAGCGTCTTGAGCACCTCCGCCCCGACCGCTTTGGTCTGGACCTCGTCGCAGAAGGCCCGGGCGACGTCGAGATTGACGTCGGCCTCCAGCAGGGCCGTGCGGATCTCGCGCAGCACCTCGGTGACGTTGTCCTCGGTAATCTTGCCGCGCCCGCGAAGCCCGCGGAACACGCCGTTTAGTCTGTCGGAGAGCTTTTCGAACATGT
>CAZYLK010000363.1:0-1603 GCA_964648365.1 uncultured Phycisphaeraceae bacterium
ACCGATCCGAAGCCGCCTTCGCCGATTTTCTGCAGCAGCTTGTAGCGCCCGATCATCTGGCCCGGTTGCTCGGTGAACGCCGCCGTCTCACCCTTCGACGCCGCCCGCTGCAAGTCCGCCGCGGTCGGCATGGCAAGGCCGATGTCGTCGTCGCCGGCCGGGTCGGCGGCGGCGGCGGACGCGGAAGCAGACGCAGGCGCGGACGCAGATGCGGAAGCGGCGACGGGCGCGCTTCCCGCCTCGCCTGACCGGTGCCTGTCGTCGGGGATGGTGGCGTCGGGATCGAAGTCCGGGTCGGCGGAGGATGCGGCGCCGGCCAATGCCACGTGGACGGAACGCGCGTCGTCGGCAGGAAGCTCCCGGCTGCCCGACGAGGCCATCGCCTCAGAGTCGCCGCGCAGCAACGCTTCGACGTGCGTGCGCAGCGCAGCGTCGCCGCCGCACGCCCGGGCGAGGTACGCGTCTCGCTCGACGCCGGCCGCGTGCGCGCGGGCCTCGTGCAGTATCCGCTCGGCGCTCGATTCGCTGTCCATGCCGTCGGCTCCGGCTCTTCGCCTAGACGTTAAGGTGACACTCTACCGGCGAATGGGGCGGAGGTGGAGGCGGGAAGCAGGCACGAATCGGCCCGAGCCTGGAGAGATGTGGGACTCACTTCCGGGCAAGGCAGCGGCAGCGCGCGGCGATGCTCAGACCGGAAGCGCACGCACGCCAGCCCGCAGCGAGCGGATGTCATCTCGCGCTATACGTTTGACGCAGGTGCGTCGAGCGACGGCACAACAACCTCTATGTCGGCGTAGCGTCTGAAGTCGCGTGGATTGAATGTCAGCACGCGGCTTCCGCCGTAGCACTTCAGCAGTGCGACGAGCCGAGCGTCGTGCGCAGGTTTCCCCGTGACAGAATAGCGAACGACGATCTCGCGCCAGCACTCGAACAAGTCCGGTGGATCGGGGAGCAGCGGCAGCGCGGACAGGTAGTCCGCAAGACAAGCGTCGGCGGCTTTCGGCGCTAGACCATAGCCGTTTGCGCTCACGGGGCGCGTCGCAACGACCCAGAACTCGGTCAGTATCTGGCCACAGACTGCATATTCGGTGTGCTCGGGAGCGCTGAGAGCCGCTCCGCCGCCTGAGCTTTCTCGCTGCCGCGTTCGAGGAGGCGCGCCAGTACACTGGTATCGACGAGCGTCAACGCCATTCAGTCCCTGTCCGCAGAGCCCGGTCCGTCGTCGTAGAGTTCATCAGTCGAGAACGCCTCATCCGGCAGCAGGACATCCACAGCGCGCGTTCGAAGTCGGTCCAGCGCCTCGCGCCTTCGTTGAGGATCGACGGTCTCGGCAGTCACGATAAAGACGGCCTGACCGTTCGGCAGCGACAGCGGTTCCGACGGTACGACGTGACCGTTTTGAATTGTCCCGCGAATCACCACAGTCGGACTCCCGCCTGGCCCGCATCCGCATCCACCCTGATTATACGGTTCCGCCAGCCCGCGGGATGACCAGTTGGCGCAGACTGGGCGTAATGCGGACCGACCAGATCGCTGTTCAGGCTCCGCTCGCGCGCTCGCAACGTAATCGCAATAGCGAGAGCAAGTCCGCGAGGTTGACCAG
>CAZYLK010000364.1:0-1509 GCA_964648365.1 uncultured Phycisphaeraceae bacterium
GAGGCACCTATCGCCTCAGCGTAGCGGTGTTGCCGGCCGATGCCTGTGAAGGCGAGACGGTCGCCGGCGACGCGCCGGTGATTATCCCCGCCGGTCCGGCGGTGGTCACGTCGACGCTCCAGGTGCCCGGCAATCCGCAAGTCGAGCAACTGCGCGTGGCGATCGACCTGTCGCACGATCGGCTGTCCGATCTGGACATCACGCTGACCAGTCCCGGCGGGAGCGAGGTTGCCCTGATGACCGATGTGAGTGCCGCATTTGAGGCACCCGGCGATCTGGACATCGTTTTGGACGATCGGGCGGCCGCGTCGCTCGCGTTTCTTCTGGACGCCGATGGTCTGGAGGTTCAGCCGCAACCGAGTTTCCGCCTCGACTGGTTCCGCGGCGTCGACGCTGGCGGCACCTGGACGCTGACCATTCACGACGACCAGGCGGGCGAGGGCGGGACGCTGAACGACTGGCGCATCGAGATCTGCGAGGCCGCTTCGCCTGCCGAGTGCGGTGAGCTGACCGTGCCGGCGACGGTGTACTCGACGGACTTCGAAGTCGGCGATGCCGGCTTCACTCATAGCGGCATTGCGGATGAGTGGGAGCTGGGCACACCCTCTGCCGCCCCGCTGGATTCGTGCAACAGCGGGGCGAACTGCTGGAAGACCGATCTGGATGAAGGCTACGACGCCGGTTCGAGCAGTGAGCTGGTCATGCCGCCGATCGATCTGCGCGGCATGCGCGGGCCGATCATCCTGAGCTGGGCACAACAGTTTCAGCTTGAGGCGTCGGCGTTTGACCGCGCGTTTGTCGAAGTGCGCGAATTCGGCGGCGGCACGGCACGCATCGTCTGGACGTGGACCGGGCCGACGATGCGCGTCGATGTGGGGGACGAGCCAACGACTGTGCAGCAGAGCGCCGGATGGGGCGTGTACCAGGCCGACATCAGCGAGTTTGCCGGCAAGACAATCGTAGCTCGTTTTCGTCTGGAAACCGATTCGGCGATGGAACTCTCAGGGTGGGCAATCGACGACGTGATGCTGACGGCGTGCGAGGAGGTGGATAATGATGGCGATGGCACGGGCGACTTAAGCGACAACTGCCCGGCAATCTCAAACGCGTCGCAGGCGGACGCGGACGGGGATGGCCTTGGCGACGACTGCGATAATTGTCCTAACGCGGCGAATCCCGATCAGCGGGACAGCGACGGCGATGGAAACGCCGATGGCTGCGACACCTGCCCGGAGAGTGCGACCAGTGATCATACCGACGACGATGGCGACGGCGCCGGCAACGGCTGCGATGAATGCCCGTCGGATGCCGCCAAGACCGCGCCGGGTGAATGCGGCTGCGGCGTGGCGGACGTGGACGCCGATGCAAATGGCGTGCTCGATTGCCTGGAGCAACCCTTCGGACTGGCTGGCGGCGAATGCTGCGGCGGCGGGGCGAGCGGAGTTGTCGCCGTAGTGCCGCTCATCGCGGTTGCGTGGCGGCGGCGGCGCGGCAGGTCACGTGCAGGTT